>JBGCDW010000022.1:0-17536 GCA_045105775.1 Aureispira sp.
CTTTATAGCTCCGTAGGAGCGACATCTTTATAGCTCCATAGGAGCGACACCTTTATAGCTCCGTAGGAGCGGCATCTTAATTTCGCGTATTGCTTCTGAGGCTTCGCTTCTATCATGGGCATATTAAAATAACTCGGAATATGCGCTAATTTAGTTTAAAGTGCAATTAGTGTGCTAGAAATTGATTTTTATTATCATTTAAATTTATAATAAAAGAATGAGGAAACAATGGAATTTAGTGCTGTTGCTCTGCAGTAGTGTGTGGAGTTACACGATGGCGCAGTCTGATCGCTGGCAGCAGCGTGTATCGTATGAAATGGATATAGTGGTGGATGCAGAAGCACACCAATTGGAGGGAAAGCAAAAATTGACCTATTACAACAATTCGCCCGATGATTTGAAGCGGGTGTTTTATCATTTGTATTTTAATGCTTTTCAGCCCAACAGTATGATGGATGTTCGTTCTAGAACCATCCAAGATGCCGATTCTCGTGTTGGAGCGCGTATTTTGGATTTGAAGAAAGACGAAATTGGTTACCACAAAATCAAATCCTTGCGCCACAATGGTAAAGAGGTAAAATTTGAAGTGGTAGGAACGATTTTGGAAGTAGCCTTGGACGAGCCGATTGGAGCAGGCGATAGTGCTGTTTTTGAAATGGAATTCAACAGTCAAGTGCCCTTGCAAATTCGCCGTTCGGGTTGGAACAGTGCAGAGGGCATTGAATTGTCAATGACGCAATGGTATCCCAAAATGGCGGAATACGATTATCAAGGATGGCACTCCAATCCATACATAGGGCGTGAGTTTTATGGTATTTGGGGCGATTATGCCGTTAATATTACCATTGATAAGGAGTATACTATTGGTGGGACGGGCATTTTGCAAAACCCCAATGAAATTGGCCACGGTTACGAAGAGGTAGGCCAGAAAGTAGATCATTCGGATAAAGAAAATTTGACTTGGAAATTTGTGGCTAAGAATGTGCATGATTTTGCATGGGCGGCTGATCCTGATTACATCCATGATATTCAAGAAGTAGAAGAAGGTTTGGTCTTGCATTTTATTTATCAAGACGATGAGGATTACAAGGAAGTTTGGGAAAAAGCACAACGCAAAACAGTGCAAGCGTTTAAGTTTATCCAACAGAGATATGGCGATTACCCTTACGGACAATACACCATTATTCAGGGTGGTGACGGTGGAATGGAATATCCTATGGCAACGTTGATTACGGGCAAACGCAATTTTGGTTCCTTGGTAGGAGTGATCATTCACGAAGCTATGCACACTTGGTACCAGATGTTGTTGGGTTCTAACGAAAGCCTGTATGCTTGGATGGACGAAGGGTTTACCTCGTATGCTTCTAATGTGGTTCGAGCACATTTATTCAATAGTCGTGGCTCTTTTCCGCACGATGGTTCTTACAAAGGCTATGAATACTTGGCCAAAAGTGGGTCAGAGGAGCCTATGTCTACCCATGCCGATCATTTCAATACCAATTTTGCGTATGGACAAGCAGCCTACTCCAAAGGGGCGGTATTTTTGGGGCAATTGAACTATATTATTGGTGAAACCGTGTTTGATAAAGCTATGTTAAAGTATTATGACGAATGGCGTTTTAAGCACCCGAATCCCAATGATTTTATTCGTGTTATGGAAAAGGAATCCAATTTGGAATTGGATTGGTACAAGGAGCACTGGGTCAATACCACCAACAGAATAGATTATGCGATTGCCGACGTAGTTAAGGGCAATAAAACGTCTGCTGATACGACAGTAACGAAGTCTAAGGACAAGCAATATTACTTGGCTAGTGGTAAGCGTGATCGCAAGGGGACAACTATTTATTTGGAGCGCAAAGGCAAAATGCCGATGCCCTTGGATATTGTGGTAACGTACAAAAAAGGAAAATTAACACAAATCATAACCTATAATATTCCTTTGGAAATTATGCGTGGACACAAACAGGACGAAATGAAAAATGGCAACCAAACGGTCATGCCTGATTGGAAATGGACGCATCCTGTGTATGAATTGAACATTCCCATCAAGTACAATGATATAGAGAAGATTGAAATTGATCCTTCGCTGCGCCTAGCAGATATTGATAGAGATAACAATACTTGGGAAAAATAAAAAAATAGGGTTGGCAAATGTGCCAACCCTATTTTTTTAAAATCATGCGCCAAAGCGAATTGTTGGGTTTGGTTTTCTTGAAGGCCAAAAAACGCGTGCAGATAAAATACAGCAAGACCAAGCCAATTGCCCAGCAAAGATACATGACTTCAATAGCACAACCCGAACGAAAAGCCGCGCCCATAAAGGCGTATAAATACAAGTGGGCAATGTAAAAAAACATGGCTGTCTGTCCAAAAATCTTGATGGGGTGGACAAATTTATGTCCAGCAACACGCGAAAAAACAAAGAACAAAACCAAGTTGATACCGCAAGTAATAAGCGCGAAAGCTAGACTAGGCGGATATTTGACCAAGGTAAAGAAACTAATCCAACTGTCGTTATCCGCAATCGCAAAATTGCCCCATTCCAGCATTCGCAAGCCAACAAAAGAAGCAATAAAAAGCAAACCTGTTACGGCAGAAATTGTATAAATTTGTTCAGGTTTTTGTTGTAATAATTTCGCCCAAAGCATTCCAAAAGTAGTAATACCCAACCACGGAATAATAGGATAGATGACCATAACTCCTGGAGATTTGCCTGGCACTACCAATAGATGTTCCAACACATTAAACGCTTCACTAGGATCGGAATGGCTAATATACCACCAAGACAAAAGAAAACTCCCTATGGTGATGCTCAACAATTGCCAAGTTCTCAAGCGCCACAACAAGCCTCCAATTATCATACAAGCCCCCAAACCATACAACACAGAAGTAGGAATTAGGAAATAACTGCCTACCATTCCCGGCATGGCAGGTGCCGCTGCTGCTGCTGCCGTAGGATCAGGGGTTTTGAGTATCATGCTAATGGCCCAAGCAGGAAATTCTAAGAAAACCATTAACAATAAAATAATCCCCCCACGTTTTAGAAAGTAGCGATTGATTTGCCCAACCGACCATTCTGATTGCAAACGCTTCTGAGCAAATAGAAAAATGCTCATGCCCATCAAAAAGAAAAAACCAGGGGCACATAAATGACTCAAAAAACGGGTCAACCACCAGCCAAAATCAGGATAGCCCTTGAAGGATACGCCCCATAATTCGCTAAAATGCACACGCCCAATCATAGCACTGGCATGATCTAAGGCCATTAGTAGCATAATAAATCCCCGCAATAAATCAATACTATCTGTTCTAGCAGTAGGTGCAGTCATTGGATAAAGGTTGTTAGGTGATAAATAGTGAAGTTGTACACCAAACAAAATTAAAAGACTGCTTCCAAAGTACAAGCATATAGTGTTGTTTATTTTTTGAAGCGCGACAAGTTGTTTTTTATATTGATAATAGTAGAATAAATAGCGATTGGGAAATTGAAAAGGGCCATTGGGAAATTGAAAAGGGCCATGGGGAAATTAAAACACAAAAAGCAAGTGGTTTATTTACATTTTTGTTCTGAAGGCAGTAGTTTAGTTAATTTTTATAATTGAAAATTATTTAATTTAAAGACGAAACTCAACTAGATGCTGCAAATGTTTTCAACAAAAAGTTAAAATATTTCAAATGAAATCCTTGATCTTTATTACGTCCCTATTGATCTCCTTTAGCCTACAGGCACAACAATTGATTCAGAATGGAGATTTTGAAACTGGCCCTTCTCAATTAGGCACGAGTTCTTTATTTGTAGCCTATGGAGTGCCACATTGGAAAGCGTCTCATGGTGGGCCTAATCTTCATACTGTTAATGGTAACAAATCTGCTGATTTAATTGCAGCCTCGGGTATTTATACCAGTTGTAATTTTGAGGCGGGCAAAACCTATCGGGTACAATTCAGAAGAGCGCACCATTCCGACCTCTTTATAAAGGCAGTCAATGGCTTAACGCCCAATAATGCTTCGCTACCAACGCCATTTCAAAGCCAGACGATTAAGCACATTCCTGTAAATGCTGCTAACTATAATTGGGTAACGGATTATGTTTATTTTACACCTACCCAAAATTTTTCCCAACTTTGGATTTACAATACGGTCTCTAATTCTACACAACAAGGGGCTTTGATGGATAATATATCCGTTTTGCAATGTGGCGGCTACAGTGCCGATTTTACACAAACTGCGTGCAAACTTTATAAAACAACAGAGATTAAATGCACAAACAATGATGTTTTTACCACTCAGAATCTATGGGAAGTCTACGCCTCTGATAATGCAATTGTAGCCCCCTCTAGCACTCCTATTGCGGTAGCTACAGGCAATGATCCTACTATTCCAGTATCTACCACCAAACGATACTTATTGGTTCGTCATATTGTTAACAACAGTGGTTGTACGGCGGTTGTAAAAACTGCTTTAATTGACCGAACTTACCTTGGCCGTTGTAGAGTGGGGACGATTGATCCAGATCCTATTAGTGAATAAAAAAGATCTACCGAGCATAAAAAAGCGTTTGTTAAGCATGACTTGGCAAACGCTAATTTTATTTTAGTAGAATACAATTCCATGCCCTGTAAAGTAAACCATCGCAGATTTCGAGTTATCTTGATCTGCTCCAGATGGAGTTACTGACGAACTCCAAGTTGGTCATCAACTATCGTATATCGCTTTTAAATAACACCTCAAAATTAGGACTGGCACTCTTGTTGGTATATACAGGAGGTAAACCTATGGAATTATCCATTCACCTTATTCAAAAAAATAGAGTGTATCATGAAAAACAGTTGGTTAATTATCCTTATCGTAATGACATACAGTTGGGCAGCACAAGCCCAAACACGTTTGCAAGAACTAAAAAAGAACAGAGCATATTATCAGAAAAAAGTAGCCCAAGCCAATACCAAACCCAATGGCCTACATTTACGTGCGGTGAATGAAGAAATTGTCAGTTATGTAGTCAACAAAGGCTATGAAACACGTGTAGATGCAACCACACCGAGCCATTTGGTGGTTAGAGATCCGCACCAACCAAGCAAAATACTAATGCAGCTCAAGGGCGGAGACGAGGTAATTGTCTACGAACGCCAAGGCAAAAATGCCTTTTTGGTCAGAACCGAAAACGATGTAGTGGGCTTAGTACACAAAGATGCCTTTGGGTCACAGCTCAAGCAATTTCCGTTGGAAGTATTGGTGCAAAATTTTTCACCAGAGGAACAAGCGGCACGCGAGCGCGAAGGCGTAATAGAACAACGCATGGTGAATACGCCTCTAACTGTGGATTAATTACGAGTTACTAAGAACACAATTCCAGCAATAACAGCGATCACCAACAATACAACAAAGGTGATTTTGACCCAAGATTTGGGTTTTTTACCACTAATTTTCCCTGTTTGGCCATTGATAGCAAACTGATAACTCTTATCATTGTAAATATAGCTACAGAGCCAAACAGGGAGCAAAATATGCTTAAACGTTTGGTCCCATTTCTCGGTATCTAGCCGAATACCACGTTGTTCATCCCCTCCAATTCTATCCTCTACCTCCGAGTGCAACCAAGCATCCATTTGTCCCTCTGCCACCTTGTAGCCTTCCATCACATCTAGGCTATAGATTTCCGATTCCCAGCCCACCATCAATTCATTGCTATAATTAATTACCTTGTCCAATTCATAGGGATAAATCGGCGTAATCAATTTGTGTGGCAATCCCTTAGAAGCCACAATGAGCATATCGTCAAAAAAGTGCTCCAACGAACCCGAACGATACTCCCAACGTATTTTTTTTACTTCTTCTTCCTCTTCTTCCCCCTCCGCATTGGTATGATATTCTGTTTCATAATAATAATGACCAGCCTCGCCACTCCAGCGCGTAAAGGTTTGGGCATCATAGGTCCAAAACGGCACATAAATCCCATGAATGTCCTCCAAATCGGCCAAACGCTGCAATTTGTTGGGCGTAAACCAGCCTTTTGCAATCCACTCCTTGAATTTATCACTAGCCGTTCGCTTAGGCACCTGAAACGGAATAATGCCCTGTGGCTGAATCATATTCTTATGCTGGGCGGTTTCATTCACCTTCTCCGAGCCACAAAAATTGCAACGCGTTGCCACCTGATCCTCGGCCAACATCAATTGCGCCCCACAACTGCCGCAATCTATAACTTTCTTTTCTACCGTCTGCGGGGTGTAGGTTTGCATTTTATCTGCTGCCTCTCGCAAGCTGTTTTCCTCCACCATATTACTGGCCTGATCCACGGTTCTACTAAAACCACAATGCCCACAACGAATATTGCCCGTCTTGGCCGAGTAGGCCAACTGGTTGCCACAAGAAGGACAGGGCAGCTCTAAAATAGATGCGATGTATTTGGGATTGTGTTCGTGTTGTTCCATGGTTGCTTTGTCGTGGTAATTAGTGGATGAATATTGATGGAGTTATATAAAGAACATCATTTTTTTTGAGAATTGGAAAAATTATTGGTTGATCACATTTAGGAAGGGTTTCAAAAATCGAGATATGGCTCTTTTTCGTTTTGCTCCCCAAGGCATTATTCGAGATTTGGGATAAGTTACATACAAAAGCCGTCTGGCTCTAGTAAAAGCAACATAGAGATTATTTTTCTCTTGTTGCAAGCTAACGCCTCCTTTTTCAATAGCCCTATAATCGGGAAACGTTCCTTCATCCATTCCCATTAGGAACACTATGTCACTCTCTTGCCCCTTCATGGTATGAACCGTGCTTAGTGTTATGCCTTTTTGTTCTACAGCTTGATTTGTAGTCCCTAATGCCAGAGAATTTTTAAACTTTGTTAAAGAACGATTTGAATTTTTCTTTAGATAAGTAACCCAATTATCACGAAACTCTTCCACATCTCGAAGAAGTATCATTTTATCATCATCAGACAGCTTATTGATATGGTCAGAAGCATTATTTTCTACAATTTTTGTGAGTTTTTTTAATTCAGCATTCAAATTATCTACCGTCATACATTGAACAAAATCAAAGAAATAAATTATTTCAGGATATTTAGATGCTTCTAGCATTGCTCTATTACTAATATCGTCTAGTTTGAGTATAGCCTTGATTCTGTCCTGATGTAATTTATCTTGAGGGTTAATTTTGATTCTAAAAAAGTAATCAAATAACTTCATTTGAATACTGTCGTATTTTAGACCAATATTTCCAGTCTTGTAAAAAAAAGGAATCTTATGTTTATTCAATTGTTTTTCAAGTGTACTGAAAATATATTTGTTTCTTGCCAACACTGCAAAACTATCGGGGGTGATAGCGGTTTCTATATCCTCGTGTTCCTCTGTTTTTAGCAATTCTAAAATCTTTTCCACAATATAAACCGCTTCTTCTTCTTCATTAGCAAATGCAGCTACTTTGAATAAACCAGGTACTTTGTAAATACTAGTGTCAATTTTGGAGGTTGTTAGTTTGTGAGAAGCCTCGATAATAGATTTAGCACAACGATAATTTTCTTTAAGTTGGTACACTTCGGCATTAAATTCCTCTACAAAATCTTTTTGCATGAATTCTGATGAAGAACCATTAAAGGCATAAATAGATTGATTGGGATCGCCAACCATCATAATATTGCTCTTTTCTTGGTTGATAAGCAACAGCAGCAAGTAGTATTGAGCTTTGTTGAGGTCTTGTGCTTCGTCTACACAAATATATTCATAAGTTTTTTTATATAGATTTAAGACCCCTTCATTGTTTGAAAATAAGTGATAAACAAGTCGTATAATATCATCAAAATCAATAGCATTATTGGAGTTAAGAATATCTTCATAAGCTTTATACAACAATAAAAACTCTTGCTCTTCCGAATGTTCAATTAACTCCTCTGGAGCAATCAATTCTCTTTTAACATCAGCAATGAATTTTAAGACTTCATATTTATAGCTCAACCTCTTAGAAGGCTCTATTTCTGAATATATATCCTTGAAATAAGGAACTTGTTCAATAGCTTGACCAATTAATTCAATTCTATCCGAATCATCCTCAAAAATATGAGGCATAGCACGATAGCCCAACATCTTAAAACGCAACTCTAAGATGCTTTGGCAAAAACTATGAAAAGTACCAATAAAAACCTTATCCTTAACAGCTTGCACCTGTTCCAAACGCTCTCGCAATTCTTCCCCTGCCTTGTTTGTAAACGTAATGGTTAAAATCTTCCGTTTAGTAATTGGCAATAGGCGCTTGATCCGCTCAGTGAGCACTCTAGTTTTGCCACTGCCTGCACTAGCCATTACCAAGTAAGCCCCTGCATTGAGGTTAACAATCTCTTGTTGTTTGGTGGATAATCTTATATTAGTCATCTGATTGCTCTGTAATGGGAAGTTTGTTGAATAATTCAATGATTTTAGGGGGCAATGGTTTTTCAGAATCAAATAAAATAGGTGCTATTGTGGCTGCAAATTGTGTTTTCATGCCAGTTATAGCTTTATAAATTTCTTCATTAGAATCTGCACTCACTTGTCTGTTTATATCAGCGATATGCTCAGGACGAATTGCATTATTTTTTCTTATTTTACATTCAATCAGTGCTTCTTTGACCTCCTCTAAATAACCATGGTATATTAATTGTTGCTCAAAATCGCATTCCTCTTCTAAAAAAACAACTACACTCAAATCTTTGTTTGTTGCTGCATTAATTTGATTTGTTACAGAAGTATTGACCGCTCCACTTTTGTCATTGTCACTAAAAATATAGTAGGCGATGTTGAATGCCTCACAAAATTGAATGAAAGGTGTATATTTTGTATAACCGCCCACTCCCACAAAATTAACCCCCAGTTCAAGGGCAGATAGCCCAAAATGTCTTTCTGCCAAAACAGGAAGGACTTGCTCTTCTGTTTCTCCCTCAAACAGCACAACCGCCTTGGCAAAAAACAATTCCCCTCGTGTGTTCACAACCTGTCGGTTGATTTGTCGCTTTTGTTCTGAATCCAATAATTCGGTTTCTAATTGACCCACCAAAACATTGGTATCTTGTTTGGATAAGACACGAATTTCATGCAAATCTGCACAACCAGCTACATAGCTAGAATGTGTAGAGATTATTTTCTGTCCACGAATATTGTTTATTTGCGAATATAGCTTTTTTTGAGCATTTGGATGCAAGTGGGCTTCAGGTTCTTCAACTGCCACAATAGGAAAAAAGAGCTTAGATTGATCGACGGCTCTTTTGTGATAAAACGCTATAAATGCTTTTAAGACCAATAAGGATGACCAACTTCTAGTACCCATGCCATGATAATCCATAGCAAAATCAGCATATTGTATTTTGATACTTTTGTTAAAATCTTTGACTTTTTTGGTAAAAGGACTAAGATTTACACTTCTATTAGAATTATCCATTGTCGTATCCAAATCTGATAAAGTAGCGGTAATGTCGGTTAAGACAGCACTTCCGTTAATAGCCATTTGGTTGAGTTCTTGTATAAGTCGCTCTATTTCTTCTTTTTTTGCTCTTGGATATTCAATGGATGACAATATTTTACCAAGATAAGAACGTTTGTTTTTAATATCTTCCAAAATATCTCTATTGGCATCCATGTAATGAAAAGGAATCTCATCAAAGTAAAATCGTAATTCGCTAGTATACTCTTGTTGATACCAAAAATGCCCCGAAGCTTCAAAATCTTCCCATACATCAATAATATATTGTTTTTTTCGGTAAGAATCCCTTACAGGATCTTCCTCGATAATGGTTCTATACCTTACAGATTGCTGCCCGTCTACATCCAATGCAATTTTATCTACAGTAAAAACAGTCTGCCACTCATCCGAAAATACTGCTATTTGCTGGTGATTTTCATCTACAGGAATAAAAGACACATCAATTATTATTTGGTTCGTAGATGTTGTTTCATCATAATAAAAATCATCAGAAGATACGGTAAATGAATTGCTTAGAGCGATTTGTAAAGCTCTTAGAAAAGTAGTTTTTCCCGAATTATTACTACCTACAATTACTGTAGTTTGTTTTAGGTCTATTTCAATATTCTTTAACCCTCTAAAACCATAAATCCTAACCTGATTTAGTAATATATTCATTATTATGTATTATTTTGTTTTATGTGTTATAACTATGGCTGTTTACGGTCAGAATATTTTATTGTTGCATTTTTTTACATTTTTATTTTTATAATAAAACTTACCTCCCCCCACAAAAAAAAGGCAGAAAACACAATTCTTTGCGTTTTCTGCCCAATGTATATATATACCAGTAATTTTTATTCCATTTTCCAATCGGGCAACTGCATACGGCCATTGGTATACGGTGCGCCCAGATCATTCAATTGTTGTTCTAGTTTTTCAATATCCTGTTTTACAACATTCAAATCCTTTAGGAACTGCTCAAACAACTTCCCAGCGCGGGCATAATTCTCTTGAGCACTCTTAGACGGTGCGCTAGTGGCCTCCCAAGTATTCCAGATAGGCGTTTCCATGCGTTGAAGTAGGCTTGGCGCGCTCTCTATGTCGCGTTTGCTTAGGCTGCCATCGCCAGATAAAGTTACGCCCAATTCTTTTAAGCGTAGGCGCAAACGCTCGGCTTCCTCTAGCAATTTGAGATCCGCCGAAGGCGTATTGATAATACCTTGTTCTAGGAGCGCGACACGTTTTTTCATGGTGCCATGTACGGCAGCCACGGCACGGCCAGCGCGGCGCATTTTGCTCAATTTTATCTGAAATGCCGTCAAGGCATCTTTGTCTTTGGCACTCAAGGTCGCATTGTTGAGCGACTTGATGGTAAAGGAAACTTGCTCTGTCAAATCCGTCACTTTGCCATCCTGCACTTTTGACAATTGTGCAGTGTACTCGCCTGGGGCAGCCAAAGCACCACTAGGCAAGGAGCTGTAGCGGCCTTTTTTGCGCTTGGAGAGCTGAATGGGCATCAACGACTCGTATCTAAAATCCCATACCAAACGATTCATGCCCTTGCTTGGCGTGGTTTTGAGTCTACGAACGACAGTACCCGCCTTGTCGCGAATGGTCATAATAGCATAAGGCTTTTGTTCCCAATCCTCTTGGCGTAGCGAATCAATGCTTGGATAGGTGATTGGGGTGTTGTTTTTGCGATCGGCAGCATGTTGGGCTTGGCGAATAGCTTTGCGCGTTTTCATGGTGGTATCACTAAACAAGTAGGTAAATACTGCGCCTACAGGAGGATTTTCGGCGGCATAATAAGATGCGCCCTGCATGGAACGCCCTGTCAAGCCCAATGGACTGCGCTCTATAAATACCCACGCATCTTTGATGGGGTAGATTACCGCCTCTTTGTTCAAATCTTCCTCTTTGTAATTTCTCAATGGAGAATAATCGTCCAATACATAAAAACCACGTCCAAAAGAAGCTAGTACAATATCATTCTCTCTGGCTTGGATTTCAACGTCCTTGATAGCGATAGTTGGCAAGCCGCTTTTGAGTTGCGTCCAATTTTTACCACCATTCTTACTAAAAAAGAAACCAAACTCCGTGCCTGCAAACAACAAATCTTTGTCTACATGATCTTCGGCTATGTCGTAAACCGTACCACGCTCGGGCAAATCTCCATGAACGGCTGTCCAAGTAGCCCCCTTGTTGGTACTTTTATAAATATAAGGCTTAAAATCCCCTTTTTTGTGATTATTAAATACCGCATAAACGGTAGTTGCATCATGTTTGGAGGTAATCAAGGCATTGACATAAGTATTCGTAGGAACTCCGCCAATAGGAGCGAGCTTGGTCCACGTTTTGGCATCTTCACTGACGTGAATTAAACCGTCATCCGTGCCTGCATACAGCAAATTTTCTTGCAAGGGCGATTCATCAAAAGCCACAATATTACCATATATAGAAGTACTCTTGTTTTTCATCACGGCCTCAGGCTCCCACAATCTGCCCATTACTTCTAGTTGGTTGCGATCAATTTGCTGGGTCAAATCTTCAGAAATTACCGCCCAATCATCGCCTCTATTCTCACTTCTAAATATCTGATTGGCTGCAAAATACAGGCGTTGAGGATTGTGTGGACTGATGAGCAAGGGCGCGTCCCAGTTCCAACGATAAGGCTTGGCACCCACGGGAGAACTTGGTTTAATTCCAATTTGTTCGCCACTTTTTTTGTCATAACGTACCAACCAGCCGTACTGTGCTTGTGCATAGACAATATCGGGATTGGTGGGATCAATTTGAGATTCAAAACCATCCCCACCATTGGTAATATACCAATCGGAGTTGACAATGCCCGCAGAATTGGTGGTACGGCTTGGGCCACCCATCGAGTTGTTGTCTTGGGTGCCGCCATAAATATTATAAAAAGGAGCAGCATTATCTACGGCTACTTTGTAAAATTGTGTAATGGGCAAATTGGCTTTGAATTGCCAATCTTTGGCGTGGTTCCACGTTTCGTAGAGGCCGCCGTCACAACCTACAATCCAGTGGTCGGCATGGTTGGGATCTTGCCACATGCAATGGTTGTCCACATGCTTAAGAGACTCACCAGTGCGTACAAATGTTTTGCCGCCATCAATAGAATGATGCAACCAAGTATTCATAGAATACACCTTATTCACATCAAAACGATCACAATAAATTTCTTGATAATAATTGCCAGAAGTACTGTACCCACCACGCTTGGTCCAACTTGCGCCACGATCCGTAGAACGATAGACCCCCTTCTTACCTTCAGAGGCTTCTACAATGGCATACACATAATCGGGATTCACAGGCGAAAGAGCCAAGCCAATACGCCCTACAAAATCACCAGCAGGCAAGCCACCCGTTAACTTTGTCCATGTTTTTCCCCCATCTTTGGATTGGTGTACCCCAGAGCCTGGGCCACCTCCCAAATAAGTAAATACATGTCTACGACGTTGGTGCGCTACTGCATAAATGAGATTGGGATCGCGTGGATCTAGGTGTATTTCACTCACCCCCGTATGTTCGTCAATTTCTAGAATAAGATTCCAGCTTTTGCCCCCATCTTCGGTTTTGTATAGACCACGTTCGCCCCCTTCTTTCCACAAAGGGCCGTAGGCAGCCACATATACTACGTCCGAATTATTGGGATGCACTTGAATCATTCCAATGTGCTCACTAGATTTGAGTCCCATGTTTTTCCAACTCTTGCCTGCATCCATAGATTTGTAAACACCATCCCCATAGGCTACCGAACGTTGGTTGTTGTTCTCACCTGTACCCAACCACAAGGTATTGGGATGGTTGGGATCAATAGTAATACAACCAATAGAGTAGGAGCCATAGCCATCAAAAATAGGCTCATAAGAAGTGCCGCCATTGCTTGTTTTCCAGAGATTACCAGAAGCAGCCGCCGCATAATAAACATAAGGCTTGTTGGGATGAACAGCGAGGTCAATAATACGCCCAGAAGTAAAAGCAGGGCCAACATTGCGAAATTTAAGCGCACTCATACTAGGTGCATTGGCCTTCATCTCTGTTTGAGTTTGCTCTTTTTTAGAAGTATTTTTCTTCTTCTTTTGTGCCACCAAAAGCGTGGGGAGTAGGCAACACAATGCCCATAACCATAGCTGTTTCATAGTAAATTTATGATGTATAATAATGTATTAAATTAATTGTAAGGTAACACCAGCAATATACAAAAATGTTGAAGGCTTTTAGTGAGACGGGTTGTGATTTTAGACTAGCAAGTACTTCGTATAGATGAATAGCGTTGCCTAGAAAAATTAGTAGAGAGTTGTTAAAAAATTAGTTGGGGAAAGCGTCTTGGATTAGTAGCTAATTCTAAAAAGACTTGTAAATCTAAATTATATTTCTTATATTAGTGGACAGATTCTAAATCGACCAATTTTTCTGGATCAACAGAAAAAAAACTAATTAAAATCAACCATACTATGGAATTAAAAGATCTTGCAGGGCATTCTACAGCCCTAGCACCTGCTTTGGGTATGAACCCTGCACAACTAAACCTAATGTTAGAATTTCTGGGCAAAAAAAAGATTGCTAAACCAGATGTAGAGTTTAAGGCAAGTATTGCCA
Organism: Aureispira sp.; assembly: GCA_045105775.1. Classification (GTDB taxonomy): domain Bacteria; phylum Bacteroidota; class Bacteroidia; order Chitinophagales; family Saprospiraceae; genus Aureispira. The sequence goes on from JBGCDW010000022.1 coordinate 14,062, forward strand.
ATATGGCTAAACCTGGTAAAAAGCCATTCTTATTTGTAGAAGAAGAAAAAGGAAGTTTCTTTTTTTACAACTTGGCTTTCCCCATGCTCAAAAAAGACGTTGAGCCCAAACTCAAAAAGGCAGAAAAAACACTCAAAACTGCTAAAGAGGGTGAAAAAGAACTTTTGGAAGCGCAAGTAACTTTTTTATCCCTGCTTTTGGACCGAATCAAGAAGAAAAAATGGTTGGCTACGAGTGGTAAAATTGCTTACAAACGCACATCATCAGAAACTAATGAATGTTTTATGAGTTTGGAAGGTAAAGTCGAAGGCCCTAGAAAATCGAGCTTGCATACCGTATTGGCCGATTTGGATTTTAAAGATAAAAATGGAAACATTTTGCGTGTACTTGGTGGTTCTGAAGAGGAGGTTGTAAGCACTAAAGGCACAAATGAAGACACTACAGGGAATAATCAAGTAGAAGACAATAGCCAGAGCGAGCAGGAAAAAGCCAAACGTAAGGCTAGACGTGATAAGATGGAGAAAGGGCTGAACGACATGGAGCCATTGGTAGGAAAAGCCCCAAAAGCGAAACTAGAAGCACAAATCCAAAAATATGAAGATTTTCTAGTTAAGATGAAAGAAGAGGCCAATGCAGATGGACAAATTGACGAAATAGAAGCCATTGAAATTGCAGATATGGAGCAGAAAATTCAGGATTTGAAAAATAACGTCAATGAGAATGGAACCACATTGACCGAAGAACGTCGTGCAAAAGTTTCACAAAATGTAGACACACTGGCTGCCAAAGTAGCGGAAATTGTCGCAAGTATCAACGTTTAAACTTTATTCCTTTAACCAAGCAAAACAAGGAATGAATTCGTATGTAAAATTAAATATGTCCTTGTTTTGTTCCAATAACGACCAATTATGGCTGACGAAATCAACAACGAGCAGGAAGTGCAAAAAAAACAAGTGATGCTCGAAAAAATAGCAAAAAAACTAGAGGAGTACGATCAACTATTTAAAAATGATGGTATAACCGATAGTCCAGAACAGCAGAAAATACAATCATTAAAAGAAGAAATTCAACAAGCACTAGAGAAATTAAGTAGTGTAGTTTCTGGCGATCCTGTACAACATGGAGGGGAGGAGAATATAGACGGAGAAGTGCCTTCTGGCGATAACTTTGCAGGTGCAAAAGAAATTGATGTAACCAAAGTGAAAATGATTACAAAACTCTTTGCCGAAGGTTCTGTGGATGAATATGGAGATGGTATTTCTCATGATGATGTAGACCAAAACTGGATTGGAGATTGTTATTTTCTTTCCGCCTTAGCGGCGGTAGCCAAAGCCGATCCTTCAGCAATTGAGAAATTGATTGACGGCCCCAAATCTGATGGAAGTTATGATGTAACCTTGTATGAGAAAGGTGGCTTCTTATATATGAGCAATAATCCTACAGTAATCAATGTACACCCCCGAACACTAGAAAAAGATGGACGGACAACCGTTGGTTTGGGTGATGGTGAATTGTGGGTGCTATTGGTAGAGCGTGCTTTTGCTGAAATGAATGGAGGATATGATGAAATAGAAGGCGGACATGCTGATGATGCCTTAGAAGTAATCACAGGGCAGGATGCAACGACTAAGAGACTTTCAAGTATGAATAATACAGAATTGGTAGAATTTGTACAAGGCCACTTGGATGCCAAAACACCCTTAACGACTAGTTCTATTTCAGCAGACGATGGTAGCAAAAAAGCAATTGCCGCAGGAAATTCTAATGTAGTGTTAGGACATGCCTATTACATCATATCAATCTCAAGCTCAGCTATTACCATTAGAAACCCACACAACAATACCTTACCTGGAGGGCGTGAAGTAACCTTGTCTTTTGATGATTACAGAAAATTCTATTACAAAATTAGCTACTTAGAATAGTCATGCGTTACTTAGCAACACTAATTTTTTTCTATTTATTTATTACAACAAGTTGTAACAACTCTAATACAATGAACACAGATAATTCTTTAAAACAAATAACCCTCAAAGCAGGAGTAGAAAGTGTCCTAGATGGTGCTGATGTAATGTGTAACAATATTGCGGAAACAGAATACACCCTAGACAGTGAAACCCATATAGGTTTAACAGCAAATTTAGCACTTCCAGGCAGAGATAGCTGGATACGTCTAGGAAAGGGGCAATCTTTTGACTTTCAAGATAAAAATTACGAAGTAGTAGAAGTAACAACTGCTGCTCTTGTAGTAGAAGAACAAGCAGCACAGGACGAAGAGGAATAGACCTTAAATACCCACATACACATACCATCAAGAACCACCTTTGAACTCATCTTAGGTGGTTTGTTTATGCGTTTTATCCGCCAATTATAGTATTGCTTTTCAGCTTATCCATTATCCATAATTATCGCCAATACGAATGTCACCAGCATTATTAATATTGCCTTTAACAATATTTTTATTGTGAAAAATTTCATCTTTTGGAGGCTTGTTGTCTCCAATATGAACATTGCCAACATTAGAAATGTCTTTTTCTACAATGTTTTTATTGTTTTGTTTATTGTTGGATTTTAGCTGGTTTTGGGTTTGTAGTTGTTCGGGATCAAGCATTGCACCGAGTGGTGGTTTTGAATACTCAGGCTTGCCCAAAATAGCCAAATATAATCTCTTATATTGCTCCTCATAATTGGTCTCCTCCGAAAAATCTAATGCGTATCTACTTTCTAAGAAAAAAGGTAAGATAGGATGATGGTTTGAATCCCTTTCAGTATAAATTGGAATGATACGTTGCTGTTTAATATTAGTGTAAATTTGCGAGGTAAGCAATTGTGTTTCAACACCCACACCTCCTTTTCGAGCATTGGCTCTACGAGCATAAGACGAATTAGATATGATAACGATTTTATCAAATTCATTATGAGCAATCCGTTCCATAAAAACGTACATGTCTTGCCCTGGTTGGAGGTCATATACATCTAAGGTAGCATCAATCCCATTTTCTATCAATTGATTACACAAATCAATCACCCATGCTTGATGTTTAGGATATTCAGTACTGTAGGAGAGGAATACTTTTGGTGGTTGGTTCATGAACTTTAATTTTATTACATAAGTAATAATACATTACCATAATAAACCAACTAACAAGCAAACAAACAAGTTCCAATGCTTTTAAAAAATAAAAGATAAAATTTTATTTTATTATAAATAAAAAATAAAATATTGGTTTGTTCAATAGTGTCCTAACAAAAAGTAAGTAAAGTACAATACCGTTATTCCTTAGTAATAATCACTTTGCGTGTGATAATGGCATCTCCACTAGTAATTTTAATCAAATAAGTCCCAGCATAAATCGTTGCTCTACCTCGAATTTTTAAACAATTTCATTTTTTATCAAAAACTAAGTTTAAACCTCAAAAAAGCCACTTGCAAAGGACTCACATAATACCCCCCTGCACGATTGAAGGCCAATTGTCC
>JBGCDW010000023.1:0-54107 GCA_045105775.1 Aureispira sp.
CAGAGACAAAAAGTAAGGTTTTTTCATCAATCAAGGCAAAAATTTAGTTCATAGCAGTGCTATGGAATCAATTTTTAACGATGAGTGAGGGAAAAAGATGCTTTTTTCGCTACGAATTTAGTCGTGATAATGTCTATTATATATGTATACATCGAAAATTAATTTTAAGTTCCAAGAAAAGGCATTTTTTGATTAATGGTTATCCTGCATAGAATTTATGAAAAGAGAGATGTTCTGATTTTTTTCTTTAGCGGCAGCAAAGAAAACGTGCATCCTCGGAGAGGCTGCGCGTATTTTGATGATGCAGATAAAGGAAAAAATGCTACAGTGAACCATACAACTTTATTTGTAAGAACCACCATTATTATAGTTGTTTGATTTTTTTTCTTAAAAGATCATATTTGAAGGCAATACAAAAAATCCCGAATTTTAGACTTGGCTAAAATTCGGGATAATTTATATTTTAGGTGAAAAATTATTTACACCATTCTAGTGACTTTCATCAGGTAGATCGTCTGTATCTAACAACGTATCTACACCATTGTTATCACCAGCAGCTTTTTCGCCATTTTTTTCATCTGGCACCTCATCATAGATACGTTTACCAATAAGATGCTCTACATCAGCACGCAAGAGAACTTCTTTGTTGAGTAGTTCATTCGCCAACAATTCTAATTCTTTGCGTTTTTCTTTTAACAATTGCAAAGCACGATCATATTGACCATCAATGATCTGACGAATTTCTTGGTCAATCAATTGTGCAGTAGCCTCTGAATAAGGTTTTGCAAACTGGTTGTTTTTCATCATTTCATAGTAAGAAACATTGCCTACTTTGTCATTCATACCATAAATCATTACCAAATTATAGGCATGTTGAGTAACACGATCTAAGTCATTTTGTGCACCTGTAGAAATTTGTCCAAACGTAATTTGTTCTGCTGCACGTCCGGCCAATAAACCACAGATTTGATCCAATAGATGCTGTTGTGGTACGATGTGTTTTTCTTTGGGCAGATACTGTGCATAACCCAATGCGGTCAATCCACGTGGTACAATCGTAACTTTAACCAACGGATGTGCATGTTCTAAGTACCAACCACTAATAGCGTGTCCTGCTTCATGGTAAGCAATGACGCGTTTCTCTTCTGGAGAAATCAACTTGTTCTTTTTCTCCAAACCACCAATTACCCTATCAATGGCCTTATTAAAATCAACCATTTCTACCTCTGCTTTATCATAACGGGCAGCAATCAGAGCTGCTTCATTACAGATATTGGCAATCTCTGCACCTGCAAAACCAGGCGTTTGCATGGCTAGTGTTTTGGCATCTACATTGTCGCTAATTCGGATTGGTTTCAAGTGAACTTTAAAGATTTGCTCTCTTCCTACCAAGTCAGGTTTACCAATACCAATTTGTCGGTCAAAACGTCCAGGACGCAATAGTGCCGTATCCAAAATATCTGGGCGGTTGGTAGCTGCTACGAGGATAACTCCTTTATCTGTGCTAAATCCGTCCATTTCTACCAATAATTGGTTCAATGTATTTTCACGCTCGTCATTGCCTTGCATAGAGTTGCGCCCTCTAGCCCGACCAATAGCATCAATCTCATCAATAAAGATGATACAAGGTGCTTTTTCACGTGCTTGGCGAAACAAATCACGGACACGCGACGCTCCAACACCCACAAACATTTCAACAAAGTCAGAACCTGAAATGCTAAAGAAAGGTACATTGGCTTCTCCTGCTACTGCTTTTGCTAGTAATGTTTTACCAGTACCGGGAGGGCCTACCAGCAATACACCCTTAGGTATTTTACCGCCCAAAACCGTGTATTTTTTAGGATTGCGTAAGAAATCAACGACTTCCATCACCTCTTCCTTGGCTTCATCAAGTCCTGCTACATCCTTGAACGTAACATTTACTTTGGTATCTTTGTCAAACAATGTTGCTTTGGAGCGACCAATATTAAAAATCTGGCCACCAGCACCACCACCACCGCCACCAACGCGACGCATGAAGAATATCCAAATTGCAATCAATAGAATGAATGGGAACAACCAAATGATAATACCTGTTAGGGTTCCTTTGGTTTCTGCTGTAATCAAAATATCCTCTGCCTCAGGGTTTTCGGCCAAATACTGCTTCTTGCTCTCCTCAATTTTGTCCATAAAATTTTGAGAGGAGATAATGGTGTATTTATAGTGAGGCCCCGTATTGTTCATTCCCATAGTAGAACGAGAAACTTTTTTGTAAGCCTCTTCCTCTAATTTTTCTTTGGCAATGTATACTTCTGCATGTTTAGCATCCTCACCTGTGGTTACCACCACAATTTTACTAACATCTCCCTTCTCAATTAAACTCTGGAGCTTTGACATGGTAATATCAGGCATGGAGCCCGTGAGATTAAAAAAGTTAAGGGCAAGCACAACCACTGCAATAATGCCATAAAACCAATAGGCATTAAATTTTGGTTTATTACTTGGTGAATTTTTTTGTTCCATTTTATATTGTAATAATAGTTAATACTTCGCGCATTGGTTGCTTTTCTATATTCGCAAAGCGATTTGAATTAGTTGGTAGAATAGATCAGACGAACTAATAAGAAAAGCATATTTAGTATCTAATTGATTATCAAACTTCATGAGTTTTATAATCTTTTATTATTTGATAAGCAATTAAATATGGTTTACCTGCGAAGCAGTGAAGAATAGTGTATTGTTGCCAGAATAAGCTCAAGAAATTTGATGCGAATAAAATAACAAAAACATGTTGTTTGTGATCATTTAAACAGCTATTTCTTGTTGTTTATTTTACAACTAATAAACCCCTCAAAAAGTTGACCTAAAACACAGAATCAAGCTACTTTTAGGGTTAATGAAAACTTAAATTAATCGTCATAGCTGGTAATTTTAGCATCGCTCCACAAATCATCCAAGTTATAAAACGCTCTTTTTTCCTTAGAGAATACATGAACTACTACTGAAAAGTAGTCTAACAAGAGCCAATTGCCTGGAGTACCTTCAGAGTAATTGGGACGGATGCCAAATTCATCGTATACACGACGTGCTACATTTTTTAAAATCCCTGCAATTTGTATGTTAGAAGCACCATGACAAATGACAAAAAAATCACTGCTGGCTTCTTCTAAGTGGCGCAAATCAAACAAGACAATTTCTTTTCCTTTATTATCTTGCATAGCGTCAACAATAAGGGCATTTAGTACATTGGGTTCGGGAGCATTTTGTTGCAAAGCAGAAGTTTGATTAGTCAATACTCTAAATTTTGATGAAGAATTATTTGTGTCTTAAATAGTATCTAAAATAGAAATTCCAAAGAAAAGTCTACTTTTGAACTATATACGTATAAATAGAACAAAAAGATACTCTAAAAAACGTTTATTTTGGATATAAAACCCATTATTTCTAACAGCCTTTTTATTGGAAAAGTTGCAATCTACAAAAGTAGCTTAGATTCGACCAATGCCCAAGCTAAATTGTTATTGTCAAAAAGCAATCCAATAGAAGGAACTGCCATTTATGCAGGATATCAAACCGCAGGCAAGGGACAATTTGGCAGTTCTTGGCAAAGTGTGGCGAAGGAAAATATTTTACTATCCATTATTCTTTATCCCAAATTTTTATTGGTAGAACAGCAGTTTCGCTTACATCAAGTGGTTGCATTGGCTGTGCATGATTTGTTATCTACCTATCTTCAACCTGCGGATTCCCTCCAAATCAAGTGGCCTAATGATATTTACTATCAGCACCAAAAACTAGGAGGTATTCTGATAGAAAATGAACTAAAAGGCGCTTATTTGGAGAGTGCTGTGATTGGGCTTGGACTCAATGTAAATCAGACTATTTTTCCTGCACCACTTCAAAGAGCGACTTCTCTGCAATGTCACACAGGCAATACATACGATGTGGTAGAGCTAATTGGGGAATTTTGTTGGTATTTGGAGCAACGGTATTTACAATTGCGGGCGCAACAACACACTACACTAGAGGCAGAATATTTACAATTGCTATATGGCTATCAAGAATGGCGTTCTTTTCAAGAGGCAGCGACAGGAAAGTACTTTCGAGGCAAGATCATAGGATTGGATTCCAGAGGCTTACTGCAAGTACAATCTGGCTCAGGAATCCAATCTTATAATTTAAAAGAACTTATTTTTGAGTTTGAATAGTGGTGTTGTCTTGTGTTGTAGAATCAACAGGAATAGGATCAGAAACTTCCTCAACAGGAAGGTAGAGTTTTCCCTCATCTGTAATTACCAAAGGTGATTCGGGGAAATCACTTTTAGAAAGAGCTTGCAATTGTTTAAGCGCTTGTTTTTCTTCGTCCAATACAGGAATGCCTTCACCCAATTGTTTGGTAGAAACGACCTTGCCGCCTAAGAAACGACCTTCTTTGTCGAGCATTAATTGGAAGATTGGGCCTACTCCTTTGGGGCCTTTTAGGCTGAATTTTGCATAGGTGCAAAAATTGCCCATACTGTAGGTAATAAAACGATCTTTGTATACTTCTGCCGCTCTTGTCACATGAGGCCCGTGGCCTAGCAGTACATCTGCTCCTGCATCAATACAATCATGTGCAAATTTGTATACATTTCCTCTATTGTAGCCCAAGAATATTTCATCTTTTCTAGGAGTATGGGTCGCTTTGGCTCCTTCTGCTCCTGCATGAAACGAGACCAACACAATATCACAGATGCTATCGAGATGAGCAACCATTTCTGCTGCTTCTTTGTAGTTTTTCATACTAAAACAACCACTATTAGGAGCTGCTGCTAAGAAGCCGTATTTTACCCCATTTTTCTCAAAAGTAGTATAGGGCTTGTCCATAGAGCCTGCATAATGCAGTCCTGAAGTATCCAGAACTGTTGCACTAGCCTTGCGCCCACCAGATCCAAAGTCATTAGCATGGTTGTTTGCAATACTCACGACATCAAAGCCTGCTTTTTTGAGATGATTGGTATAATGGGAAGGCATTCTAAAGGTATAACAATAGCGCGGATCATTGCAAGATTTGGCTTTACCACCTCGGCCAATAACTCCCTCTAAATTACCAAATGTGAGATCAAAAGGTTGGAGGTATTGTTCTACACCATGCAGTAGGCCCACGCCATCATTGGCAGGCAAGGTGCGTTTGTCTGGATAATCTGTGCCTAGCATCATATCGCCCACTGCCACCAAGTGAATGGTATCTACAGGTGGTGCAATAGGAGGAGCAGGTGGCGTATCTATCAAAGATTCTGTACCACGCAATGATACTTGTTCCGAATTGTTGTTTCTTTCTGGCTGGGCATCTGTTAAGGTACAAGCGGCCATTAGAATTATCAAACTAAAAAAAATACTACCGTGTAAAACTATTCGCATGATCTGTTTTGGTTATAATATGAAAGTGTACAAAAGTACCTATTTTTGAATCAAGAGTAGCTTTAGTTGCCATCAATTTTCTTATTCATGGTACTTCATATTACTTTAAACAACTGCTCTAAAAAATTGGTTCTAATGAAAAAAATACCTCCTATTGTTGTCGTATGTGGATTGCTAAAAAAGGACAAACAATTAATGCTGGTACAACGTGGGCCACAGCAAAGCCATGCTTTGCAATGGGAATTTCCTGGAGGAAAAGTAGAGAAGGGCGAAACGTATGCTGCTGCCTTGCAGAGAGAGTGGCAAGAAGAATTAGGCGTAGAAATTCGAGTAGGACAAGCACTCCCAAGTGTGGTGGTACAGAAAGAAAATTGGTCTATTGAATTGTTTCCGTTCTACTGTCAGCTTGTCAGGGGAACTCTTGTCTTATCAGAGCATGTACAACAAGTATGGCTTGATCCTCAAGAAGCCTTGCAATTGGATTTGAGCAAGGGGGATAGAATAATTATTGAAAGTTTAATAGTTTGATAATCAATAAAATAAACAAGATGAAAAAGCGTGGTTGAATCTTCTTAAAATAGGAAAAACGTGTAATTGTACTTTGCTCTAACTTTTTGCTACCTTTGCGCTATCAAAGCCCCCGTTTCTTTTTTAAAACTTAGGCGTATCTTTTGCGTTGAACTATAGTAACTGCTATTAGACTACTAAAAATTAATTAAATATTATGGCTAGAGAAACAACATGCGTAATTATTGGCTCTGGGCCTGCTGGCTACACGGCTGCTATTTACGCTGCACGGGCAAATATGAAACCTGTGCTTTACACTGGGAAAGATCCTGGTGGACAATTGATGATTACGAATGATGTGGAAAACTTCCCTGGTTATCCCAATGGTGTTATGGGGCCTGAAATGATGATGGATTTGGAAAAACAGGCTGCGCGGTTTGACACTGAAATTAATACAGGGGTGATGATTGAGAAAGTCGATTTCTCAGGAGCGGTGCATAAATTATGGACAGATGCAGGGGAGGAGATTCACGCACACAGTGTTATTATTGCTACGGGAGCTTCGGCCAAGTACTTGGGCTTAGAATCTGAGCGCGAGTACATGAACAAAGGGGTTTCGGCTTGTGCCGTTTGTGATGGTTTCTTTTATCGTGGCAAGGAAGTAGGTATTGTAGGCGGAGGAGATAGTGCCTGTGAAGAGGCGACTTATCTTTCCAAATTGTGTCCTACGGTGCATATGTTTGTACGTCGCGATGAGTTGCGTGCTTCCAAAATTATGCAAGAACGTGTATTAAACAATGATAAAATCAAAGTTTACTGGAATACAGAAGTGCAAGAAGTATTAGGGGATGGAGAAGGCGTAACTGGTTTGCGTATTCTTAACAACAAAACACAAGCAGAAAGTCAAGTAGATGTATTGGGCTTTTTTGTAGCTATTGGACATACTCCTAACACCAAAATCTTCAAGGATTGGTTGGAAATGGATGATACGGGCTATTTGCTTACCAAGGCAGATAGTACGCACACCAATGTTCAAGGGGTATTTGCCAGTGGAGATGCACAAGACAAAGATTATCGTCAAGCAATTACGGCTGCTGGTACAGGTTGTATGGCGGCACTAGATGCAGAACGTTATTTGGCTGGAGCAGGCATTCTTTAAATAATTTTATAATGTCCAGCTATAAAAAATCCCTCTAAGCAATTTGCCTAGAGGGATTTGTGTTTTTAGTAGTTGCTTACGAGGCTATAAGTCATTAGATGACCGTAGCAGCAGAAGCAAATAATGTGATTGCCAAAATAATGTACAATACAATAAGAATAAGTAAAACTAAACTTACCCAGAATGCTACAGTAGCCAATACACCACCACCATTTTTCTTAGCAATAATTGCCAGAATAAGTCCTACCAGAGGAAATAGAACAGCAAAGATGATCGCCAAAATTTCCAAAGTAGTTACTTCGTTGGTGCCATTTTTAGTAGCAACAATGCGTTTTTTGATGCGTGTTTTTTGCTTGTCATTCGTAGCTTTTTGCAAACGAGCTTCCAAACGAGTCAATTTGGCCTGCTTGCGTGCTTGCTTTTTGAGTTCTTTTTTGGAGAGTGTGTTTTTTTCTACAGGTGTTTCTTCAATTACTTTGGCAGGAGCTACAGCAGCAGAAGTGAAGAACAAAAGACTTAAGCTAAGAATAAACAAGGTGAATAATTTGTACGTACTTTTCATGATAGTTTAATGTTTATTTGGTTATAATAAATTGAAATTATAGTGGTTATGCCCACTAATATTAATTTGAAAACAGTGAATTAAAGTTAGGGTTCATTCTTATTGGATTAAGAATAATATTATTTCCAATCTAGCACCGTGGATGCTTGCTCAAAAAACATCTCTAATTTAGGGACAACAGCTTTTTGTTGCTGCATACTTCGCCATACACTATGGTAAGGTAGTGAAATAAATTGTTGATATAAGTAATGATATGTTAATATTTGTTGTTTGTGGGTGGTTTGTTTGTAAAAACTTGCAGGTTTTGGAGGAAGTATTGTTTTTAGATAATCGGGAGTAGGATCGGTTTGTACATTGGCCCAAATTTTTAGCAATTGCTGATAATTTTGGTAGGCTTTTAGGCGGCCTTTGACTAGGGCAGGACGTTGGTTGAGCTGCAGCAAATCAAGGGTATACTGCGCTCTTGCTTGGTCACGCGGGGTGCTATTGGTATTGAGAATATAGTACCCTGTTTCCAGATCTAAATGCCAATAATCTAAAGGATCGTCTACTCTAGGATTTAGACAAAGGGCATCTTGATTGGCTGGCGGCACAAAACTTCTGTCCTTGACTAGGGGGGTGATTTGAGCACTGTCTGAGGATGGAAAAATAGCAAACTTTGCCCCTTTGTATTGGGTGTTGCAGGTTTGGCAACTCCACAAATAATTTTCCCATGCAAAGGTCAAATTAGGATAAAAACCTCTGGGATAAAAATGCTCAATACTGTTCCCTACTTTGCCTTCGCAATAGTGGCAATAATGATTGTTGATTTGCAATGCTTTTTCAATTCTGTTAAAAGCAGCTTTTTGGGGATTGGTTTTCTTTTTACTCAACCACAATACCTTTGCTTGTTTTACCTTTTGATAATAATTGGGCAATTGGTCTATTTTGGCTTGTGCTTGTTTTAAATGTTGGTGCAGGCCATTTTTTAAGGGAATAGGCGGAAGTTGTTGCATAGCTAGGGCTAAAAAGATGCCTTGTAAAAGCAAGATAACAGGCATTTACAAGGCATTAAAATAGTTATTAGAGGACTACAAAGGAATGTTTCCATGTTTTTTGCGGGGCAATTGATCTACTTTGTTTTCGAGCATCGCAAAGGCACGCAATAGTTTTTTGCGCGTATCTTTGGGGGCTATTACTTCATCTACAAAGCCACGAGAAGCAGCGCGATAAGGATCGGTAAATTTGTCGGCATATTCTGCTTCTTTTTCGGCTAGTTTGGCGGCAGGATCTTCAGCGTTTTTGATTTCATTTCTAAAAATAATCTCACTGGCACCACGAGCACCCATGACCGCAATTTCGGCACTTGGCCAAGCATAATTCAAGTCCGCTCCAATATGCTTAGAATTCATTACATCATAAGCACCCCCATAAGCTTTGCGTGTAATGACGGTAATGCGAGGTACGGTTGCCTCACAAAAAGCATACAACAACTTTGCCCCATTGCTAATAATGCCATTCCATTCTTGATCGGTACCTGGCAAGAACCCAGGCACATCTTCCAATACCAACAGAGGAATATTAAAACTATCACAGAAACGTACAAAACGACCACCTTTCTTAGACGAATCCACATCCAAACAACCTGCTAAGACCATCGGATTATTGGCAATTACCCCTATAGTACGGCCTCCCATTCTGGCAAAACCAACCAAGATATTTTCTGCATAATCTTTGTGTACTTCATAAAAGGAATGGGTATCTACAATATGCTCAATAACCCCACGCATATCATAAGGGACATTGGCACTGTCTGGTAAGATGGAGTCTAAAGCCTCCCGTTCTTCATTGCTTGCTGTATATGGAACACGAGGTGTTTCCTCTTCGCAGTTTTGGGGAATGTAAGACAACAGCGTTTTGAGTTGGTTGATACAATCCATATCATTGGGGGCTGTAAAGTGGGTTACGCCCGATTTGCTGGCATGGGTCATAGCTCCCCCCAATTCCTCGGAGGTTACATCTTCATTCGTTACTGTTTTGACCACATTAGGCCCAGTAATAAACATGTAGGACGTATTTTCAACCATATAAATAAAATCAGTAATGGCAGGAGAATAAACGGCTCCACCAGCACAAGGGCCCATAATGGCCGAAATTTGTGGGATGACACCAGAAGCACGAGTATTTCTATAAAAAATATCTGCATAACCTCCTAGCGACTTTACCCCTTCTTGAATACGCGCGCCCCCCGAATCATTGAGTCCAATTAGTGGTGCTCCATTGCGTAAAGCCATATCCATTAATTTGCAAATTTTCTCTGCATGTGTTTCAGATAAGGAACCACCAAAAACGGTAAAATCTTGTGCAAATACATAGATTAAGCGTCCGTTTACAGTTCCATAACCAGTCACTACACCATCACCATAGTAGTGTTGTTTTTCCATCCCAAAGTCCGTACTTCTATGAGTAACCAACATGCCAATTTCCTCAAAAGAGCCTTCATCTAATAAGAAATGAATACGCTCTCTAGCACTAAATTTTCCTTTTTCGTGTTGTTTGGCAATTCTAGCTTCACCACCACCTAGCTTGGCTTCGGCTATTTTTTGATGAAGAATGTTAAGTTTATCTTGCATAGTAATAGTAATAGAGTGGAATAAATGTACCGTGTAAACTAAATTAGGCAACAAAGTTTATCCTTTTGATGCAAAAAACCAAAGTAACACCACACTAAATTGTGATTTTTTTGGTTGTTTGTGCAAACATAAAAGGAATTCTTTACGTATGTAATACCTATCTATCCATAATACAACAGATTTCGGATGTTTAGTTTTAGAATTATTCAAACATTACTTGGCAATCAACGAGCCTCCAGTTTATTGTTGAAGTAATGCGGGTTTAGGATTAATTTATAATAAATTGAAAAACAAAGTTATAGAAAAGGGAGGGTGTTGAACGAATAAAAAATCACGAACTGTTATTCAAAAAAAATAAGTATGCAAAAAAAGAAAGTGGTGGTATTGACAGGGGCAGGAATTAGTGCGGAGAGTGGAATCAAGACCTTTAGGGATGCTGATGGCTTGTGGGAAGGGCATGATGTAATGGCCGTAGCTTCTCCTCAAGGTTGGAGGCGCGATAAAGAGCTTGTTTTGAAATTTTACAATGAGCGTCGTGCACAATTGCATGAAGTAGAACCCAATGCCGCTCATTATGCCTTGGCAGCATTAGAAAAAGAGTACGATGTCTATATTATTACGCAGAATGTAGATGATTTGCATGAACGCGGAGGTTCTACTCAAGTGCTGCATTTGCATGGCGAACTCAAGAAAGTGCGATCAACAGTGGATGCTACATTGGTGTATACCACAGAAAATGCTATTGAGATAGGAGATCACTGCGAAAAGGGGAGTCAATTGCGCCCGCATATTGTTTGGTTTGGCGAAGATGTGCCGCTAATTGGGGCAGCAGCAGAATTGGCACAGGAGGCCGATATTTTTATTATTATAGGCACTTCTATGCAGGTGTATCCTGCTGCGGGCTTGGTGAATATAGTAGAGGAGTCGGTGCCCAAGTATTTTATTGACCCTAAACCTGCTACGGTTAATGTCCCCAACTTGAGAGTAATCGAAGACAAGGCATCTACAGGGGTGTCAAATTTGGTCAAACAACTATTGAGCAATGCCTAAAACGATTGCTTAGGCGTATGTAGTTAGAGTAGTTAATTTGCCCCCAAAAAAAGGGCTCTAATGCACAAGCATTAGAACCCTTTTTTACAGCTTTCAAGCAAAAGAATTTAGTGTGTCGCAGCTGTTATTTGCGAATCTTGCTTTATTTTGGCCAATTCTGCCTCTTTGGCTTTGCGCTCCAAACGCATTGATTTTGTACGGAAACGATTGTTGAATGGCGAGATAATGTATGCACGGAAAATGTATCCCCAGAACGAAGGCTCATTGAGCGAAGGATCAATTTTGTGCGCAATTTTCTCATGTGCTTCTCTAGTCAAGCTCCAATGTAAGTTGGCATTCATGTGATGTACCGTATGAAAACCGTTGTTGAACAACAACCAGTTTAGTGACATAAAACCAGTTCCAACATAGTTGCGAGAGTGGTTGTATTCTGATTCTTCATCCGCATGAACATGCTGTACAAAGTTGAATACAACTACAGAGTACAAGGAAACATTATGTGGAATAATAACTAAAACTAAAGCTGCAATTGGATTGAGATACAAAAATGTACCCCCCCAAGTTAGTACCAATGCAATCTGAGAAATATATAGCCAGAATTCGCGACGATTTTTCTGGAAACGTTCTTTTAAGAATTCTCTTAGGGCTACACTCTGGAAATAATTACTAATAAAAGGATAGGTAAGTAATACCCACAATCTATTTTTCTCTGTGTAGCGATACGTTTTGGTATAATCAGGCTCTTTGTTATTGTGGCGGTGGTGGTTGCGGTTGTGTGTTGGAATCCAACCAAATACAGGCGTACCATAAAACATAATAACCCAATATTCCATTAGGCGATTGAGTGGCTCAAATTTAAACACAGACTCATGCATAATATTATGGGCAACAACAGAAACCGTAACGGACATAAATAAGAACCCAACATAAAGACCTGCAAAAGCTAGTTTGTTGGTTTCCCAAGCACCCCAATTTGTCCACAAGTATACAAATAAACTTGTAGTGATAGACATCCACAATAGGGTCTTTAAATCAGCTTTGTACTTCAACATTTTTAATAGATTTTAATGACAAATTGCTCCTAAAAATGAATAGGATGAGCAACCTTATTGATAATTTTACTGGCTGTAGCTCAATGGCTTTATTGCCGTGTAAA
The DNA here is from genome assembly GCA_045105775.1 of Aureispira sp. GTDB lineage: Bacteria > Bacteroidota > Bacteroidia > Chitinophagales > Saprospiraceae > Aureispira. Next base: position 12,426 of record JBGCDW010000023.1, read on the forward strand.
TGCGATAGTTTATGGCAGTTGTTTAAGCAATATTTTTAGAGCGCCACAAAAATAGGAAGTTTTGAACAGAATCCTACTATCTGTGTCGTAATTCGTATTTCCTTAATTCTTGATGTTCAGTTACTTTAAACAATGAGATAAAGTTATTGTATTGACGGAAATTAATTACAATAAAGCGCGTTACAGAGCCAAAACTTTACTATTAAGATGGCTAAAAAGAAACTTGCCCCTATTTTGCAAATAAAATAAAAAAAGATGAAAAAATAACAATCGCTCTTAATTTGTTGTTTGTCAGTGCTTTGTGGAATATGTTGCTTTTTTGTCAAAAAAAAGAATAAATCCTTAAAGAGCATTAATTTGTGGTTGAAAGTAGATCTAAAACAGGTATATCCAAACTTTTGTAAGCCAAGGGACGTACTTCTACATAGAAGCCACTTTTGTGTTGTGCTCGAATTTGTCTAAATACATAACGGGCAGCATCAGGGCGTATGGCATTAACATCAAATCCATCTTTGTCATAGCTTTGTTTAAAAATCATACGGCCATAATGATCATAAGCAAGCAATTCAAAAGAACGTATGGTTGTGTGAGAACTATCTATATTTGGTAGAAAGTGGTATACAGAACGATAAAGACGTTGGGCGCGTTGCTGGGTGGCCGTGCTTCCAAATGAAGGAACCACTACTGCTTTGCCATCACTAGTAAGTCCTTCAATGTTGGAATAGGATACAAATGCCTCTTTATAATTAGGATTTTGTAGGGTTTCGAGAATGGATGCGTTCAAGAAACTTCCTTTGATATTCTTGATAATAATGGGAGCTTGTTGGGGAGCCAAAATTGCCACGTCAAATTCAGTCACGACAACCTTACAAATCGCAGCAGTATCAGGATGTTGACAACCTAGTTTGACTAGAGTAGTAGAAGCGTTGCCTTCTGGGCAATCGCAAGAAGTGGCTGTGGCTGGCATAGAAAGTGCATATTCAAAAGGAACAATTTTTGTTTTCTTTCTAATTTTAAGGGTACGTTTAACAGGGCTGGCTGTGGGCTGTGCTAATAAATGCTGGCCAAATAAGAGTCCAATGAATAAGAATAAATAGGCCATAGAGTATGAGTTGATGCACCAAAAAATAAATTATCGCTACTTCTTAACGCAACTTTAACAATAAGATACAGGTAATGGGAAATTATTATCAATAATTAGATAGAATAGCAGAAAGTATATAAATATCTGAAAAACAAAGCCTTAATTTAGAATGAAGCTTAAAGAAATGTTATTTTGATATTTCTGTTTGAATAATTTTTAAGGCTTGAGAGTTGTAACAGCTCCTTTAAAAGTAGTAAATTCGTCTTTTAGTTTTGTAATCTTACTGATTATCAAGGTATAAATAACCCTCTTAAAAGTACTTTGCCTTATTTAGCAACGCTTAGGACTTTTACAAAATTATAAACCATGCAAACTTTTAATACAGAATCTCTTCCTGTACCGATCAAAACCTTTGTGTTCTTGCTACAGCGCATTTGGTTTGCTTGGTGCTGTCTGGCAACGTTGGGCATTGGGCTATTTGCTTTGATTTGTTATATTGTTATTTTTAATTTTTGGTCAAAGGACAAAGCTAGAAATGCCGCTTATGTTGTTACCAAGTGGTGGGGCAAGAGTCTACTGGCAGCTATGTTGGTGCGGCTGACTTCTGAAGGGAGAGCACAAGTACCCACAGATGAGGGGCCGTATGTTTTGGTGAGCAACCATTTATCGGTGATTGATATTCCTATTTGTATGGCTAGCGCGCCTGTTCCGTTTTCTTTTTTGGCCAAGAAAGAGGTAGATAAAGTGCCTATTGTTGGGTATTTGGCTAGAAACATGCACGTGTATGTCGATCGCAAGAGCAAGACAAGCCGCCATGCTACTTTTGAGGGAATGCAAGCGCATTTAGATGCAGGACATTCTATTCACATTTATGCAGAAGGAACACGAAACAAAACTAATGAGTTACTACAAGACTTCTACGATGGCGCATTCCGTTTGGCCATAGCTACACAACGCCCTATTGTTACCTTAACTATTTGTGGTTCTGACAAAATATCAACGCCCAAACAGCCTTTTTTGGGCACCCCTGGAAGTGTACACTGCATTTGGGAAGAACCCATTTCTACCAAAGGTATGACTATGGACGATCTGCCTCGTCTCAAAACGATGACAAGAGATCGTCTGCTGCACAACCTAGAGCAATATCATGCACAATATCGCCTCTAACTAGTTGCTAAAAAGCCATATTGAGCAAGAAAAACAACACTAAGAAAATCCACAATCCATCTAGGAAATGCCAATAAATAGTGAGGAGCTGCAAGTGCATGCGCTTGATCGGGTCTGAAAAGTACAGGAGTACCGTCATGGGCTCTTCCATCTTTTTGTAAGCATTGTACAAAAATACAGATAAGAAAGGCAGACCACCTACAATGTGTGCAAAGTGCAAGCCCGAAATAGCATACAAATAATTGGCACCATTGCCAATGTTCTCACCAATCAAGGAGTCTCTAAAACCAAACCATCCTACCAATTGCGCCCCCATAAACAAAATGGTCAACGCCATGGTTATGGTCAAGGCATTCTGATACCCTCTAGTATCGTCTTCCTTATAGGCAATATTGGCCTTGCGTATAAACCAACTGCTCGCTAGTAAAATAAAGGAATTGAGAATGAAAATAGGAGGTAGGTACACCCCCTCGGCACCATTTTGATTGCGTGTAAACACATACCCTATAGAAAAAGCTAAGAATAACATGGTCAGACTGAGCAATAACAAAAACATGCCTACCTTTTCTAAAGGCAGGCCAACGGCTGAACGTTCGGTATTGGAAGGCGTAGGCATAAAGGCGTACTTAATAGTGAGATAAACAACTTCTCAAACAGCCCAACCAAGTTATGGTTCAAGATTTCAAGACTTATTGCACGTCTAAGTATTCCAAGGGTTCTCCTTCCTCGCCTTCATATTCAGGAATATCTTCCCACTGACTAGGCTGTTTGAGGGCATTGACTTTGGACGTAGGATCAGCGATGTTTTTATTTCTGCTAAATTCTAAGGCCAAGGTATTGGTCAAGGCTGGAAGATTGCTGGCGAGTTGTTCGTCTAAGAAACGCTTGCTTTCTTTGGTGTATTTGGGGCCAATTTTGTAGGTATAATCGCCGTATAAATTCCCTAAAATGCGCGCATAAATATTAACCAATCCATTCTGGCGTGCTTTGATGACAGGCTTGTCAGGGTTGTATTTTTTGAACTTATTGCCAAACACCTGACTTGCATTGATCTTGACATGGAAATCCATATCGTGATTAAAGCTGTAGGTGCCGCCTACCAACAAATTGAGTGCGTTGCTCTGTATAAACATGGCAGGCATGATAAATTGGCTGTTTTCTATTTTGAATTGGTTGTGCAATTCTGTGAAGACAATATGTTTGAGATCACTCATTTTGACAAAAGAAGAAAAACCCTCTAGCATTTTTAAATTGAGAATTTCACCATCGAGCAGCGTAAGATCAGCCACCATATACAGTTTGTCGTGTTGAAAATTCCCCAAAGAATCCATGTACATATTGATACGAATCAAGGAATTGAGACGACCACGCAGATTCTCGGCAGTAATGGCCTCTTGCCCAAAGTTTTTGGTTTGGACTAAGAATTCGCGCATATCAATGTTATCACAATCCAAAAACAACTCTATACTAGGTTCTTTTTCAAAATAAACCTTGCTATTGAGCTTGAGCAGCCCGTCCATAGCATTGGTTCTAACCCCTCGGAGCTGCATAACACTGTTGTCAAAAGCTACCTCTCCATTAAAGTTTGTTGCTTCGAGCTCTTGGTATTGAATGGTTTTGATGTTGGTGCTAAATACGCCTTGGAGGAAAGAAGTGCGGCGTTCTCTTTGTTGTAAATTATCCTTGGTCAAAGAATCTTGTTCCTCTACAGGAGCCGCTTCAATTTCCTCGGCCGTATGTCCACCCCCCATAGCCAATAGCTCATCAATGTTCATTTTTTCACTGTTCAGAGATGCCTCAAACTTGAGTTTAGCTTGTTGAGAATTGAGCGAATCGGACAATAGTACAGGGAGCATATTCTGGAATTTGCCATTGAACAACATATCACTCTCTGCGGTCTTAATACTAAAATTGCTAATGCCAAAAACATTGTCTTGCAAGACCAAATCTCCAGTAGCAACCGTTACAGGAACATTATTGACCAATAAATAAGCTTGATCAAACACAATTTTTCCACCCAAATTGACTCTAGGAACTCGATACATCGACATCATATCACTGAGTTTGCCTTTTAGTGATAATTGTGCAATATCAATTAGACCATCGCCTTCTGTGACCTGTTCTCCAAAAAATCCATACACTGCATTGAGTGGAATTTTGCCATCCATACTCATTTTGATAATAGGCGTTTTTATCCCTTTTACCTCCCAATTGAGGTTGATGGGTTGGTTGTTGAGCAATGCCTGAAAATTAAGCAACTCTAATTTAGAAGTCCAGTCATCTACGCCATTCCCATTCGTAAAGTGTACGTCAAAATTTACATCTCGCATACTCCCGTCCAAATTGGGGTGCGTTATTCGACCATCTTTCAAACCAAAATTGACTTCTACAATGGGTGCTTTTTTGGCCGATTGTATCCCATTGATGCGCGCATCAAAAGACAAACGCCCATTGCTTTGAAATTGACCAATATTATCCGCAAAATTTTCAGGTACCAATTGCAGCAATGCACCCAACAATGCTTTGTCACTATCAAACGTAAGATTGTATAAAAGACCTTCATCGTTGCGCTCGATAGAACCATCCATCGTAAACAAATTGCCTTGCAGATAAAGTTTTAAATCTTGAAAGTTATACGCTTCAGTAGCCAAGTCTAAATCTACCGCCCCATCATAAGCAATTTCTTTTCCCTTAAAATAGGTAGTTTCTCCAATAGTAATGTATTCTGAAAATAGCTCTGCATAACTCTTGAGCACATGCTTATTTTTATTCAGTTTATTGTCAATAATAAAATCGCCTTCAATATAAGCATCGGTCGCCTTGACCTTAATATCATAAGCAGCAGCTACATCTACATAATGCAGGGTAACATTGGTGAGCGTAGCATCAGAAATAGATAGTTTTAAATCGCTGTTTTCTTCTGTTGTAGTAGGTTCTTCATCCGAATCAACAAATATATCGTAGTTGACTTTTCCTTTTTTGTCGTAATGCACAAATAAAGAACCTTCTTCGATAGAAATAGACGTAAAATTGTAAGAACCTGTCAAAAGCCCTATGATGCCACATTCTAGAGCGATGCTCTTCACATCGAGCAATTTTTCTTCGTGTTCCCCTACGCCATCAAGCTGGGCATCATTGAGGAATACGGCTGCTTTGGGAAATTTCCAAATCAAGGATAAGCTCGCATCACTCACTCTCAATTCCGTTTTGAGTTGCTTGTTGAGGGTATTAATAACCAAAGAAGCAATTTGCTGTTCAAAGACTGCTGCCGTAATAACTAAACCTATCAAACCTATTAGGAGGAGTCCTATAATAAGTTTTAGGGCAGAGAACAAGGGATTGGTTTTGCGGGCAGATTGGTCTTTTTTGGATGCGGTGGCCATAGGAGCACGGTTTTATGGATATATAAAAGAAATGGATTGAAAGAACAATTGAATACTTAAAATTAGCAAACATCTACCAACAAAAAAAGCCTCTACTTATGTTAAAAGTAGAAGCTTTGAAATTAAGAGTGGGTGATGAGGGATTCGAACCCCCGACCCCCTCGGTGTAAGCGAGGTGCTCTGAACCAACTGAGCTAATCACCCCAATGTTATTGGGTAGAATTTATACGAATAAATTTTACAAAAAGAGTGGGTGATGAGGGATTCGAACCCCCGACCCCCTCGGTGTAAACGAGGTGCTCTGAACCAACTGAGCTAATCACCCTTTTGTATTTACCCTTCTTTTAAGAGCAGCACAAAGATAAGTTGCTTTTTTTATTTTGCAAATTCTAGAGCTATTTTTTTGATTTATTTTTTCAGAATAATACTTTCAAAATCTTTGACCAACTGTTTGCCTTCCTCGCTCAATGGGGCTAAGTTGCTGGCATTGTTTTCTTTAGACAAAGCAAGTAATACAAAGTTGTCTGCACAAAGCTCATCGGGGTGAATATTGTAATTGGTATTGCGTGTTACTTGTTCCCAAAAGCCTTCTACTTCATCAATAGAATACCCTGTATTGGGAGTGCTAATGACCCATTGATCTCCTTTTTGTTCTGCTTCAAATAATTGAAAAACTAAATAGCCAAAAAACATGGGTAGACTAGCCTTGTACTCCTTGTAACGAGAATAGATAACAGGCACGCCCTTAAAACTGCGTCCTGTTTTTTTATCTTTTACGGTGATGGCATAGCGCAAATCTACTCCATCGGGGTTGTACAATACCCGTTCTTGTAAAAAAGGAGATAATTGAAGATTGGATAAATGTTCAAAACCTAGACGCGCGTACAGCTCATTGCGTTTGTTTTTGTTGTAACGAGAATACACATGAAAGATTTCGTGAATCATGGTAGACAGAAAAGCGTCGTGCTCTTGATTGGCATCTTTGGGAACCATAGGCTCAGGAATGATAATGGAATTATCACGGGTATAAAAAACACTGGGGCCGTAGTATTTGCCTGTGGTTTTGATGAGAAAAATTTCGGGTAATTGGAGTTTGGGATCAATTTTATAACACAATTCCAAAGCGCGATCAAAGACTTTTTTTACGGCTTCTTGCTCTGTAGCTGTAAAATCCATTAAATCCTCTTGTAACATTTTTTTGTAGGCAGGCAAGACCTCTTGGCGGGTTTCTTTATTCAGCATTTGTTGCATTTGAATAGACATTTCCAAGGGGGCAACCTTCTCAAAATATTGTTCTTTTTCGTCGGTAATCACCCATTTACTAGCTTCTTTGCTAGACAACAGGCGATAACTGGGCTTGGTAGAATCAGACGAAGAGGGTTTGTTGTTGATGCAGCTTGTTGTCATAAAAATAAAGCTGCTTAAAAATGCGATGCGACAGAGAGCGTGTAGCATGATGATTAGTTTAGGAACACAAGAATCAAAAAAACTATGGATACGTTAAAAAGCCAGACAAAAATAGTGGACATGGTTACTTTCTGAAAAATCAATCCATATAACAATGATTAAACAGAGCAATACTACGTTTAGTTGTTACCAGCTTTGATACACTGTAGCAATAGCGATGTTGCCTCAGGGCCTGCACAAAAAAGCAGATCCAGAATGCTCAAGTTTGGTAAGAAACCTTGTCGATCTTCAAAGACCTGTGGATAAGGCAATGCACTATAATGAATATCTTGATAGTGGGTGTAATTTTTTGGTAATAATTGATGTCTGAAATCAATTACATCAGGGGGGGACTGTATTGCATAAGACGTAGTGAAATCTACAGAAGGAGTTAATTGCAACAATTGTAGCAATAAGTTGTGAGCAGCCCAGCAAAAATCAAAAAGATATTGATGTGGCTGTTCGTAAAGTGCGGCTATTTCTTCGGCATAATAATCAAAAAAGGGACTGTTGCCATAGGCTGTTTGGATGCTGCGCCAATGCTGTTGCTGCCAATTACTCTGGTTGTCAACTTTCACGGCTCGAATAGGAGCTTGTTGGTGTTTGCCTTTGAGCAAGGGTATACTCAGAGGAAGGGCACCATTGGCTGTAGCAATGTGACACCGATTCCTAAAAGAACCTTTGCGATAATGTTCATGCTGCTCAATCCATATTTGGGAATGCAATAAAAATTTGCTGTAGTAGGGCACACTACCCAAATATTGTAATTCTAATAAAATAGATTGATTCATGAAGTGCTCGGAGAACTAAATACTGATAAAAACAACAGTGGTATTGAATAATTGAGGATGAGAAGACAACACCTCAACGTTTGATTCTTAGATAAAGTGCCTTTATAACAACAGGTGTCAAACACTATCATAAAGATGCATTTTTTTGTCTAAAACCAATTAAAAATATCCTTTGTTTTATAAATAAATAAAAACGTAAAATAATAATAAAGTGATTATAAAAAACAAAAAAACAAATTAGATTACTTGTGTTTTGAAGTTCTGTCTGCAAGGGACTTTATATTTTAATGATAATTTGACCACTTTTTCACAATTCTGTTAGAGAAGCCTTAAATTGTTAGAAAAGAATTCTATTTTTGTCCATGCTAGAGTTTCAGGAAAAATGCTCTAACAAAGTTATTTGTTGAACCTTGTGTAAGAGAATGTTCTATAACCTTCAAACTTGCACCAAAAATTGTTGCTCAACAGATAGTTAAATGCTGGATTGTGCAAGATTATCTACTGTGTTATCACAAAGAAACATCCAATTGATTATGTTTCTACAACTTTAATAGGCACAATCGCCTAAGTATTTATTAAACAATAGCTTATGAAAAGAATTATTGTACTTGTTTTGTTGACGATGGGTGTTGGTGTTGCTAGTCAGGCACAGCAACAAGCGATGTTTACCAACTATATATTCAATCCTTTGCCGTTCAATCCTGCTGTTACAGGTAGTTCGGAGGCCTTGGATATGGTGCTTTTGCATCGCCACCAATGGTTTGGCCTAGTAAATGGCGCGCCCTTGACACAAAATTTTTCGATTCACTCACCTATTAAGATTGGTAAGGAAAATCAGAATGCAGCCTTGGGAGGTTATATTACACATGATCAAATTGGTGCTACCCGTACCTTTTCAGGAAATTTTACGTTTAGCTATCGTTTGCGTTTGAATAACCCTAGAAAGGAGAAGCGTATTATTTATCTTAATATTGGGCTTTCTGGTGGCATTGCCAATTGGTCGGCTGATTTTTCTCAGCTCAACCTAGATGATGCCAACGATCCATCTTTTCAGAATTTTACACCAACTGTATGGATGCCTAATTTTGGAGCAGGATTGTATTTGCATAGCAAAATGTGGTATGTTGGCTTGTCAGCACCTAAACTTTGGACGAATAACATGCGCGAGCGTCGTCCTGGAGAATCACCACAGTTGCCACTATCTCAAGAATACCGCCATTATTACCTTATGGCAGGAGGTGCTATTGAGGTGAATGATAACCTTACGATTCGCCCTTCATTTATCTTGCGTAATGTAGGATTATTTGTAGAAAGAAATGTGCAAAATATTGTAGGAGCACCCAATACGTTTAGTGCTGATTTGGGTTTTATCTTTGCCAAGCGTTTTTGGTTGGGAGCAAGTTTCCGTTCTTCAGTGGAGGCAATTATAGGAGAGGGATCTTCGTATGACTCTGTTGATTTTTGGATGGGCTTTCGCCTAAAGAATGGCTTGCGTTTTGGTTTAGCCTACGACCTTCCGCTTAATGATATGCTTGGCCCAGGTATTGGCTCTTATGAAGTCATGTTGGGGTACGATTTATATAAAACAAAATACTTGAGAGATGGTGGGGATGTAATTAACCCTCGTTATCTTACGTTCTAAGAAATAACCGTACAGCTAAGAAGTATTTGATAGTTGCTTTTTATGCTTTATTATTAGTACTAGCTGAATAACTCATACACACCAACGCTCTATATAACTTTTTAATAGTCTTATGCGATTCTTACACTATATTTTGACTGCTTCTATCTTGTTGGCACTATCTACAATGGTGGATGCCCAGCGTCCAAAGCTCAATCGGGCGGAACGCCTGATGGGACAGCATAACTATGCAGCAGCAATAGACTTGTATCTAAGCATCTTAGACAAAGGCAATGATTCTGAGGCGGTCAAAGGAATAGCGGAGGCCTATCGTCGTATTGGGGATCCTGATGAAACAGAATACTGGTATGGCCTTGTTGCTCGTATGCCCAATGCTCCACAAAAATCTTGGTTGTATTATGCTCAAGCATTGCAACGCAATGGCAAATGTCCAGAGGCCAAAGAGTGGGCAGAGAAGTATGTGACACAAATCGAACCGAACAACACACAAGCTTTGTGGTTGGTCAAGTCTTGTGAGGAAGATGTCGTCCAAGATTTGCGCGCTTCTGGCAAACTTTACAAAGTAGAGCCGGTAGATGCCATCAATACAGAAGAAGATGAATTCTCCCCCATGTTTTTTAGAAACGACTTGGTGTTTATTTCTTCTAGAGATCGAAAAGCTGCCGTAAAACAAGATGATCGTTGGACAGATGAAAAAAGCAAGCCCTACACAGAAGTGTACATTACCAAGCGCAATCAAATAGGAGAACCCGAAGAATACAATTACAAATATGGGGAAGTAGAGAAATTTAGCCCTTCTTTGAGTTCAATTTATCATGATGGACCTTTGAGTTTTAATGCAGAGTTTAGCGAAGTGTATTACACCCGCTCCAATATGAACAAAGCTGATGATGGAATTATCCGTTTGAAGGTGTATCAATCTAGGGGCGAGCCTAAAAAATATTCTGAGCCTAGACCACTGCCATTTAATAGTGATGAATATTCGGTAGTGCATCCTGCCTTATCCGATGATGGAACGATGTTGTTCTTCGCTTCGGATATGCCTGGAGGTTTTGGAGGTTTTGATTTGTACGTTTCTTATTTAGAAGATAATCGCTGGTCGCCACCCGTTAACTTGGGACCAACTGTGAATACAGAAGGCAATGAACTCTTTCCTTTTTATCATGAAAGTGGAACACTTTATTTTGCTTCTAATGGTTTAATAGGTCTAGGAGGTTTGGATATTTACAAAACTTCAGAAAATTATGGAGCCTGGACAGATCCTATCAATTTGGGTTATCCGATCAATACAGTAGATGATGATTTTGGATTTATCCTAAATGGCGATCAAACACATGGTTATTTTGCATCGAATAGAAAAGGAAAAGGAGGGGATGACATTTACACCTTTACCAAACTTTCGGTAACGGTAGAAATTTTGGTTTTTGATCAAGAAACTCAAATGCCAATTGAAGCAGCCGATGTGTTTACGCCTTGTTCAGATGTTCAAAACCTACTCACCAACCAAGATGGTAAGGTCATTATCGAATTGCCGTTGGATCAAGCTTGTGATTTTGCAGCAGAAAAATTGGGCTATCAACCCAACTCTGTGCGCCTTTCGTCTAAGAATGAACCGCCTGGTAGAACGCTTTATGTGCGAGTACCACTTAAGCTAGAGTGTATCTTTATTGTGTCAGGAACCATCATAGATGGTTATTCTAATCAACCTATTGATAGTGCGCTGGTGCGTCTAGAGTCGGCCTGTGGGGGAGAACAAGATGAGTTATCCCTCTATACGGATGCAGAAGGTCGTTATGAGTTTAGAGATATACGAGAAGATTGTGATATTCGGGTTACGGTAAGCAAACCTGGCTTTACAGATGGTTCTGTTACCTTTAAGACAGGAACAGAGTGTGGAACCAATGTAGCAGGAATAGATACCGTAAGTCCTGATGTTATTGTGACTTCTATTCCATTGTATTGTTATGGGGAAAATTGTGAAAATGATACTACTGGAACTGGAGGAGGTGGTCCAGATGATCCAATAAAGATAACAACAGATCCAGATGGTTCTACTATTACTGATATGGCAAATGGTGATAGAATCAAGGAAGATCCAGATGGGACTAAATATAAAGATGATGGTAATGGCAATTGGGTTGCTATTCCAGAACCTGGAACTCCCAAAGTAGTTAATATTTACTATGACTATGACGACGCTCGTATTCGTAAAGATGCAAGACCTGCCTTGGATGATTTGGTAGCCTTACTCAATTACTATCCTGAAATGAAAATTCAACTTACTTCTCATACAGATGCTAGAGGCAAAAAGGGATACAACAAACGCCTGTCCAAGCGTCGTGCAGAAGCAGTGGTGAAGTACTTAATGAGCAATGGAATTGATAAGAGCCGCCTCAAAGCAAAAGGTCGTGGCGAAGAAGTGATGATTAACGACTGTTACGATGGGGTAACCTGTAGTGAATTGCAACACCAAGAAAACCGTAGAACAGAATTTGTAATCTTAGAATTTATACCTCCTGGAGTAAATGCACAATCAAAACGTCCAGACAAGATTAATGTAGATGCTTGCAACGATTGCCCTGTAGCACCTGAAGTAGAAGATGAAGAAGTAGAGCAATTGGAAGGTGATGTATATAACGATGAAGATATAGACGGCTAAATCAACGGCCATTTAAATATTTAGAATCCCTCTTTTACCAAACCATGTTGGTTTGGTAAAAGAGGGATTTTTTTGTAGAGTGGTGTTGGTTCAGATTACTTAGATGGCGTAGATGATTGGGCCAGTAAAGGGTATTCTAAAATAATACTTGTTTTTTTGGGTAAAAAAGTGTATTATTGACTGAATAGAACTATTCTCTCTTTTTACAGAAGTTCCCATGCTTCGTTCACGACCAACGACCACACATGATTATTCTGAGCAAGATCAATTTTAAGTCTTTTAACCTATACGATACTCAGGTGCCCAATGTAGATCCCAAAAAGATGAAGGGACTGACTAAAGCTGCTACCAGAAAACTACTCAACAACCTCGGAGTACGCGCGCCCTTTTTTCTGATTTTGAATTATTTCAAAGATCCCTCAGGAAAGCCCATGGGCCATTTTCTAGATATTGGAACCAATAAAAAAATGGTAAAACATTTTGAGCAAGTCGAAATGAAATCGGGCAAATTGGATAAAAGTATGGCCGCTTCACAGAAGGAAGCGGCTATGGGGGAAGTTTATGCTCAAGAAAAAAATGGTCAAAATGTACTCTTTTTTGTTCCTGATGATAAGTCCAAGATCCCCGATAGCAAATGGCCTAACATTCTAAAAAAAATTCGACCACTTATCAATAATCTGAAAGCATTTGCTGTACTCAATGGTGCCGTAGTAGCAGCAGAAGAAGAAGGGAAGGGCTCTACCGAAACAGAATTGGGTGTTCAGGAGACAGATGATATGGAGGAAGGGATATCTCTGGATGCACTAAAGGCATTGTTTCAGCCGATTTCTACAATGCTCAAAGAAACGCTACCCCAAGAAATACTACCACGTATAAAATCCAAAACTGTAACGGAAGCAGATGATGAGGCTATAGATGAATTGCAGGGCCAAGTCGAAGAGTTCTTAGAAGACTATGAACAAGGAACCACAGAGGCAAAGACGGCTTTAGCAAAGGCCAAAACAACCTTAGAAGGACAATTGCCCAAAATAAAGCAAATTGCGACGGTCATCAAAGCCAATATAACAACGCTTGATACGGTTACTGAAACAGAAGTACCTCCGAGCCCTGAAGAAGAAGCATTGGTGAAAAAATTAGAAGAATTGCTAACACAAGCACAAGAAGGCTTACAGGGGTTTGACCAAAAATATCAAAACTTGCAAGTCGATTTAGACCGTCCACCAACGCCCATTCCAGATGGTGATACATTCCTGAGAGTAATGCCCTAATGTTCCCTTTTTAACTGCTTCTGTTCTCTATATTCATAACCAACTACGACCAACTATGCCAATCCAGACCACTAATAATACTGCTGTTCAGGAAATGAACAAAGAACTTCAATACTTGGAGCGTCTTAAGCAAGAAATCATAGCACAACTCCCCAAAAAAGAAAATATTCTCACCAAAATACTTATTCTCCAACTCAATAAGGAATTGGAGAAAATTGATAAGCGTATCCAAGAAGTTCAAAAAGAACTGGAGGAAAAGGCTAGAGCTTCTGATTTGTTAGAGCAAGATGTCTTGGATCAACTCTCAAACGTGGTTAAAGATGTTGCCAATGGCAGAACAGATGATGTAGTTGATGAATTGAGAGATGCAGGCCAGGAGGCTGTAAAGGATCGAGTGATAAAGGAGATTGATGAACATGCAGATGAACGCCACAAAGAGGATCTTATCGAAATTGTAGAACAGGTAGACAATGGCAATATAGATGGTGCTGTAGAGGTGCTCAAAGATGGCGTTAAGGATGAAATTATAGAGCAGGCAAATGAACATATCGACAATCCAAAAGTAGTAGCCTTGATTGAAGCTGCTGTGGAAGGCGTAGTAGAAGGGGATTTTAAGGGACTATTGGAAGTAGTCGCTGATGGGGTCGTGGATATTATTGAAGATAAACTTATTGAGTTTGTACAGCATTTGCTAAAACTGCTAGAAGAAAAAATCTATGTGCGCATAGAAAAACGCCTCAAAGAAGAGGTCAACGAACTCATCGATACTGCTACAAGATTGGCCATTGAGAAAACAGGGGCAGAGTGGACGGCCAAACTGGTGGCTACTGTTGTTAGAAGGCTCCTCCGAAGATCAGCAAGGATTATCAAAGAAGAAATTAAATATCTCACCTCTAAACAGACCTTAGAAACACTACTTGGAGTACTCAAAGACGCGGCACTCAAAACGTTAGCAAGTGGCCTCAAAGGGCGTAAAATTAAGGATATTCTACAAGAGTTGCTGCAACATGCCGAGCAACACCCTGAGTTTCAAAAAATCATTCAAGGTCTAAAAAAACGCTTGGCAAAGAAATTCTTGGATATGGCTATTGCCGAAGTTAAGGCGGTTGCCACAGAAGTTATTGATGCCTTTTTGAGAGTGCATGGCAACTGGGGGGGGACATTGATAACGCTCAAACGCACGAGTGTGAAATTTCCATTATTTACGGGTGTGAGTTTAGCCGTGGGGGCTTCTGCAATCATTGGAGCAACCATGACTGCTCGCCGACAAGGAGTGGGGGCAGTTGCTCAAGGAAAAATAAGTGGCAATGGCTTTTTGTCGTTAGGCTTGTCTATCGGATACGATTTGCCCATTGTTGGGGATGTATCCATAGAGGGCGGAATAGAGGGTGGCCCCACTTTAGGCGCGAGTCTAGATGCTTCCTTAGAGGCTAAAAATAGTGTCATTCATGCTTCCATTGCGCCATTGACGATTAATGCTTCCTTGGCTGGGCGTTTTTATTTGAAGACTCCCATTCCCAACAGTATTCTAAAGTATATTCCTGCGTATTTTGAGAATGCTTATGTGGTGAAGCAAAATGTATACTATCCGATTGGGAAATTTGATATGGTCATTATCAAGACTCCAAAATATAACCTGACCTTCAATATGAAGAGTGGAAAATATGTTTATGAAGGTTCTAGTGGCGAGGCACAGTACTACGTTCATCCAACGATCAAAGCTTTTATTAAAGATCTGATGGATAGTATAGAAAAAGCAGCAGAGGAAGCACTCTCTTATCTTGATCCAAGAAATATAGACCTCAACCCCTTTGATGAAGATGGTTGGATTGGGAGTATGTTTTAGCCAATAGAGAGGCAATACATGCATCTCTACTGGCTAAGTTTTAAGCCGTGCAATGGATTAGATCTTACAAGATTTGCGTTAATACAGCAGTAACTTTATCCCCCAAATACTGGCTATCTTTAGCGTTGATTTTTTCTTGATAAACTGCTTTTATTGCTGGTGAAACTTGTGCAGGATGTTGCTCTTTGTAAAGAATGAGTTCGCCTTTTTCTTTGCTAAACGCAAGCGCACCATCAGCCGTGAGTTGTAATTTGGCTGTAAAGCCCTTAAAACCATCCATAGGCAAAAACTCAATCAAAGCACCATTCGTTGTTTCTTTCTGAATCTTGTAAGTAGCCAATTCCTCTTGGCGATTGGATAGCATTAGAATACCTTTTTCTGCCATCATCAAAGAGGAAGAAGACAAGGACGCTTTGAAGTGTTGTATTTGGTCAGCATTAAACCCAGCACCATTTAAACGCTCACTTCTTAAATCATTAAATACCCACAACTTGCCAAATATCTTGTTGAGAAAATCCGAACGTTCATTCTTTGCAAAGGCTGCTTTATTGGCATCGATAGCCGCAGCGCGCAATCGAGCTACCACATCAGCCAATTGGTTGGTCATGAATTCTTGAGCTGCTTGATGTGCCTTTGTTGCGGCTGTTTTGATGAACTTATACGCATTGAATGCTGCTCCTTGTTGGTGATACAATCGACCCAATTGGAAATAGGCTTCTGTTTGATACAGGCCATTTTTTTTGGCAATAGGAATCAGCAAATCCTCTGCTTTTTTGAATTGTCCGAGTCCAATCAATACTTTTCCATTGAGTACAATAAGTTGATCTACTTTTGTTGCCTCTTCAATTATTTTTTCTAATTGCTGGATAGCCTGTAGTGCCTCGTTGTATTGTTCTTGTTGGATTTGAATATTGATAATGGCAAAAGCGGCTTCGTTTAAGGAAGGCTGTAGCTCTAGGCAGGTTTGGAACGCTTGCATTGCTTTTGCATATTCTGCTACACGCATTGCCGTTTCTCCCAAGTTGTACAGAATGGTTGTATCCTTATTTTCTGTCAGTTCATTGGCTTTTTCTAATTGTACCAATGCTTCTGAAGCTTTTTCTAACTTATTTAGTACATTGGCATAAGCCAAATGAGTTAAATAATCGTCTTCAGCTTTTTCGATTAATTCCTCATACAAAGGAATAATTTGCTCTAATTCTCCCATATTTTTGAAAATGCTAATGGTCAATAAATTAACATTCTTATCAAAAGCAGGAGTAATAGATGTTGCTTGCTTAACATCTTGGAGTGCGTCTAAATATCTTCCACTATTATTATACAACTCAGCACGATAAAGGTAGGCGGTAGCATTGTTTGTCTCCACTTCTATAGCTTTGTCAAAGAAAGGGAGTGCCTTGTCGTAATCTTGATTGTTTTGGAGTAGAAAAGTGCCTTTAGCAACGAGAGCCTCTACATGGTTGGGATCAATTGAAAGTATTTTTCCCCACATTAATTGAGCGGCATCATTCGCACCTTGAACGCCTTTAACCACAGCAAAGCGAGCCAAATAATGCGTATTCGTAGGTGCTAACTCTGCTGCTTTGGCTAGACACAATTCTACTTCGGCAAATGGTATGGGCAATTCTCCAAAAAGTGCTTCGCCTAGATAAGCATAGCCAAAAGCCTCTTCAGGATAGGCACTTACTGCCTCTTTTGCACGCGTTTTTAATTCTTCAAATACTTCATTTTGTAAAGCACTTTCCAGTCCTTGTTTTAGTTCGTTGATGGTCATGTAATTATAGTTTGGTCGAATAACAGGAAACCATAGTTTTAATAGTTCCTATCAGAGATACTGCAATGAGTTGGATCTATGAAAAGATAGTTTAGAAGATACGCATGTTTTTGATAGGTTTATTAGTGAAGGGTAGATTTATTATTTGGAGTGCAGGCAATCTTTTTTAGTGCATGTCGCCAGTTTATAATCTATCCAACTTTGGTATATCTAGTACAAGAGAATAGCGTATACGATAGACAAGCATAAGGAAAAGAGTAAAAAGACAATAATAACGAGTCTTAATTCTTTGGATAAACGCCCAACACCAGGCAACAAACAAGCCACTTGATCTAGCACGTCTGCCAACCAAAACGGAGTTGTATTTACATTTTTATTCATAAAACCGCCTTCTTGCAATAACCGAGAAGCCTTGACATAATCGTTCTTGCGTACCAATAATTTGGCTCCTCCAATAGCTCTAGCTTCTATGCCTGTCACCTGAGTCATCAAAGCATCGCGTGTGATGGTTTTGACCCCCGCTACTTCCAAGTAGCGTTCTGCCAAAGCTAGTGTTGTCAAGTCATAAAAATATTGCACAACAATGAGTTCCATGTTAAAAATTATAATAGATTAAAAGTGTCAATTATCTGTGCCAGTTTGATTGCTTCTCTGAATAAATTTAATCCCGAATGTTAGTTCCAAACACAAATTCAATACGCGTCGATCTTCGTTTAGCGTCTGGTAAGTGATATTGTTATTAAAAGGATCTCTATACTCAATAATAGTCCCTCTTTGAAAGAATATCTGAGGAGTAATATCAGGCTGAATACTGATCTCTATAAATAAACCAAATGGGAGCTTGGGAGGTTCCCAATCAATGCCTCCACCCAACCACAATCCTACATTAAAAGGAGTAACCCCTTGTGCATCAAATGGGTTAACCATTTGAGAAGCCATAGTGTACTCCAAACGCAAACCACCGGCATAGTAGGGGGCAAAATTGTTGAATTGGTATCCACCTTTGAATAATGCTGCTAGAGAAATGTTGTGAAACACATCACTAATAACGGTTCGATTGGGATTGTTAAAACTCCCAGCGTTGTAAGAGGCTCCTCTTCTGTGATAGCCCAAGGAGGCCACAAAACCCAAACGGCGTGGACGACCGTCTCCTTGCCAAGCACCTAGTTTTTCAAAAACTAAGTCACCATGATAAGAAAGCAAAGCGCGTTTTCCTTGTTGGGTGCCTACCAGTAGTCCTCCTTTGGCACCAAATCCCATCTGTTGGGCAGAGACTACTTGCCCAACCAATAGTAATGTGCCTATAAAGAGGAAGATGTTTATTGTTTTCATAAGTGCTATGTTCTAACATTTTAAGCAAAAAAATAACCTGCTAATAAATTTAACAGGTTATTTTACTATTTAGATGCTAAATAAGAATTAATCTTTGAGAATTTTCCTAGAAATAACCAATTTCTGAATTTCGGAGGTTCCTTCTCCAATAGTACACAATTTACAATCGCGGAAGAATTTTTCGACAGGAAAATCTTTGGTAAAGCCATAACCACCGTGAATTTGAATAGCTTCGGTTGCTGCTCTTACACATGCTTCAGAGGCATAATATTTGGCCATAGCCGAAATTTTGGTTACTGGCAAGTGGTTGTCTTTGAGGTAGCCTGCTTTTCGTACCAATAACTCAGATGCTTCAATTTCGGTAGCCATATCGGCTAATTTGAAGGAAATAGCTTGGAAACTAGAAATAGGTTTTCCAAATTGTTCGCGCTCTTTGGAGTATTTGAGGGAGGCCTCATAAGAACCTTTGGCAATACCCAAGGATAAGGCACCAATTGAAATACGGCCACCATCTAAGATTTTCATAGCTTGGATAAAGCCATCTCCTTCCTTGCCCAATAATTGGCTTTTGTGGATGCGGCAGTTGTCAAAGATCAATTCGGCTGTTTCGGAGGCTCTCATGCCCAGTTTATTTTCCTTTTTACCACCCGAAAACCCTTCCGTATCTCGTTCAATGATAAAGGCACTCATACCGTGGCTGTCCAGCAGTTCGCCTGTGCGGATTATTACTACCCCTACATCGCCAGAAATACCATGTGTAATCCAGTTTTTGCTGCCATTGATGACATAATAATCGCCTTCTTTCTTGGCTACACACTGCATTCTACCCGCATCAGATCCTGTATTGGCCTCTGTCAACCCCCAAAAGGCTAAATGCTCGCCCGTGGCTAGTTTGGGTAAGTATTTTTGCTTTTGCTCCTCATTGCCAAACATCAAAATATGATTGGTACCTAGAGAATTATGCGCGGCCAAAGACAAGCCAATAGAGCTGCATACTTTGGTTGTTTCTTCAATAATTGTAATATATTCTTGATAGCCTAATCCAGAACCTCCGTACTGCTCAGGAACCAATACCCCCATAAACCCTTGTTCACCCATCTTGGCAAATAAATCTCTTGGAAAGTGTTGTGCTTCATCCCATTCCATCACATGTGGTCGGATATGCTTCTCAGCAAAATTTTTGGCACTTTCACTAATCATCTGCAAATCCTCAGAGGCATCTGGTGTCATAAAGTCTGTATTCATTACAAGTAATATTTATTTGTTTTGACAAAATAGTAGCAGTAATACCAAAAACTATATTTCAATAAATAGTATAGTCTGCCTCACAAAAGTAAACATTTTCTTGAGTTTTTTATAGAAAATAATCTCTGCAAGAATGCTTTATGCTTCATTGGCGAGCGATAAAACGTTTAAAGTCTCAATATTACAGCCTGCCAATACAAAAACCTTCTCACCCAAAGGATAAGAAGGCTAAATATATGGTTTTGAAGGTTAGATTTGTTTTAGAATTGGCTGCTTAATGTGGCAATAGTAGGAAGGACTATTCTGTTATAGAGTATACTTCTTGAATTTTTCCATAAAATAGCTCAGAGGAATCGAGCATTTCTTGAGTCGCTTCATCTTTTTCAAAATCTTCAAAAGAACCACCACGAGCATCTAATTTTTTTATCGTTAACTGTTCTCTTTTACTAATAAATTCGTATTCAAAAATACGTTTAATAAAAGAA
Source organism: Aureispira sp. (assembly GCA_045105775.1). GTDB lineage: Bacteria > Bacteroidota > Bacteroidia > Chitinophagales > Saprospiraceae > Aureispira. The sequence goes on from JBGCDW010000023.1 coordinate 32,548, forward strand.
GAGGATAGCTCCTGAGATTGATTCCATTTGCTAGATGTACCCAATGTGTTTTCATCTGAGTGCTGGTATTCTAGCTCAGTGCTTGCAGGCCCTAGATCTACTCCAGCAGTTCCCTTTAGGCTATTAGTAGTTTTTGAACCAATAGAACTGCCTCCCCCTGAGCTATTGGACATTCCATTAGCCGTAATTGTTATTTCTATCTGAACGTTGGTTGTCAGTTGATCATCAGAAGTAACAGGGTCATCAAACTTAACCTTTGACTCAAAGTTAAAACCACTTAATTGTTGCATTACTCGTGGTGTTGCATTCTTAATCATCCACCAACCATAGGCATCCTCTTGTACGAGTTCAAATTCAACTTCTATGTGTCCCAAACTAGAGCCCTCTTTAATAACACTAGAGCCATCCGATTTCCAGTCAAAAAGAACCTTTTTAGAGGCATTTTTATCATATGTTTGATCCGCTAAATCTTGTTTTTCTTTTTGTTGATTAGCTTTGGCTTCCAAGGGGGCAATTTGTGTAGCGAGGTCATCTAATTTAGGAGTAACATTCTTAAGGATATTATTGCAAGATTGGGTTATATCATTAAACTGGTGTTCAGCCCCTTTTAGTTGTTCTTGAAAGCCAAGGCCTTTTGTTTGAAGCGTTTTGTGCAGACGCTGAAAGGACTCTACAGTAGTAGCAGGCTGTTTTTGCAAATTACTAGAAAAGTAAGCGGTTACTTCTATAAGCTCTGTTAACTCTGTGCTCAATTTTGCTTGCTCTTCTTGTAAAATAGCAGTTTCCTTTATTTTAAGCTCCGCCTTCTCTTTTTCTTGTAATAATGGTTGTTGTTGTTCTTGTAAGTAATTGAGATGCGCTTGATTTTGTTCTTGTTCTTTTGAGGTCATGGTGTTTGAAGATTATACTTTTGATAGTAGGTTAGAAATAGGAGTTTGAAGATTGTTCCAACGTTTTTTGAGGTCTTCTAAGAGCTGAAGAGGATCGCCACCAAAGGCATTAAGGATCTCCTGCATCCGTTGATCTAATTGCTGTTCTGTTGTATTGAATTTGGATAATTGCTCTTTTAGTGCCTCATATTGTTGTTCCAAGACCTTTAGTTTGCGATCTGTAATAGCATAGACTTCGCTTTCATAGCTACCTACGAGTTTTTCTAGTTGCTGAAGGGCTGTTTTTATATCGTTTAATTGTTTCGATAAACCAGCAGTATCATTTTGATGTTGCTCAACAGCATTTTTTATTGCTGTACTTAAAGCATCTAGCGCTTGTTGGGTCGTATTAAATGCTTGCTCAAATTCTTCTGGGAAAGATTGATCGGGAGCCGTTTCTATTTTTTGTACAAGCTCTTCTGCTTTTTTGATAATAGTAGTACAAGCCTCAATTAAGCTGCGAAATTCTTTTTCAAAAATTTCATTTTTATGTATCAATTCCTCGCGAAGCTTGATGGCCTCATCTCGCAATGGTGCTCTATGTGTAGAAATTGTATTGTTTTCGATGTGCTCGAATACAGAATCTTGTAATTGGCCAAGAATATTCTTAAGATTTAATAGCTCCTGTTCTTGCTGTAATAATTTATTTCCTTCCTCCTGTGTTTGAGATTCAAGTAAATCCCGCATTTCATGTAATTGTTGTCGTTCTTTTTCTAAGTCTCCAATGATTTTGTTGTGCAGTGGATTTTGTTCGTTATTAATGTGATCTTTTATTTTTACACAAGCACTTTCTAGTTTATTAATATTGGTTAACACGATTGCTGCTTTTTTTTGCAAGCAATTTTTTGATTGAAAAAAGGCTATTCTCTGCTTTAGTTTTTCTGTATTGATTTGTATTTGCTGTAGCTTATCTTGATAGGAGGTATTGTTTTGTTTGGCTTGCTTTTTTTTCTTTAAACGTTCCTCTTTTACTTGTTCAAGCAATCGCTTGACTTCCTCTATTTCAGCTTGCGTCTCTTGGTCAACGGCTCCTTCATTCTTGATACACAAGCCTGTGAATTCTTCAATTTTGGTAATGTATTGAGCTAATTTTTGTTCTAATGTTTGTGGTTTATTATCAGGCATGGATATAGTATTGTGATAAATAGAAGTGAGGGGTAATAGGCTTAGTTGAACTTAGCTTTTAGGTTTTCTAGGTTAGTTTTCATCTTACCTAGTGTTGTTTTAATAGTAGCTTTTTGAGCAAGCCATTGTTTGCTAGGTTCTTTTTTAGAATTGTCTTGTTGAGTGGTGGTTTGTTTGGACGATTCTTGTGTGTTCGTACTTTCTTCAGTATTTGATGTAGAATGGACTGTTTTTTCTTCTACCGATTCTTTAGAGTCTACAGACTCCTCCTCTTTAACAGGCACACCACCCTTGGTAATGGCAAAATTTTGTCCGATGGTTTGTTTGAGTACCGTAATGCTATTGATACAAGCTTTGAGTTGTTGTTTTTTGATAAAACCTGCTTGTATCTGAAACTCATATACACCTTCTTCATTGAGGCACAAATCGCCATAGGCCACCAACTTTTTATTGATTTTGATGATTTTGCCTTGTTCATCCTTTCCGCCATTGCCTTTCACGCGTTCTGTCTTGAAGATTCGGTGTACTTCTTTGGCTTCACCAATGGTAATGAAGGCAGCCCCATCTTCAAAATGCGCTACTTCGTAATAAAAAGGAAGGCTGCTCACTTTTTTACTGGCTAGAGCGAGGGTTGTTTTTTTGAGGTACTTGGGTAAGTTTTTCTGTAGTAAGACTTTGTCGTTAAAAATCTTTTTGTTGAGGCCGTTTTTCATGGTTGTTGGTCGAGATATAATGAAGCTGTGTGGTCAACAGCTTTAAATAAGAACAACACAAAGATGCGGCAAAAAAAGAAAGGAGGAAATCCGTAATTTATAGGATTTTTTCCTCCGTAAAATTACGTAGATGGTATATGTTAGAGAGTAACAATGCCCTCTCTAATTGCATATTTAATCAAGTCTGCTTGGTTGTTGAAGTCCAATTTGGTGTAGATGTTTTTTTTGTGCGTTTCGACTGTTCTAGGACTAATAAAAAGAGCGGCACCTATTTCCTTATAGGTCTGTCCATTGGCAAAACCTCGTATGACTTCTATTTCTCTATTGGTGAGCTTTGGACGACTCTGTTTGTTGTTGCCACTCATCTGCTGGGCAAAACTTTGGTACACAACAGGAGCAATCGTTTTGCCAAAATAATGCTCGCCGCGAGCAACCTGTTCAATTGCCAGCACCAATTCCTCTTTGCTACATTCTTTGGGTAAGAACCCATACACACCAGCTTGAACAGCTTGCAAGATCGTACCTTTATCTGTGTTAGCTGTGAGCATGAGCACACGCAATGGATACGCTTCAGCAATTAGTTTTTGAGTGATTTCAATGCCATCCATTGTGGGGAGTTGCCGATCCAGCAAAATGACTTGTGGCGATTGTTTTTCTAGGAGCTTCCAGAGTTGTTCGGCATTATTAGCAGTACCAACAATTTTAATGTTTTTATTCATAAGCAACAAGGCGCGGATGCCATCAATAACAATTTGGTGGTCATCTACAACAATAATAGGAATTGGGGGGTGGTTCATATTGATCTTGTTTGAGGGATGAAATATTATACTGATGGCTCGGAGATAGGAAGGGTAAAGCAGAACGTACTTCCTTGGGCATTGCTTTTTTCTAGCCAAATTTCACCTCCTTGATGCTCTACCAATTCTTTGCACAAAATCAAACCCAATCCAGTGCCCTTGCCCGATGTTCTTTTCTGATTGGGTTTTAGGGTAAACAAAGTGGGAATAAGCCCAGGAGCAATGCCCGTCCCTGTGTCTTGTACTTGAACCATTATTTTATCGTCCAATTGTTGGCTACTAAGAGTGATTTTTCCTTGGTTGGGCGTGAATTTAATGGCATTGGCTAATAAATTTCTTAGAATAGCGGTAGTCATCTTGGCATCAGCCCATACTTGTACGTTTGAATCAATGCTGGCCTCTACATGGAGTTGCTTAACGATTGCACTCCCGTTGAGCAAATTAACAACTTCTTGGGTCGTGGTGGCTAATGACAATTCATTAGGCACAAATTCTAACTTGCCCGATTGTGAAATAGACCAATACAATAGATTTTGAAGCAACTCCAACAAGCTGTGTGCCGAGGTAGAGAGTTGTTTCATAAAATAGTCCAAATCATCGCGGCTAATATCAAAAATACTATCCGACAAGGATTGGGTAATGGATCGAAAAGCAGATAAGGGATTTTTGAGGTCGTGTGCAATAATACTAAATAGGGTATCCTTGGTATTATTGAGCGTGGTCAATTCCTCATTGACTTTGGATCTCCATTGATTAATTCTGTACAACAAAAAGATAACACCAACTAACAAGATCAATAAACCCGCTAAAACTAAGCGTTGACGCACAAGGTTGTCATACTTCAACTGGTCTATCTCTTGCTGTTGTTCCAATGCCTTAATGCGTTCAACTTTTAAAGCATCCTCATAATCTGTCAGGAGTTGATAGGTTTTTTGTTTTAGGGCACGCTGGTGCAAACTATCTTTGAGGGCTTCTTTTTGTTCAGAAACCAAACGCGCCTGCACATAATCTTTGTTGGCCCAAGCCAATGCTGTTTGAATTTTTAGTTGATAACGCATTTTATGACTCACCTGCTTGTCATTACTAATTAAGATGCTATTGGATTGTTCTAATAAGTAGGCGGCTTTATCGTGTTTTTGCAAGGCTAGGTAGGTTCTTGCCAATTCGTGATAAGTATTTACTACACGTGGATGTTGGTCTCTTTTTAAGGCTTTGAAAGTAGCCATTGCTTGTTGCAAGTAAGATTCAGCTTTGATCGTATTGCCCGCTTCAAAATGCGTTTTGCCAATATTGTGTAGTGCCTCGGCCATAAATACGCTATCCTCCAAAGCCTGTTGGTGATTTAAGGCCAGATGGAGGTAATGCAGTGAGCTGTCCCAAACGCCAAGACTTTGATACAGGTTACCAACATTCATATAGCTATTGCCCAAGCGATTCTCCATGCCCTGCTCCCTCTTATAATTGATGGCTTGTTGATAATAAAAAAGCCCTTTTTGTAATTGACCACTAACCTTGTAATCATAACCTAGATTGTTGTAACTAGAACCAATTTTGGGAGAACCAATAGCTTTGCGAATCATTAAAGCTTGAAGATCATAAAAAATCGTAGAATCATCTTTTTCTTGCTCTGAGAAAACATAGGCCAAGTCGGAGTAACCATCACTAAGCAGCACACTATCTTGGAGTATCTTGCCTTGAGCAATGAGTTGTTTAAAGGTGCTTTGCGCTAGGCTAAATTTTCCTATTCGACGATAAGTATGCCCTACAAGAGATTTTGAACGATGATAGGCGGCTGTTCCCCAAGTGCTATTCAGATGTTTTTGGGCAAGATTGGCACCATAAGTAGCCCAATAAATGATACTATCTATTTGGGCATGTGGTAGTTGTTCATACCGTTTTGCAAGCAGCAGATATTTGCTTGAATCATTGGCACTGTTGTAGAGTTGTTGGCGAAAGGTGGGAGAGGCAGTAGGTGTTTGTCCCCAAAGTGGCACTATCCAGATGCTTAAAAACAATAAAAATGGCGTAAGGTAATAGTTCATTGGATTACAATAAGGGGAATAAAAGAACAGCATAAAGCCAGTACTATTTGATTCTACATTTTAACAAAGATTTGGAATCAATAAATCCTTCTAGTGTATCGCCCACTTGAACAGCTCCTACGCCCTTGGGAGTGCCTGTAAAAATTACATCGCCACGCAACAGCATAAAATATTTGGAAAGGTATACAATCAAATCATCAAAACCAGTGAGCATATTACTCGTAATTCCTTCTTGAACTACAGCACTATTCTTAGTCAACGAAAAATTGATATGTCCATCCTGGTCTTGTGCCTCTTCTATCGGAATAAATTCTCCAATAGCAGCCGAGTGGTTCCATGCTTTGGCAATTTCCCAAGGATGACCTTTTTCCTTGCATTGACGCTGAATATCTCTGGCTGTAAAATCAATGCCTACAGATACTTCTTTGTAATAATCTCTGGCAAATTGTTTCTGAATATGCTTACCATTCTTACAGATTTTGAGCAATACTTCTACTTCATAGTGCACCTCCTTTGAAAAACTAGGATAAAAAAGAGGATCTCCATTCAATAATTGAGCAGTATCTGGTTTTAGAAACAGTAGGGGAGTTTTTGGAACAGGGTTATTCAGCTCCTTGGCATGCTCTGCATAATTGCGGCCTATACAAATAATCTTCATAGTAGATAGTTGAAAAGTTCCTTGCTTAAAGAAATAACAAAATACTCAAAGAATAGTACAAAGAACAGTTATGACAACTTTTTTTCTTTTTTTTAGATTTTTGGGATAATGTAACTTATTTTGTTACTATTGGTTTATTTTGTTGATTTTTAATATTTTAGGTTGATTTGGGTGAGTTGTTTTGTGTTGAATTTATGCCTTATTTGATTATACTTTTTGAAAAAGTTATCAAAATAATAACAAAAATTTGCAAATCTTATCTAAGTATCTTATCTTTGTGTCATCAAATCGTTTTAGAACGCGTTTTGGTAGCTAAGTTCAAGTTTTTTATTACTCTAATTAACATCCAATAATTACTGTCCTAATTACTAGATGTACCCATAGAAAACCCACAAGATCTAGAGTTGGTGAAAGCCCAGCTCTAGATCTTTTAACACTCAAAAATAATTACACATTGATAAATGTGTGCTCAATAAAGCAACATAAATAAAGGGGACATAATATCTCCTATGAGAAAATCTTCTTTCGAAGAGAGAGCAATGTTGTCTTATCTGTCTGTCTACTTGATAAAAGGCGTTTTGGTATTGTACCAAAACGCTCTTTTTAACACATTGAACGGTACGATTTTTTAGACGCTTACAACCTTAAGAATATAAATTGCGTCTTAGCAATAGAATAGCATTGTCTTTTATAGTTGATTATCAAATAAATGACTCAAAAAAAGCTATTCTGGTTAATACAATAAAGGGTATTGTTTAAAAGGTTAAAGGCATTGTTCAGAGATGAATAATGCTTTTTTTGGTCGTTGCTCGATCAAAACAGGCTATTTGGCAAAAAAATGTACTTTTTTTATTGAAAATGGCAAAAAAAAAAACCTGAATACACTATATTATAATCACCTTTGCACTATCAATGTAATTATTGTAGTAACATTGAATGTCTTAGTAATTGAGTGCGCGTCCCTTTAGTACTTACCAACCTTAACAATATTATTAGATAATGATGATTCCCAAAAGTCTTTCTGTAATCAGTTTTTTTGTTTTAATGAGTTTGCTTTTTGTTGTTGCTTGTGCAGAAGTTGAACCTCAACCTCCAAAGCTATTGTTAGATAGGATGGACAAAGAAACTGTGACAGAAACAACATCTAAAAGAACCACTAAATTAGCCTCTGAAAATAAAAATGAGGTAAGTTTTTCTGTCGTTTATACTGGTGATTTAGAAGAAATATTATTCAATTCTACCAATCACTTTCATAGTCTTATCGAAACATACAAGCTACAGTTGTCAGCACCATTTGAAATTGATGAGACGATGAGTGGAATTGTTTTAAAAGCCCATGAACTTTTAGAAAATCCGTTGGATATTGCTAAGGAAATTTCTCTATGCGCAGAAGTGCTTATGGTAGATGTCAAAAACTTACCTGACACGGAACGCCCTAGCCTATAAGGTGTCTATTTCTTATTCTATTGAATTGTTTGCACAAAGTGCCCAATAATTCAAATTACCTAATAAGGCGGAGTGTTTTGCATGTTATTATTATAGGAGTATCACTTTTCTTAGTTGAGTTGTGATACTATTGTAGTTTTATGGCTACACCTTATATTTATTGGGTGTATTATAGTAATAATATTATCTTAAATTTGTTCTCTGCTCTTTTTACAGCCATATAGTTTTGCTATCTTTGCGGCATCAAAGACAACTATTTATCCAATTATGATTGGGATTAAACGGTTGTAACTTCCTAACAATTGTCGCCTCAAAATTACAATGCAACTATGGCAAAGTATTATAACAATATCCTAGAAACTATAGGAAATACCCCCTTGGTTAAACTAAATAAAATTGTCAAAGACGTTCCTTGTACAGTTTTGGCAAAGGTAGAAACTACCAACCCTGGTAACTCTGTAAAAGACCGTATGGCACTCAAAATGATTGAAGATGCCGAGGCTAGAGGTGACTTAAAACCTGGTGGAACTATCATAGAATGTACATCTGGAAATACAGGAATGGGTATTGCTATTGCAGGGGTAGTCAAAGGTTACAAAAGTATTTTTACAACCAGCGATAAACAATCCAAAGAAAAAATTGACTTGCTGCGTGCAGTAGGGGCAGAAGTTATTGTTTGTCCTACCAATGTTTCTCCTGATGACCCACGTTCTTACTACTCGGTAGCCGAGCGTCTCAACAAAGAAATCCCCGATTCTTACTGGGCCAATCAGTATGACAACCTCTCCAATCGCGAAGCACACTACGAAAGCACAGGGCCCGAAATCTGGGAACAAACCGAAGGCGAAGTTACTCATTTTGTAGTAGGTGTAGGAACAGGTGGAACCATCTCTGGTGTAGGAAAATACCTCAAAGAGCAGAATCCAAATGTCAAGATCTGGGGAATTGATACTTATGGTTCTGTATTCAAGAAATACCACGAAACAGGTGAATTTGACACCAACGAAATCTACCCTTACATCACAGAAGGAATTGGCGAAGATATTATTCCTAAAAATGTGGATTTTGAACTAATTGATTTGTTTGAGAAAGTAACAGACAAGGATGCGGCTGTTGCTACACGTGAATTGGCACGTTTGGAAGGAATTATGGTGGGTAACTCTGCTGGTGCAGCCATCGCAGGGGTAAACCAACTCAAAGATCATCTCAAGGAAGGTGATTTGGTTGTGGTATTGTTTCACGACCACGGAAGTCGTTATGTAGGCAAAATGTTTAACGATGAGTGGATGCGTGAGCGTGGCTTTTTGGATGAGGTGTTAACAGTGAAAGATATTATTGCTCAAAAAGACAACAAAACTTTCTTCTCTATTGATGCAGAACAAACCGTAAAAGAAGCACTGAAGTTGATGAAGGAAAATGATATTTCTCAAATGCCTGTGATGAAGGAAGGAACAATCGTAGGCGCATTAAATGAGAATGATGTGTTGACTTGTTTGCTGGCCAATCCTATTGAGAACAGCGACCAAACCATCGAAAAAATCATGGTCGCTCCTTTCCCAACGGTAGAGGAAACCTTACCCATTAACAAACTGAATTTGTACATCAATAAAAAATCGTCTGCTGTTATTGCCGTAGACAAAGCTGGTACAAGCCATATTGTAACCAAGTATGACATTATTCAGGCTATGAGTTAATAAAAACAAATTCTAATAAAATAAATCCCTCCTCTGTACGATTACAGGGGAGGGATTCTTACTTTTAGGAACATTGTGTAAGCGTTTCTAAAAATAGAAAAGACTGCCATTCACGAGCAGTCTTTTCTGTGTTGAAACTATTGGAAAAAATAACAAGCTACAAACTCAGTTATTGGTTGAGTATTTATACTACCTCCTCTACTTGAGGCTCAAATTGATTTGAAGTATTCTTGGCACCACCAGCTTTAAGGGCAAGGTTACCAGAGAAGAATGTTTTGTGATCGTCTCCTAGATTAGAACCAGCCATTCTTTGGTGTTTTACACAAGAAACTCCTTTGCGGATTTCTTGACGTTGTACGCCTTTAACATAAGCCAACATGCCTTCTTCGCTAAAGTAACCTTCAGTAAGCGTGTGCATGTGCAATGCCGTTGTATGGTATGTTGGAAGTGTGATTAAGTGGTGGAAAATACCTGCTTCTCTAGAAGCATCTGCTTGGAACGTTCTGATTTTCTCATCGGCAAGCTGACACAATTTAGTGCCATCGTATTGTACATCCATCAAGTTATCTTGATTGTAAGTCGATACATCTTCGCCTGCTTCTACCATAGCATCGTATACTTGCTGGCGGAAACTCAAGGTCCAGTTGAAAGAAGGAGAGTTGTTGTACACCAACTTGGCATTAGGAATCACTTCTCTAACTCGTTGAATCATGTGTGCAATTTGTTGTACATGTGGAATGGGTGTTTCGATCCACAACAAATCAGCACCATTCTGAAGGCTGGTAATACAGTCTAGTACAACTCTATCAATATTAGTTTCGTCTCTAAATTTGTACAAACCATTGGGCAAGCGAACAGGGCGTACGAGTTGGCCATCTCTCTTGAGCAATACTTCATTGTTGTTAACTTCGTCTAAAGTAACAGGTTCACACTCTACAAAATCTAAATATTGAGAAGCCAAGTCACCTGGCGTTTGGCTAACGGGTAGTTTTTGAGTCAATCCAGCTCCTTCAGAATCTGTTCTAGCTACAATAATTCCATCCTCTACACCCAATTCCAAAAAGGCATAACGAACAGCATTTAATTTGGCAATAAAATCCTCATGAGGAACTGTTACTTTACCATCTTGGTGGCCACATTGCTTGGCATCCGATACTTGATTCTCAATTTGAATAGCACAAGCACCTGCTTGGATCATTTTTTTAGCTAATAGATAAGTTGCTTCTTCATTGCCAAAACCAGCATCAATATCAGCAATAATTGGCACTACATGCGTCTCAAAATTATCAATCTGATCTTGTACATCTTCACCATCTTCCAACCTTCTAAACAAGTCGTTTAGTTCAATGGCATCTGCTTGGCGCAAGAAATCATAAATTTCTTCGATCAAGGAAGGAACAGCAGTTTTTTCGTGCATAGATTGATCGGGCAAAGGACCAAATTCAGAACGCAATGCAGCTACCATCCATCCTGATAGATAAAGGTATTTTTTGCTAGTAGTATTGTAATGTTTCTTTACAGAAATCATTTTTTGTTGTGCTACAAACCCATGCCAGCAGCCCAACGATTGGGTATACTTTGAAGAATCAGCATCATATTCGGCCATATCTGTTCTCATAATAGAAGCAGTATACTTGGCAATATCCAACCCTGTTTTAAATTGGTTTTGAGTGACCATTCTAGCTGCATAATGTGGCTGAATGTTTTCCCAGTTGCTACCATACTTTTCTTTAAGTGCTTTTACTGTTTCTAGAGCAGAACTGTAGTTGCCTTGTGCTATATTTTTCATATGTTGATTGATGGATTAATACGCTGTGATCGTTTACTAATCGACAAAAACCAAAAAACGTTTGTTCTCTGACTTTTGTCGAATTAATAAGGGTATTGCTAGAAATTGATTTTGGTGCGTTCAATTAGCTGCTATATTCACAGAGTAGTGAGTAATGAGTTATTGAAGTTGTTTAAATTTAGCTTAATGTCGCTAATGAAAGCTAATTTTGCCCTACTCATCGTTGAAAATTGACCCCATAGCACTGCTATGAGTTAAATATGCTAGGTCTTTTGTACCTTTTAGGTACAACCCACGCAGATCGCTTTGCGAGTGCCTTGATTAGAACCAAATTAGTACTCATTATCAACACAATTCCATTTTTAAACAACTTCATTGATAATAGCCTCTTTGTTGTTGTATTTTGTGAGGCTTTTGTTGTATTCTAAATATATTGGTAAGCAGGTAGTGTAAGGAATTCTTCAAATTGCTCAGACAATACCAAATCATCAAATAGTTTAATGGCTAGTTCAAATCTTCTACTTTCAAAAGCTTCTACTCCAACCAATTGCTTGATTTTTTCAATTTCCCCAGCTTTCAAATCTTGATACATAGCCACATCAAATGTTTTTCCATCTTCTAATTGTACGCCTTTGTGTAGCCATTGCCATACTTGTGTACGCGAAATTTCAGCAGTAGCCGCATCCTCCATGAGGTTGTATAAGGCAGCCGCGCCATTGCCAGCCAACCAGCTCTCGATGTACAAAATGCCTACATTGATATTCTTACGAATACCATCTTGTGTAATCGTACCCTGAGGCATTTCTACCAATTGCTCTTCTGTGATGTTCAAATCTTCGCGAAGATTGTCGATTTGGTTGGCATTGGGCATATGCTCATCAAATACATCTAGAGCCACTTTTACCAAACCAGGGTGTGCTACCCAAGTACCATCGTGTCCATTCTTTACCTCTTGCTCTTTATCATTGAGTACTTTGGTATAAGCAGCTTGATTGGCAGCTTCATCATTCTTAACAGGAATTTGAGCAGCCATACCACCCATAGCATGTACCCCTCTTTTGTGGCAACGTTGTACAACACGTTGTGAATAAGCTTTCATGAACGGCGAACTCATCGTTACTTGGTCGCGGTTAGGCACTAAGAAGTTTGGATGGTTTCTAAATTTCTTGATGTAAGAGAAAATATAATCCCAACGGCCACAGTTGAGGCCAGCCATGTGATCTCTCAATTCATAGATGATTTCATCCAATTGGAAACTAGCCGTAATCGTTTCAACCAAAACAGTTGCTTTGATGGTATCTTGAGGAACATCCAAGTATTCTTGAGCAAATACAAATACATCATTCCACCATCTAGCTTCTAGGTAATGCTCCAATTTGGGCAAGTAGAAATAAGTAGCAGAACCTCTTTCTAACAAAGGCTTGATGTTGTGGAAGAAATACAAACCAAAGTCTACCAAAGAACCTGACATCGATGCTCCATCTACAACCAAGTGGCGTTCATCTAGGTGCAATCCTCTAGGTCTAACCAACAAAACAGCTACTTCATCTTTTAACTGGTACGTTTTGTCTTTGGCAGCATTGTAAAAAGAAATGGTTCTCTTATTGGCATCCAACAAATTCTGTTGACCATCCAAAATATTGGTAATCGTAGGCGCGTTACTATCCTCAAAATCTGCCATAAAAGTTTTAGCACCAGAATTGAGGGCATTGATAACCATTTTGCGCTCTACAGGCCCCGTAATTTCTACGCGTCTATCCAACAAATCTTCTGGCAACGGCTTGCATACCCAATCAGAGTTTCTGACAGCAGCCGTTTCTACAGGAAATGAGGGATAATTTCCTTGATCAAAATATGTTTGAGTTGCTTCTCTCTTTTTTAATAAGTTTAATCGCTGCTCATTAAATTGTTGATGCAAGGCAACTAAAAAGGCCTTGGCCTTTGGTGTAAGTATAGTAGCATATTTTGCTTCCTCTACTTCATTAAACTGTATTTCTTTTGATTCTATTTTGGTTTTCATCACTGTTGTTTTTTTGTATAACGTTACAATGATAAGAAAAATTGTTGAACTCTAATAGCGAACGTTCGCTAAAAGTGAAAAGTCGTTGATTTTTTTATGTTCGCTAATATTTCATATCTTCATGCCTATGATTATTGAAGACAAATACATCAAGCTGATTTTTGGGCTCAAACTCAAGCAAATTAGAACAGAGCGAAATCTTTCTTTATTTGGTTTATCCAAGCTGACAGGCTTGTCCAAATCTTATCTAAATGAGATTGAGAAAGGAAAAAAATATCCTAAGATGGATAAGATTGCAATCTTATCTGATAGTTTGGACGTGCCTTACGATCATTTGGTTTCGTTAAAACTGGATAAAAACTTGGCACCTGTTGGAGAAATTCTGCAATCGCAAATTTTGAAAGAAATTCCACTTGAACTGTTTGGAGTGCGCGAAACACAGCTCATTGATATTATAGCCAAGGCTCCTAGCAAGATCAATGCCTTTATCAGTACTATTATCAAAATTGCCAAGAATTATAACCTGACCAGAGAAAGTTTCTTTTTGGCTTCGTTGCGTTCTTATCAAGAAGCACACAACAATTACTTTGAGGATATAGAAGAGCACGTTCAGCGTTTTGCAAAGTCCTATCAGGTAGATTTGTCCAAAATGGTGACGGCTCAAGACTTGGAGGAAATCTTAGTAGAGGAGTTTAATTATACGATTGATAAAAAAACATTATCAACACATAGTAACTTGGGAGCACTGAGGAGTATCTATATACCCAATAAATGTATATTGTTATTGAGCAAAGAAATTTCAGAAGCCCAGCAAACGTTTATTTACGCCAAAGAAATTGCGTACAACTTCCTAAAAATTGAAGATCGGTTGTATACCTTTCCGTGGATTAAGTTTGATACTTTTGATCAGGTGCTCAATAATTTTATTGCATCGTACTTTGCTGGTGCTCTGATTATTCCACAAAAACGATTGGTAGGACAACTCAAGGAATTATTTACCGCCAAAGAGTGGAATGCGCGGCGTTTGCTCAAGATTATTAAAAGCTATGATTGCTCGGATGAAACGTTTTATCAACGGTTGACCAATATTCTGCCACAGGCATTCAATATCAAAAATTTATTCTTTCTGCGATTTACCTATAAGAAGGACACCGCTGTTTATCGGTTGAGCAAGGAATTGCATATTACACAACAGCAGAGTCCCCATGCCAACCAAAACCAAGATCATTATTGCAGGCGTTGGGTTTCTTTGCAGACGATTCAAGATTTTCAGGAATCGGATCAGAAAAAATCAGTATTTGGGATGCAAATTTCTTCTTACATCGCATCTAAGAATGAGTATCTGGTTTTGTCCTCTGCCAATAAAGATCCGTTTAAGAAAGACATTTACCGAAGCATCAGTATTGGTATGTTATTGTCCTCACATCTCAAGAAAAAGTTGCAATTTCTCAAAGAACCGAACTTTACTAAGCAAGAAGTAGGCGTAACTTGTGAATCATGTAGCATGAAGGATTGTGACCAGCGCGTAGCAGAGCCTTGGCGCCTGCAAAAGCAGGCGCGTTATCGCAAGGTAGAACAAACGGTAGAGCATATTATTGCCTCTTACGAATAGGTGGGGGATACCACCCATTAAGCAGTAGTTGATTTTCTGCTTTTTAGAAAATCAACCACCTGCCCCATAATTGCTCGGCTTTCTTCAGAGAGCAATTGCTGGTGCAAAATGTCCAGATTTTCTTCAAAATTTTCGTTCATAGATTCCACTACAGCAGCTCTTAGTGCTTTTTTGGTTTGCTGAAAGGCTTGCTGGGGCAATTTTAGGTACTGTTGCAATTTAGCTTCTGCTTTGGCAACGGTTTCTTTTAATGGTTGTAATTCGTCTACCAAACCTATTTTTAGGGCATGGCTACTGTTCATAATAGTGCCCTCTAGTAAGTACTGATAAGCATATCTGCGTCCAATCCAGAAAGCATACAAATCCAAAATACCTTTTCTGGGAGCAATACCAACGGCCATTTCATTGAGACCAATTTGATATTTATCATTGTCGGCCATTACGCGATAATCGCAACCACAGGCCAAAATGCAGCCCCCTGCTGGGCTATGCCCTGTAATAGCCGCTACCATAGGCTTGGGAAAGGCAACTACCTCGGCTGCTAATTCTAGGAACGAGCCCCAAAAATTGCGAATACCAGCAGCATCGTAATAATACACCTCTAGTAAATCTACCCCTCCACTAAAAAAATGTTCTTTACCTGTCAACAATACCCCTTCAATACTATCTTCATGTGTAGCAACCCGAAGAAAGTCGCGCAATTCATCTACCATAGTTTGGTTGAGGGCATTGGCCTTGCCCCGATCTAGTTGGACAATAACATAATTATCTTTCTGTTCAATGTTTAAGTATTGATATTGTAATGTTTTCATTGTGTTGTGTTGGAATAAAAATATTGAAGTAGAATAGGTGGAAATGCTATAGGGTTAAGATGGAGATGTAATTTTATCTACTCGACGTTGGTGGCGACCACCTTCAAAGTAACTGTTGAAAAATGCTGCAACCATCTCTGATGCTGTTTCTTGGCTGACAAAACGCACTGGAATAGCCAAAATGTTGGCATCATTGTGTTGGCGAGCCAATTGAGCCAATTCTTTGTTCCAGCAAAGTGCCGCACGAATGGCAGGATATTTATTGACGGTAATCGCAACACCATTGCCACTACCACAAAGAACGATTCCATAAAGTGCTTGCCCCGTAGCAACAGCATTGGCAACAGGATGCGCAAAGTCTGGGTAATCAACAGAATCTTGAGTGTGTGTCCCAAAATCTTGTATGCTCCAGCCTTCTTGTTCTAAATAATCTTTAATCGCAGCTTTGTAATCAAAACCTGCATGGTCACACCCAATTGCTAGTGTTTTTTGCATGATTAATAATAATATTGTGAAAAAATATATTTTGTTATCCAACAGCAGTACTGTATATTGTTATAAATCTAAACGATTCGCTAAGATACGGTAACAATTTTTTATAGCCTTTTTTTTGACACAATACTCCGCGTTTTTTTTGTCTTTATAATAAGAATGCTTTATGGCTTATTCTAATAATAATAAAGCAAGAATTTTAATTATTTGAGCATCAAAATGCTATAAATTACTTAGTTTTAATAAATATTATTAGTATTCAAAACAACAAGATATGATACAGACACGTTTTTTTATTTTATTGGGATTTATATTTTGTTGTATAACGGCTTGCACACAATCAAGAACCTCTGCTGGCCAAGAATTAATCACTTGGCAAGAGTATACAAAAATGAGTCAGCAGCAAATAGATTTTCAATTGGTAGATGTACGAACTCCCGAAGAGTTTGAAGCTGGAAGTATTGAGGGGGCTATCAATATTGATTTTTATGCAGATGATTTTGAGGCACAATTAGAAAAACTAGACCAAACACGTCCTTTGGTAGTGTACTGTAAACGAGGAGGGAGAAGTAACAAAACGGCTACACGTTGTAAAGAAATGGGCTTTGAAAAAGTCTATGATGTAGAGGGGGGGTATGATAAGTGGAAGGCGATGCAGTAAGAACCTTAACAGCAATAAAATACAAGAACTCTGCTTGCAGCGATCTGATTTATTTGGTATATCCAATAATCAGCTTGTCGCTAAAATAAGAAGCCGTGACAGACGAAAAATGCTTTAATGACAGATAATTTTTGAGATTTTCTGACAATTATTATTAAAAACAGCCCTTTTTTTAAAAATAAAGCATAGTTTTTAAGTAATTTTTATTCTAAGAAGATAAAATCTCCATAGATTTCACTTACTTTTGAATAATTAAAACACTATCTGTTTCTGTATTTTATTATTTGTAATAATTATTTATTATTTAAATAAATACTTTTTGTTAAGTAAATAAGTGCTATCTTATAGCCTTCATTGCTAATAAAAAACCTGATCATTTCTATTAACCTTGATTTAAAAAACCACCATCAAACTTACTCCAATCTATATAAATCTACCTAACTAATGAAGTTGAGATTGTTTTTTATACTACTACTGTACTGGTTTGGAACAGAAGTGTGTTTTTGTCAAGTATCAAAAACATTACACCAGACTTTTACCCTCGACGCAACAGAAAAAGTCAACATCAATGTAGTAGCAAAAAAAATAGAAATGAAAGAAACAAAGGGAACACGCATTTTGGTAGAAACCAAAGTGACCATTTCCTTACCCAATAACCGCTTGCTAGATTTTGTTTGCAACAGTGGGCGTTATGATCTTACCAAAACAATTGATGCCACTACCCGTGAACTCACCATATCCTCCAAAAAAACAAATGATGTAATCGTTGTAAAAGGACAGGAATGTGTAGAAACATTAGAGTATACGATCTACATGCCTGCCAGTGTTAAATACTCCAATAATAGCACATTAGTAGACGGAAAAGAGTAATGCTTTTTTGTATTCTTATTGTTAAAAATAAGCACTTTTTTACCTTTCTATGTCACTAGAGTAATATAAATGCAATTTTTTTTTGTTTTTTTTATCTACTAATTATTTGATTGTTAAAGCAAAATTAAGAAGTTGTTTCAAAATATTATTCGGTTTAGTGTATTTTTATTAGAATATAACATGGTTTTTTTGCCCTAAAAACCATATTATATCAGGTTTGTTCGGTTAAGTCTTTCTGTGTCAGTACCTTTAGAAAAGTTTAAATCAAAAATGTTGTTTTGTTTTTTCTTAACAATTACTTAGTTTTGTAGATCAATTTTTTGAAAAAAACTTTCTTAAAATCTATAAACTAGATTTATTCCATTTCTTGAATTAATTCTATGAAACATTTATTTGTAATAGTATTATTATTTACTTTTTCTATATGCTTTGCTCAATCTACAGCTTCCACCAATCAGACAATTAGTGTCGGTAGTAGTACCTCCCTTCAATTAGACTTGCATGCAGAGTCCATCGAAATTAAGAAAACTAAGGGCAGTAGAGTTGTTATAGAGTTACATGTGACACTTAGTAATATGCCTAATAATGGCCTATTAGATTATTTGGTAAAAGCGGGTCGTTACGAATTGGTTACCAGCATGGATGCTTCTGATAAAACACTGACAATAAAGCGTAAGGTAAATAGCAACGTGATTTTGGTAAAAGGAAGAGAATGTACAGAAAAAATACGTTACGTAGTATTAGTACCAGCATCCATCAAAACCATTACTGAAAATGGAATTACCACTCCAATAGAGTAATCTTGTACTAGACAATATCCAGTAATAGCTAAATTATTTGAGCCATCTTTGATAGATTTCAAAGGTGGCTTTTTTTGTAAGGCACTAATTGTTCTTTATGTATCGGGATATTGCAAGTTCTAGATAACTTCCTTGTTTTAACAAAAGATTATATGCCAAAGACAAAACTAGTTAAACTATTTTGCGTTTAATTTGTACTTTCTATGATCTGACCAATAGTGTTACTATTATTTTGAATAAGCTTTGCTATGAACACACTCAAAGGGCATCCGCTCAAACGTTTTTTTAGACTCTTACAACTTGACAAAGGGGATATTGGGTATATATATACGTATGCGGTGTTTGAAGGAGTTATTAGTTTAACTATACCTGTTGGAATTCAGGCTATTATAAACTTAATTGCTCTCAACCAAATTTCCTCTTCTTGGATTGTATTGATTTTTATTGTTGCTTTAGGAACAGCCATTGCTGGAGGCTTGCGATTGATGCAATACATTATCACAGAGACTATTCAGCAGCGAATATTCACGCGTTCTGCGTTTGAATTTGCCTATAGAATGCCTCGTTTGCGTATGGAAAGTATTAAAGACCAATATGCACCAGAACTAGCCAATCGTTTTTTTGATACCTTAACTATACAAAAAGGTATGCCTAAAATTTTGGTAGATTTATCTGCTGCATCCTTCCAAATTGTATTGGGACTAACGCTCCTTGCTCTTTATCATCCATTTTTTGTTGTGTTTGGCTTGGTGCTTTTGTTACTGATTGCAATAGTAGTAACCAGTACTTTTTCGCCTGGTTTATCTTCTAGTTTATTAGAATCCAAATACAAATACAAAGTGGCCTACTGGTTGGAGGAAATTGGACGTACTATGGGATCATTTAAGTTGGCTGGCCGGACTCAATACCCTACGGTAAAGACTAATAAATTGGTTGAAGGCTATTTGCAACATAGAAAAAAACACTTTAAAATTGTAAAAGCACAAATTGTTAGTGTAGTTGTCATTAAAACATTGGCTACAGCAGCCCTACTTTCTATTGGTGGTTTGTTGGTCATTAACAATGAACTGAATATTGGACAGTTTGTAGCCTCCGAAATTGTAATCATTATCATTCTCAACTCTTTGGATAAAATTGTATTGGGAATGGAGACTATTTTTGATTTGTTGACGGCGGTAGAAAAAATTGGATTAGTAACAGATTTACCACTAGAAGACGAAAAAGGATTAGATTTTAAAGAAGTGCATTGTCCCAATGGTATAAGAGTTGACATCAGTGAATTGACTTATATTTTGGGGAGCCATCAGTACAAGGTATTGGACAAAATAAACTTGAATATCAAAGGTGGAGAGCGTATTTGTGTCGTGGGAACTAGCGCATCAGGCAAATCTACCTTGTTGAGAATTATTATGGGCTGGTACGATGGTTTTGAAGGAACTATTTCTTACAATGATATTCCGAGTAAGAATATTAACATTGCTAGTTTGCGCTCATACATTGGAGATCATGTTAGTGAGGAACATTTGTTTCATGGAACCATTGCCGAAAATATTTCGATGGGTAGGGACGATGTAAATATTCAGGATATTATTCGCGTTTCTCAGCAAGTGAATTTATCATCTTACATCAAGGAACAACCAGAAGGATTTAATACCATGATTACTTCAGATGGAGAAAATCTACCCCAGAGTGTTATCAAAAAGATGATTCTGGCTCGCTGTATTGTAGATACCCCACGTTTGGTAGTAACAGAGCCACTAATAGATAGTCTCAATGGGGATGATTCTAAGAAAATTATTGAAATTTTGACCAATAGAGCCAATCCTTGGACACTCGTAGCAGTAAGTCGAAGTGCTAAAATGGCGCGTGCCTGTGATCGTATTATAGTGATGGACAAAGGTAAAATTGTGTTTAAGGGGAGTTATAAAATGTTACAACAACAACCCTATTTTGAACAATTATTTGATGATATTGCCTAGTATTTTCCCTCAATCTATCAGTTATGTTAAATTTATCAGAAAATAAAATTACAGATAAAAATCTAAGGTCTTACAGTGCTTTCAACCAAGTTATGGTTTCTGAACTTGCTCGCAAGCTTACTTTCTGGATGGCCGCATTTTTTATTCTGTTGATAATCCTCTCCTTTTTGCCTTGGACACAGAATATTGTGGCCAAAAGTAAGGTGACAACTTTGCGCCCAGAACATCGGCCACAAAGTATTTATAGTACTATTCCAGGTAAAATTGAACGCTGGTATGTACGGGAGGGCGAATCGATCAAAGCAGGCGATACCTTAGCCTTTTTATCAGAAGTCAAGGCCGACTATTTTGATCCACAGCTCTTGCAACGCACCCAAGCACAAGTAAATGCTAAATCAGCAGCTCGGGGTGCCTATGATGCCAAGGCTACTGCACTAACTGACCAACTAGATGCCATTGGTAATGCACTTGTTTTTAAGTTGGAACAAACCGAAAATAAGGTCAAGCAATTTCGATTTAAGGCAACAGCTGACAGCACAGATGTTAGTGCTGCTCAAACGGCTTACACCATTGCTATACGTCAATACCATCGAACAGATACGCTTTACCAGCAAGGAATCAAATCGCTCACTGATGTAGAAGATAAGCGCAACAAAATGCAAGCTACTCAGGCCAAATTAATTTCTTCAGAAAACAAATATTGGGCTACACGCAATCAATTGCTGAATGCTCAAATTGAATTGAGTACTATTGGTAGTCTGTACGCAGACAAAATGGCAAAAGTACGCTCCGACCGCTCTACTGCAATGTCCAGTATTTATGATGCAGAAAGCCAAATAGCCAAATTAGAGACCCAGTATGCAAATTACGAACGCCGTTCGAGTTTTTATCATGTGATAGCACCACAAGATGGCTACATTACCAAAATCTACAGCAAGGGACTTGGCGAATTGGTAAAGGAAACGGATCCTTTATTGGCCATCATGCCTACGGGATATCAACTAACAGTTGAAACCTATGTTTTGCCTATGAATTATCCCTTGTTGGATACAGGACGATTAGTGTTGTTGGTGTTTGATGGATGGCCTGCTTTTGTTTTTTCGGGATGGCCCAACCAATCT
>JBGCDW010000024.1:0-2770 GCA_045105775.1 Aureispira sp.
GTGTTCGGATACCAATAAAATAATTGGGGCGGATGCTCCCAGCATAATTACCAAAAAGCAGCATAAACAGAATAAAACAGCCTCCCAATAAAATAGTGGGATTAGCAGGAGCCCGACCACTAGACATCATTATTATAACAAGACTCAAGGACGCTACAAAAAGCTGTAGCACAAAACGCAAACGCATGTATTTTGCACCCATAGCTTCCAATTCTTGTTTGCGTGCAGCAATTTTGGGCAAAACAAGCAGCAAAATATAGATAAAACTATTGAGTCCTAGTACTGTCCACAACAGCACGGTTCTAGAGCCATAGCTATCTGCTTCTCCTTTCCAGTTCCAATGCAACGGAACGGTATCTGGAATACTTGACCATATATGAACCAAATAGAGTATAGGAGCCAATATCAAAATAAAAAGCAAACCATTACTTTTTATAGAATTAATAGTCGTTGTCATAGTAATACAGGTTTTTAACGTTAATCCTTGGTATCTCTAAACTGCATCAACCACTGAATGACTTCTTCAAAAACACTCATATTGAGTGAATATCTTAGGTATTGTCCTTGGCGAATAGACGTAACTAAATTGGCGCGTTTTAACAAATCCAGGTGATGGGAAATACTAGGTTTAGAAATGTCAAAATGAGCTGCAATTTCTCCCGCAGTCAAATCACTTTCTTTGAGCAATTCTAAAATAGCACGCCTAGTAGCATCATTTAGTGCTTTAAAAAGATGGTTCATACAATAGATTTATACATTTAGGTAAATGTCTAAATATTGATACAGAAAATCAAGTTTTTCAGAGGTTATCTGAAAAAAAATCTAATAAATAGACCAAGGAATATTTTTAAAAGAGTTGACAGGAATAGCAGGAGCGTTGTTAGATGGTTGCAATATGACTTCAAAACCTAAGCTTTCTTCTGTAATAGCATCTATGTCGGGGTGAAATAATTGACGAATAGTGATTTGATACCAACCCTGCTTTAGTTGGATAAGTTCTAAGAATTGTTCGGTAAGGGGATCTTCCTCGTATTGGGCAGCATCCAGAATCATGGCGTAGTTGACTAAGTACAAACCTTGGTCTGAAACGTTTAAGTAGCCCTTAAATTCTTGAGCAGAAATGGCACTACTCGCTTGTTCTACTAGGTGAACCGTCCAACGATTGGGATTGTTCGAACCCCAGAACAGAATAGTACCTTTTTGCATCTGTTTTAGCAAATGTTCTTCAAGTAGTTCATAGCTTACATCTTCCTGAATAAAATTCGGATAAGCACTAGGATCCACTAGTCCAATAAAGCAATCTATTGCTGATATTTCTAGGCGCTGGTCCATTGAGAGCAAGAACTAAGAGGGTTAGGAATTATGCTGTTGATTGGCTTGGTCGTGTATTTTGCCAATCAAATCATACACTTCATTAAAGGGTAAATTGCCTAATGCTTTGAGAATCGTATTCACTTCTTCAAAGTTTAAATCTAGTTGGATTGGTTTCTTTTCCATGATTAAAATTTCTCCTAATTTTGGGGAGGTAATAATTTAAATTTTTTCTGAAAATCCTTGAGTGCAGGATTCATTTTTAGAAAATGAACATATTTTTCACGATCAGTTTGGGGCAACATAGGCTTAGGTTTTGGCAATTCTAATTTGTTTTCATCGATAACAACTTCTAAAGTTAAGCTTTTCTTTTGAAATTCTTGAATCAACAATTGTTTGAGTGGTGCTTCTCTAAATATAGCATCTTTGGCACGGTTGCCACTGGCGATTACTTTTAAGGTACCTTGTGTAGCCTCCAAGATTTCTACTTGGGCTGTTTTGAACAAAAGTTGGGTAGAGGGAGATTCAATAGCTTGCCAATACTGTTCCCACAATTGCATGATATTTTCTGGTGTAAAAGGCAACGCTTTTTTTTGAGGCAATTCACCCTCGGCTTGTACCGCATCCTTGAGAGAAGAAAGTATACTGTTCGATTTTTTTTGAGCGAGCTTTTCTGCAAAATTGTTCTTTTTGATACTGGTTTCAGGGGCAGAAGTAGGGTCTGATTTAAGTTCTGCTATAGGGTCTTCTTCTGGCTCCTCCACAACTACAGGTATTTCTTTTGGAGTTTGTAACGAAGTAGACATCGTCGCTTCTTTGGCAACAGGGGCAGCTTTTGGGGTGTAAGTTGCCCTAGCCTCTTCTACCTTATTGGTAGGAGGGGGCGTGTTACTTAGAGCTGTTTTTTTTTCATTAGCAGGCATTGGAGCAGCCTTATAAGCAAGCATAGAGCGCTGTATATAAGCCATTCTAATCAAGGCCATTTCTACGTGCAGGCGTTTGTTGCGTGCCATTTTGTAATTGACATCGCATTCATTGGCTAGGCTCAACGCTGATAAGATCAAGGACGTAGCTACTAGATTCGCTTGTTGTTGGTAACGCATTTTTACACTTTCGCCCACCTCCAACAACTCTAGTGTACGAGCATCCTGACAGACTAGCAAATTTCTTAAATGCTCTGCCAAGCCATTCATAAAAATATCTCCATCAAATCCCTTTCTAGATATTTTATCAAAAATAAGCAAAAGCCGATTTGCGTCCTCACTGACCATCGCATCTACCACCTGAAAATAGTAGTCGTAATCCAGTATATTGAGGTTCTCAATAACATCCTGATAACGGATTGTATTGCCCGAAAAACTGACAATTCTATCAAAAATAGACAAGGCATCTCTCAACGCTCCATCTGCTTTTTGTGCAATCACCCTCAACGCTTCCTCTTCGGCTGTAATATTTTCCT
>JBGCDW010000025.1:0-36419 GCA_045105775.1 Aureispira sp.
TTAAGTAGTCATTTAAAAGAAATGCGGTATATAGAGCCAAAATTTTGAATACATCTAAAGATAGCCTGATACAGAGCATCTTTAGATATATAGTCTTCAGGTCTTAACCAAAAATGTTTCATTTGCTTCCAGAGGATTTCAATTTTATTCAATTCTGGACAATAAGCTGGAATAAATTGAAAAAAAAGACCCTTTTTACGCCATTCTATTTCCTTACTTTTAACGGCTTTTGATTTATGAATGCTCGCATTATCTAGAATCACAACTGTCTTTTTTTTGATTGTTTTTACTAGCGCATCAAAAAAAAGAATAATGCATTCTGAATTAGCTGCACCCTCATATGCTTGCGCTTCTATTATTTTTTCACTTGCTGTATTTAAGGCTGCTAAAACTGTCCATCCTTTCCCTCGTAAAGCTGGCAACGTTATATTTTGTCCCCTTGGAAGCCAACCATATGGCTGGTTTGGATTTAGGTTAAACCCACTTCCATCAAAGTATAATAAGTCTATCTTTTTGCTCAATACCTCTTTTTCTAACTCTTTGATTTCTAATTCAAAATATCGAAATAACTCTTCATCTCTTTCTAGTCTTAAACTTTTTCGATAACGCTTCCATTTCCAACCTAACTGCTTTACTAATCTTTTTAGTTGGTTGATACTTTTTATATAGCCCGCTTTGCTTAACTCATTTTGACAACTTTTTAAGGATTGAATCCCATTCTTTTCCCCATAATCATATTTTTTTTAGCACCTCTTTTTCTGATGATACTGGCCGACCTGATTTTGGTCTATCTAACAAACCTTTTACGCCTTCTTTTTCATATCTATTTAACCACCGGCTTAGGGTGTCTCTATCTATTCCATATATTCCTAGCAACTCTTTCATTGTTTTTCCTTGATTATGAAATAGTAATACTGCTTGGCAGCGATTTCTATAACGAGATTGCGCTCCCTCTTTATGACCTCTTTCTAATTCTAAAATCTCTTCTTTGCTTAATGCTTTTTTTGCTCTCTGTTTCATCTTTTTTTGCTAAGGTACACTTTTTATAGCCCGTATTACTTTTTTACGTCTACTTAAAGCATTTCAAGGAAACTAAAGCTACTAAATTCAGGTTACAAATTGAAAAACATTACCATTATATAACGGTAGCAGTGGGCATATCGTTCCCGACTCTTATGGAGATTCATAGAGCAATAAATGGCAACTTGTGAGAATAGATCTTTATATTTAGTGCTGTTTATACAACCACTTTAAAAATTCTCAACAAAACTATTATGAGAGGGCTTTTTTGTTTACTGTTGTTAATATTTGGGCAGACTGTATCGGCTCAAAACTTAGAAATAGAGGGACATTTAATTACAGAAGAACAACCTTATGTGGAATTAGATTTTGAAGAAAATCGGCCTCCAAGAGGATATAAAACAATATTGTTATTGTCCAACACAGCAGCAGAGCCCTTATTAATAAAAGCTGTAGAAGGGGGCTGCGATTGTATCAAAACTAAAATTAGAAAAAAGAAACTAAAACAGCACCAAAAAACAAAACTCATCATCAAGTGGAACCCTGATGGCGATACTGAATTTAGTGGAGCTATTGGTATACAAAGCAATGACCTCCAATACCCAGAATTGTGGATTCATCTTTTAGGACATCTGTAGACCTCCCATTCTTTTAGCCCTAAAGATAAACTTCTATCTTTTATAGTTGTTTATTGCTAATACTTTGTGATAAATGGTATGTTGTTTATAATTATAATCTTCATCTTTAGCCAATGCCCAATTCAACTATTTTTTCTTTTTTTATAGCCGTTATTAGTATGATAATAGCCAGCCCTTTTAGTCGCGCACAAACACCTTTACCAGCGTTTGCAGCAGCCGAACACCCTGCCACACCCGATTACACTCAATTGTCTAATTGGGCAGCACACCCCGCTAAGGAAGATCCAGCAGATCATGTCCCCAAACCCTTAAGAGGCAAGTTGGCAAACACCACAGCGCACGTGGATGTGTTTTTTCTACATCCTACTATTTTTAGCGGCAAGGTCGAAGGCAAATACCTATGGAATGCGTCCTTAGACAATGAAGAGCTGAATGCAGAAATAGACAAAACGACCATCAAATTACAAGCAAGTGTCTTTAATGCAGCAGGCAAAATTTATGCACCACGTTACCGTCAAGCACATTTACGCAGTTTTTTCGCGCCACATATAGAGGAAGGCAACAAAGCATTGGCATTTGCCTACGAAGACACCAAAAAAGCATTCTTATATTACTTAGAACATGAAAACAAAGGCCGCCCGTTTATTTTGGCAGGACACAGCCAAGGCGCGCGCCACCTCAAGCAGTTGATGCAAGAATTGGTGGATGGAACAACATTGCAAAAGCAATTGGTAGCGGCCTATATTGTAGGTTGGGGCGTAGAAAAAGATGCTTTTAAAGCCATTCCATTGGGCAATAGCCCCATACAAACAGGCTGCTTTTTGACTTGGAGAACCTACAATGAAGGTTACACACCAACTTGGGCCAAGAAAAACCAAGTGTGTGTCAATCCACTCAATTGGACTACTAGTGATGTATTTGTATCACACAAAGAGAACAAAGGTGCAGTGCTCTATGGCTTTAATACCGTGCGTAAGCGAATTTTGGGAGCAAGAGTGGTGGAGAGTATTCTCTGGGTAGATCGGCCACATATTTTTATGGGCTTCCTATTCAAACGAGACGATTACCATGCAGGGGATTACAATTTGTTTTATGTCAATGTACGAGAAAATACCGTATTGCGCGCCCAAACATACTTAAAAACCCAAAAATAAACCAACAGCAACTAGTAAGCATACGTATAGGCTTTGAGATGTACCTTTTTGCCTTTTTCAGTGAGGGCATAATCCTGGAAAGCAAGTTCTACGCCAGCATAATTTTCCAAGATAGGGCGTTTGTGAGGTGTGATAATCACCACCATATTGCTGTGCTGGAACAATTGCACCACCAAAGCATACAGCAGCTCTTTGGGGCAAAGATGGAGCGCAAAACTGCAAATAATACAACTGTATTGCCCCTCCAAGCCCTGTTTTACGACTTGCTCAAAAGACCAAGCATAACAAAGTTGCTGGGTGTTTTTTTGATACAACTCTTGCAGATAAGGATCACTCCCTACACTATCCGAAAAACCCAATTGTCTAAGAATCAAACTCACCTCACCACCACCAGCACAAAAGTCCAAAACTTGGTTATAATCCAAGCGTTCTTGATTTTGGTGAATCAAGCTGGTAATTTGCTCCAAATGAGGATTTTGATAAGCATAGCCATACTGTTGGTAATAGGCATCAACCCCCAATTGTGCATATAAATTTCGGATGGCTTTCATTGTTATTAGAATTAGAAAATAGACTTGACCAAGTAAGAATCAAAAGACAATAACAAAATAGTACTTTTAAAAAAAGAAAATAACATCCATTGCTAATTCTTGAGTTCAAAACTTGACATTCCTTATTATTTGCTGTAATTTGAACACTTAAATGGATTTATGAGTACCATATAATGTTCATTCAATTTGATCTCATTAGCATAGAGAAGCCCCACATTACCTTATTCTTAGGAAAACCAATCAGAATACAACTTTTTAACTATTGCCCTAATTATGGAAGACATCAAGAAAAAACACCAAATTGAGCAATTACAAGTCACTACTTTAGAGGGTGAAAATCTGGTTATTGGTGAAGGGAGTACCAAACCTACTTTGTTGCTCTTTTTTACTACCGTTTGCTCCTCTTGTCAGGAAGCTGCTCCTGCTATTAGCCAACAAATGGCACCACTCAAAGACCACATTCAATTGGTTGCTGTAGGCAGGGAACATTCTTCAGAGGAGTTATCTACTTGGGCCAGAGCACACCATTTGGTCTATCACCTAGTAGCCGATCCCGAACGCCAATTGTTCGCACGCTTTGCCAAAATGCATGTGCCTAGAATTTACCTCATTGATACAGAAGGTCGTGTAAAGTATCAAGATGTCAATTGGCATCCGCTGATGCTTGGAGATATTCAAGATGCTGTTTATCAGTTGTTAAAAGATAAGATTTAAAATAATTTAATTTGAAGCAAAAATTTACATTTATAGACCTATTTGCAGGAATAGGGGGCTTTCATATTGCTATGCATGAATTGGGTGGTGAATGTGTATTTGCCTCAGAAATGGATCAACATGCAAGAATTACCTATGAGCACAACTTCAATAAAATTAGCCCTACTTTATTTAGTAATGAATGTTTTAATGATGATATTAGAAAAGTAAATCCAGAAGATATACCCGATTTCGACATTTTGTGTGCTGGATTTCCTTGTCAACCCTTTAGTCAAGCAGGACAAAAAAGAGGGTTTGATGATAATCACAATTCCGAAAGAGGCAATTTGTTTTTTAATATTGCAGAGATTATTGAGGCAAAAAGACCCAAAGCGTTTTTTTTAGAAAATGTAAGGGGGTTGGTAAAACATGATAACGGTAACACGTTTCAGGTCATTCAAACTATCCTAGAAAAAGAATTAAAATATTCCTTTTATTATAAGATTGTAAAAGCCTCAGATTACGGCCTTCCACAACTGCGTCCTCGGGTTTTTATGATTGGATTTAGAGATGAAGACTTTATGAAAGGTTTTCAATTCCCCCCCAAACGCCCCCTCAAATATACTATGAGTGATGTTTGGGAAGGCGTGTGTTCGCGTGAAATAGGGTTTACATTGCGAGTAGGAGGCAGAGGGTCGGCTATTACAGATAGACGGAATTGGGATTCCTATTATGTCGATGGTCAGGTAAAACGTCTAGAAATAAAACAAGGAAAACGAATGCAAGGCTTTCCAGAGGATTACGAATTTCCTGTTAGTAACACCCAAGGAATTAAGCAATTAGGTAACAGCGTGGCTGTAGATGCTATTAAGGCTGTAGGAGCGCAAATGTTGAGATATTTAGATATACTCAATGCAAAAGAATCGTTGCAAATGAAAAAAAAGAATAAAGGTGAATGGACAAAGTTATTAGTTTTTGTCAAGTTATTAGCAGCGCAACAACTTCACTTATCAGATACTGATTTAAATCCCAAGCAGGACAGTTTTCAATTGCATAAAGTAACCACAAGAAATTTAAATTTAGAATTTCTCTTGCTTGATAAAAACACGATTCAAGCAGTGAATAAAGAAACAGGCCACCAAAAAAATATTGATATTTCTGAATTATTGAATGCCAATGTTCTGAAAGAATTAACAAAATCAATTATCAATAGTAAAGGCACGTTCTCCATTCCCGAATTTAAAGTCATACAAGATGCTCTTGGATTTGAGGTAGTCAAAGGGGGAACAAGTCAACAAAAAGCGGATATTGTTTTAGATATAGAAAACGAATACATACGCAAAGAAAACGAAGGATTTGGCATCAAATCTTACTTGGGGGCCAAACCTACTTTACTCAATGCTTCGGGCAACACCAACTTTATATTTAGAATTGATGGCTTAGATAAACAATACTTGGATGAAATTAATGCCATTAAGACCAGAACAAAATTAAAAGATCGACTTCAACGCATAGAGGAGCTGGGAGGAAAGTTGGTCTATGTAGGCGCAGAGCGAGCGACAATGGAGTATAATTTAGCACTATCTGATAGTGCTATGCCTAAAATTATTGGACAAGTATTATTAGAATTTTACAAAAACAGAACCAGTCAATTATCTGATATTATAGACAGTATTCACAAAAAACAAACGCTTCAAGAAGAAATTACTTACAAGGATAAAAATTTCTTAGAAGTTAAAATTAAACGGCTATTGGTTTATATTCTTCTAGGTTTTTTTGCTGGCAAGGAATGGGATGGCAAAAACTTGGCTAATGGTACTATCGTCATGAAAAAAACAGGAGATTGTGTGGGGTTTCATGTTATACAAATCGAAGACTTAAAAGAATATCTATACAAGGAGATAAAACTAGATACCCCTTCTACTACTAGGCATCGATTTGGGCAAGTTTACTTAGAAAAGGATAAAAAATTGTACTTAAAGTTAAATTTACAATTGAGGTTTAGATAATCAACAGTCAAGCACAGATATGGAAAAATTAGTTTACCCTTTGTTGCATTACCCCTTGTCCAATGAACAGATATTAGGGGTATTGGTTGGTACTTCTTACCAATTAATAGACAGCGACTTAAGGCGTTTGAAATCGCAATTGACCACCCATCTCAAACGCAATTACAAAAAGTATGACGACTATCCTTATTTGCCTTTAGAATCTTTTCAACTCAAGACTTTTTATATCAAGGTTCGCCCTATTTACAAAGAAGAAAATCGCTCTTTTCCCTCCAAAACTACTATTGAAGTGCCTGTAGATGCCGTTTATGGCCCTACCGATCAAGGACAATATTGCTGTTATTTGCCCTTGTTTGAGGAAAACTTTTATTATTACGACCCCAAATTACTCCCTGCATTAGTCAAGAACTTTTCCTCCAACTTGTTCAGCAGAAAAACACCCGATGCTTTGTACAGAATGGTATTGAGCAAACGCCCCTCTTTGGACGAAATTTCCCTAAAGGTTAATTATGCGCGTGATTATACCTTTAATAATGGTTGGCAAAACCAAGACGAATTTGCCGCTTTAGAAGCATTGGCCGAACGGTATCCCATGACCAAGAAATTGCGCCAAAACATTGCAGCCTTTCCAGAAGCCGCCTGGGAATTGGAGCAACAAGTGGACGAAACCATTGACAAAATCGTAAGTACACGCTCCAATGTATTGTTGGTCGGCAAGCACGGCACGGGCAAAAGTGCCGTCTTGCGTCAAGCCATTAAAAAAATAGCGCACAAAAAGTCCAAAATCAATTTGACCTTTTGGCAATTGGTGGCGCAACGTATTACGGCTAGAGCCAAATACTTGGGCGAGTGGCAGCAGCAAGTAGAACAGTTGGTGTACGAATTGGAACGCGCCAATGGTATTTTGTGGATCTTGGACGTAGTGCAACTGTTACAAACGGGAGGAGAAGGGCCAGAAGATAGTGTAGCTGCTTTTTTGACCTCTTTTTTGCAAGCGGGCAAGCTGCAATTATTAGGAGAAGTAACGCCTTCGCAATTGGAGAGCATGCGCCGTTTACTACCAGGCTTTGTAGAAAATTTTCAATTGGTACAATTGGAAGAAATGCCTGAATATCAAGTGCAAAAAGTCCTAGACAAATTAGCCGACTATTGCCAACAAAATCTAAAAATAGAATTAACCAAATCAGCGCGTACCCTCAGCTATCGTTTGTTGAGACGGTATTACTCCTACGAAAGCTTTCCAGGCAAGGCCATCAAGTTTCTAGGGCAGTGCATTAGCAAAGCACAAAAAGAAAGCTTGCCCAAAGTAGACAAAAATACCATTGTAGAAAATTTTGTTACCCAAACAGGAATGCCCGAATTGTTCCTACGCGATGATTTGCTGCTCAATCCTGTTGAGTTGAGCCAGTATTTTGAAGAAAAAATTATAGGGCAACGTGCAGCTATTGAAGCATTGTGCAATGTGGTTAAGATTTTTAAAGCAGGACTCAATAGCCCCAGCAAGCCCATTGCTACCATGATGTTTGCAGGCCCTACAGGGGTAGGTAAAACGGCTTCTACCAAGGCATTGGCAGAGTATTTTTTTGGCAAAGGCCAGAAGAAATCACCCTTAATTCGGTTGGATATGAGCGAATTTCAACACCCAGCTCAGTTGGCGCGTTTTATTGGGGCTGGGGGCGAGGTGGGCAAATTGGTGCAAGAAATTAGAGAGCGCCCTTTTTCTGTATTGCTCTTGGATGAAATTGAAAAAGCCGATCCTTCCATTTTTGATGCCTTGCTCACCGTTTTAGACGAAGGCTTGTTGGTAGATGCTTATGGACGGGTGACCAATTTTAGAAATACCATTATTATTATGACTTCCAATTTGGGTGCTTCCAATCGGGCTTCTGTAGGCTTTGGCAATGGCAATCAACCCAATTACGAGTCAGCAATTGGTAAATTTTTCCGTCCAGAATTTGTAAATCGAATTGATCATATTGTCCTCTTTGATGCACTCCAACAGCAGGACATACGCGCCATTACACGCTTGGAATTAGCGGCTTTAGAAAAACGTGAAGGCTTTGACAAGCGCGGAATTCGCTTGGTGTTTAGTGAGCGTCTTGAAGCTTACTTGGCAGAAACAGGCTTTGACGAACGTTATGGGGCACGGCCTTTGCAGCGAACATTGGAGTACGAAATTATTGCTCCATTGGCCAAGTGGTTGCTGGCCAATCCCAACACAAACCACACTACATTACGTTTAGATAGGGAGGAACACCAATTAACGATAACATTGTAGCGTGATAAAGGAATGCTACTTGTTGTAATAGTAAATAAAAGACTGTGGCAATAGGTTTGCGTTTTGCAAAAGCATAGTATTATAAAACAGTATACCGCTTCATTAGATCTCTTTTGGAGAATGTTTGTACTGCTTCTTTTGGGGAGCAGTGCCCCTTTGTGTGCCCAACAAGACAGCAGCCAAACTCCGCCCTTGAGCAATTGGCGCGAAAAAAGTTTTGTGGTAAAAGATACCTTAATCTTGGACAAACGCCCTGTTTTTCCAAACTCTATTCTGATTAAAAGTACCCCACCAATCGCTGATTCTACCTTTGCCGTACAAGGCAATCAACTTATTTTTACTCAACGGCCTACGGATACTCTTATTACAATTCGGTATCGTGTTTTTCCTTATAATTTACAAGAAAAAAAACAACACAAAGACATCAGTGCGATTGGTAAAACCTTGCAAAATGATGGTTTGATCGGTAGCGGTTATCGCTACAATCCTTATGCTACGAATACCGATGCTTTTCAGTTTGGAGACTTGGATTATAGTGGGGTATTTGCGCGTGGTTTGTCTATTGGTAATAATCAGGATTTGATTTTGAATTCTAATTTTAACCTACAAGTGGCAGGTAAGTTGGGCGATGTGGAAATTTTGGGGGCAATTAGTGATAATAATGTGCCTTTGCAGCCTGATGGCAATACCCAGCAATTGGACGAATTTGATCGCATCTTTGTGCAGTTTAAATACGGCCGCCAACGCCTCATTGCGGGCGATTATAACATCAAACGCCCCGAAGGCAGTTACTTTACCAATTATTACCGCCGTTTGCAGGGTGGACAAGCCTTTACCGATATTAAAATCGGGCGTGGCCGACTCCAAACAGATGCGAGTTTTGCGGTTTCTAAGGGCAAATTCGCCCGTCAGCAATTTGATGGAGAAGAGGGCAATCAAGGCCCATATCGTTTGCAAGGAGCTAATGGAGAACCTTTTGTGATTGTCATTGCAGGCACAGAACGCGTGTATATGGATGGAAAACTCCTAACACGAGGCGCGGATCAAGATTATACCATTGATTATAATTTAGGCGAAATTACTTTCACGCCCCAGCAACTCATTACCAAAGATCGACGGATTCAAATCGAGTTTAGTTATACTGATTTAACATTTTTGAGAACCATTGTTACAGCCAATACCGCCTATCAAACCAATCGAACCCGAGTGCGTTTTAATTTGTACTCCGAGCAAGATGCCAAAGGACAGACGGTTGCAGAATCTCTGTCTGATTCGGCCAAAGCCGTGCTACAACGGGTAGGAGATGCCACCGATCAAGCATTTGTGTCGGGCATTAGTATTCCTGAACAAACGGGCGAAAATACAGGCGTTATTTTTTATGAATTGAAGGATACCCTGGTTAATGGGGTGCGTTACGATAGTGTGTTGGTTTTTTCTAATAATACAGACTTAGCTATTTACAGTGCGCGTTTTTCGGCCATAGAGGGCGGAGGCCATTACATTCGTGTGCAAGGATCGGCCAATGGCGTGGTATACAATTGGGTCGCTCCTGATCCCTTAACAGGCCGACTAAATGGCACACACGAGCCTGTACGCCTGCTTAATACGCCCAAACAACGGCAATTATACAATTTTGGGGTAGATCAACAACTTGGCAAACAGGGCAACTTATCGGCTGATATCGCCTTGAGCAATGTAGATGAGAATACTTTTTCTGATATTGGTAATGCAGACAATCAAGGGCTGGCGGCACGCTTGACGTATCAACAGACCATTCCTATAGCGTGGAAGCCAATAGATACCACCCGTGCAGATAGTTTATTGCCCATTAAAACCAGTTTGCAAATAGAAGGACATTATGAATATTTGGCGAAAGCTTTTGAGTTTGTAGAGCCTTATCGAACCCGTGAGTTTGCACGTGATTGGAACATCCAGGTGCCCGAAAAAACAGCCGAGCATTTGTACAAGGCCAAAGTGACCTTGCGAGATGTAGATTGGGGGCAAGTGTCGTATCAGTTTAGTGGTTTGAACAAGGAAGCCTTGTACCAAGGAACCATGCAAACACTGGCCGCTACGGTGCGTCAGGGGGGATTCTTACTCAAAACCAACAACAGCCTTTTGCAGAGCAATACTTCGGAGAGTAGTAGTCTTTTTGTGCGCCCCAGATTGGATATATCTTATACCTTTAAGGATTGGCTCAATTGGAAAATTGGAGCGTATGGAGAGCTAGAACAAAATAGCCAAGTAGATTTAGTCACGGATACTTTGCAACAAGCAAGTTTTTTCTACAATTTGTACAGAATTTATACCGAATTGCCAGCTTCCGACAAATTATTGCTCAAAGCATCCTACACCAGACGCTACGATTATTTGCCCGATCCAGATGGTTTTGTGGCGAATGCTATAGCCGATGCTATCAATGTTTCGGGCAATTGGGAACAGGCTAGAGGCTCGCGTTTGGAATGGAATATGACCTATCGCAATTTAAACATTCTCAACGAAGACCGAACCACTCAAGAACCCAAGGAAACGTATTTGGGGCGGTTAGAATATTTGCTTAATATTAAGCGTGGCTTTATTCGCTCTAGTACGATTTATCAACTAGGTTCGGGACAGCAACAAAAAATTGAGTACAATTATGTCAAAGTAGAGCAGGGGCAAGGGGCGTTTATTTGGGTGGATAGAAACGGCGACGAAGTACAACAAGTGGACGAATTTGAACAAGCACAATTCCAAGATCAAGCCGATTATATCCGCGTTACCTTGCTTACAGGCGAATTCATTCGAACCAATAATGTGTTGTTTAGCCAAAGCTTAACCATTCGCCCCAAGGTCTTGATTCGCGCCAAGCGCAAAAAACAAAAAAACAAAGCACAAAAGAAATTGCCCTTTGTATTGGATGCCTTGCAGCGTTTTTCTACCCGAAGCATCTTCAAAATTGATCGCAAAACTTTTGATGGCGCACAGGAAGTAGTGGCTTTCAACCCCTTTCAGTTGGATGTGGCCAATGATGCCTTGGTCACGGTCAGTTCTGGTATTAATAATAATGTCTATTTTAATAGAACTGGCACCTATGGCTGGGAATTTAGCCAACGCGACAATCGCAGCCGAACTCTACTGAGCACAGGCTTTGAAACCCGCAATTTTCAAGAATACAGCCTCAACCAACGCCTCAACATCAAGCCGGGCAAACGAGAACAAGGCAAAGCCCCTTCGGCCGCCTTTAGAAACCTGCGGTTTCAGGCTTCCTGCCTCGCGGCACTCGGCCAACAAAGCAACAGCTCGGAATTTTTTCCAGAGCGCGACTATAGCGTGCGTTTTTACAAGGTGCAGCCCCAATTTACGGCCCTCTACAAAAAAGCCTTTCGCGTCATTCTCAAATACCAATACCAATTCAAAAAGAATGAAATCAGTACCCTAGACCAACTCCAAAGCCACGATATAACGACCGAAGTTCACTACAACCAAGCCGCCAAAACAACGCTCAAAGCGGGCTTTTCCTTGGTACAAATGCAGTTTGATGGCGATCCAACTTCGCCTGTGGGCTAGACCATGACCGAAGGGCTGCAAGCAGGCAGCAATTATCTATGGAACCTTTCCTTAACTCAAGCTTTGTCTAGAAACATTCAACTGACTTTTAGTTATGAAGGGCGCAAGACGGGGGGCGCGGATAATGTGGTGCATGTGGGGCGGGCGGAGATTCGGGCTACTTTTTAGGGGTTAATG
The DNA here is from genome assembly GCA_045105775.1 of Aureispira sp. Taxonomy (GTDB): domain Bacteria; phylum Bacteroidota; class Bacteroidia; order Chitinophagales; family Saprospiraceae; genus Aureispira. The sequence goes on from JBGCDW010000025.1 coordinate 12,070, forward strand.
GCCGTAATTTGAGTTTAATCTTGTAAAGATAGTTTGAGCTTGATGAATATTTGCACCCATAATTTCAGTAATAGGAATGCTATAATTCTTGATAATCGTGACTAAATCTTCAGCTTTTTCTATATAGTTTTCAGCTTTTTCTCTATCACGAATTTCGTCCATGATTTGCCGAGTCTGACCTATGAAGTCCACTGTTTTGAGTATCTTTCTCAAAGGGAAAAATTGTGCAGGAATGGGTTTGTTTGTTCTAAGGTGAACAAATTTTTCTTCCTCTAAATCAAAATAAATTTGCCAACTCCAATCCAAATTCTTTATTTCCTTTTGTTCTTGTGTAAAAGGTTTTAGGACACCATACAAGGTAGAGAGCCTTTGATGACCATCCAAAATATAGCTTAGGGGATAAGCTTCTGTTTTGTTAATTTTGAATGGGCCTATTTGATCCAAAGTAAGACAACTTTCCGAGCTTGTCCAAAACAATAAATTCCCTATGGGATAACTTTTGTAAATACTGTCAAACAATAAAATCATATCATTAGCTTTCCAAACAAAAGGTCGTTGGAAATTCGGGACTAATAACTCTCCTCTTTCTATTCCACTAATAATATCCGCTAAGTGTTGAATGTCTGGCTTTACAGTGAGTCGCTGATTTTTCATTACAGTAGTTGCTTTATTTTATCTATGATGGTTGATAGTTCTTGGTGGTTGGCTTTTCCTTGTAGATCCGTTCTGACTTGTTCCTTTGTTCTGTACGTTTTTCAAAGGAAAGACCCTTAAATATTATATCTATTTCTTGATTAGTATTAGCAGTATCTTGATAGACAATAATTTTTTGTTCAGCAACTCTAGACAAATTCAAAATACAATGAACGGAGGGTTGAGAGTAACCATGAATTTTAGTATCAAATTTATATTCTTCCACCACTTCTGACTTTAGCTCCTCATAATATCGGAGTGTAGTAGCTAAGTCAAAGTAGAAAGAATCATTTTTGATATTAAGACTAAATTTTATAGGTCTTGTATCGTGCTTTTTGTAAATTAAATCCTTGAAATTCCCAGCAAAATCGTATTCCTAAGAATGATATATAAGTGGCTTAGAGTGAGTTTTAGTAAGGTTATCATTATCTGGTGCTATAGATTTGGCCAACATCGTTAGCAAGCGCATAATGGCACTTTTACCAGAGCTATTTTTACCAATTAGAATAGTAATAGGTTTTAGCTCTAGTGTTTGTTTTTCTTTGAAGACTTTATAACTTTCAAAAGTTACTTGTTGGATCATATACCTTTTTTCAATTCAAGGAGAAATAATAATAGATACTCAATATAGTGGAATCTATGTTAAGTTAAAAATCATCCTTTCTTTTTGTAATCAAATTGACTTTTATAGTTATTTTGATAGCCAGTTATAAGGAACAAATTTAGAAATAATTGACCAATTATGCAGGATTATATACTACAAGAAGCAATTCCAGACCAAATACTGGAACGAGGCTTTGATTATTACGAAAATGGCAATGTAATAGAAGTGGAAGAAGTGGAAGACGGAGAATATACGGCTGTTGTACAGGGAATGGAAGTGTATACGGTTTACATCAAAATTGTAGACGAGGACATGGTTGCAGAACACAACTGTACCTGTCCTTATGACTGGGGCGTATATTGCAAGCATTTTGTAGCGGTTGTAGAAGCTATGGAGGCTGGGGAATATACGGCTGCTACGGATGAAACAGCTTATTATTATGCTTTTCAAAAGTTAAAAAATAGTATAGAAGGAATGAGTAAGCAAGAATTGAAGGAATTGATATTAGCGATCTCCAAAAGGGACAAATCACTTCAAAAAACACTAATTTATTGGTTGGATGATTCTCTATAATAGGATGCTTTTTAGAAAAGTTACCTATCTTCATTCTCTTTATATACTACACCACCCAAACCATCAAATAAACCATGCACTTGTTTAAGAACGCCCTATTTACCCTGCTGTTTTTTGCCCTTTTCTTCACTACCCATGGCCAAACGACCAAAAGCCTAATAGACAATCCAGACATTAGCTGGGTGGCCGAAGCCTATACTTATTACGCGCCCAGTACCAATTCCTTGGATTTGGGCAAAGAGGAAATGAAAAAATTATACCATATAGAAGAACGCAATTCGGCTCGTTTGTTAAAATTGGTAGATGTATTGAGTGATGATAATTTGTATGCGAGGGAGAAGGAATTGGCAACCTTTATGCTGCATCTAGATGCTTCCAAAGTGAAGGTATACACCAGTTCGGATTTAGAAAGCACTTATACAGCCAAAGAGTACCAAAATAAAAAAAGTGCCATAGATACCATTATCACCTTTGATCCCCAAACCTATGAAGAGATTGTACAAGTGATTGTCAGTGCCTTTGATGAAGGGCAAGTAGAAGTATTTAAGGTCAAGCAGTTGATTTATTATAATAACAAAACCAAGCAGCTCAACAGCGTGCCCGTGGCTATTGCGCCTATGCTGACTTTGCTTAAGAATACAGGAGGAGTAGAGGTGGAAGCAGAAGGACATATGGAATTGTTCTGGTTGCCCATTACTGCTCTGCAACAGCCCCTTAAGTTAGATAAAAGCAACTATAATTATGCCATCAGAATGACACGCAACATCAATGAAAAGGAAATGAAGGTGTTAAAAGGCGATTGGACATTGGGACAAGTGGTTAAAGACATGGTAGCAGATGGAACCAAAAATCCAACAACGACAAAAATGTACCAAAATATAGGGTACATGGAAGCCATGAGCCCTGATGAAGTCGAAAACTTTGGAAATAGTGTAGATACAATTATCACGTTCGATCCAGAGACGTTTGAGGAAATAGTGCAAGTGGTGACCGATGCCTTTGATGCCAATGATGTAAAATCTCTTCGGTTGGTGCAAGATTGGGTGTGGGATACCAAAAAGCAACAACTGAATGTGCGTTTGATTGCTTACGCGCCTGTTCAACATCCAAAAGATGATAAGGGTTGGTTGAAGCCTTTGTTTTATAAGAAGCCTTGGGAGTAGGATTGGAACTTTTTTTTTGGTCGGGAGTGTTTAGAAATTGTTATTTTGTGGCGGTATTATTTTTATTGTAAAAATAGATAAGAAGGCATGTATATTAAATCGTTGGCAGCTAGGAATAATAGAGAAAAGTGGGAACTGGAAAAAGTTACCTTTGATTATAATTTTACCCTATTTGTGGGTATATCAGGTGCAGGAAAGACACAAATACTGAAGGCACTTGATAACTTACGCCATATCGTGAGTGGAGGAAGTATAGGAAACTTTGAATGGGATGTAATCCTAGAGTTGGAGAATGGTAAACAATATCAATGGGCTGGAAGTTTTTATTATGATGACTCTGGTGAGAGCAATATAGGGGGCATTAGTTTTCCTTTGGTAGATAAGGAAATTTTAAGAGAATTGGATACTAATATCCTCATAATAGATAGGAATCGGTCGGACATTTTATTCAATGGCGTAAAGCTTCCGAAGATGAGTAAAAGAAACTCTGCAATAACATTATTTATAGAGGAAGAACCGCTAAAAGATATTGGTTGGTTGTTGAATAAAATTATTTATAGAAACAATGCAGAGCGAAGACAGCCACTTATCATTGATAAAAAACAAGATCCAACGAATTTGGTTACAGATAGTTTGGAGGAAATTAAGAAAATGCCAATAGATAACTTGGTTAAGTATTATCTAGCGCAACAAAAAAAACTGCCTATAATTAGAGAAATAGAAGGAGTGTATAATTCGATCTTTGAAGATGTAGATTTTATATACATGAGCAAAAGATTAGAACATGACTATATCAAACTAGCTGTATCAATTAGGCATAAAAATAATTTTATGCCAATAGAACAGGAAAAAATGTCTTCTGGAATGTTGCGTGTACTCATGCTTCTAATCGATTTGTATTTTTCTCCAGATGGCTCGATCTTTCTCATAGATGAAATCGAAAATAGTTTAGGTATCAATTGCTTGGACGAGTATGTGTATCAATTGCATCATGCCAATCCAAATATTCAAATTATTGCTACCAGTCACCATCCTTATATTATTAATAATATTCCTTATCAACAATGGAAAGTTGTTAAAAGAAAAGGGGCGGCTATCAGTGTGGTCAATGCAGAAGATTTGGGTATAGGACAGTCGCGCCAAGAGGCGTTTATTCAGCTTAATAAAGTGCTAAAAAGTAAGAGCTGATGAACTGTTATTTTGTATTTGAAGGCCAAACAGAACCTATCGTTTATAAGGAGTGGTTGAGGATATTGGTGCCCGATTTGGAGGAAGTAGATTTTCCAAATCAGGTAGTTAATAACCATTACATTCAGTTTAGTGATATGGGACTCCCCCAATTGTATCAAGTAGTGCAGGATGCTATTACTGATATTAATGAGGCAGAAAACCAGTTTGACTATTTAGTAGTGGTCATGGATGCTGACCAACTGACGGTAGAAAGACGTAGAGCGAAATTGCTGGAATATCTGGAAGAACAGGTAAATGTTGAAAGTAATTTGTACAAACGTTTACCAAGTTTTTGCCAACTAGTTATTATAGTTCAACAAGTGACAATAGAAACATGGTTTTTAGGAAATACATCTTTTGTTCCAAATCATCCCAGCAGTTCTTTACTAAGAGAATACAAGGCATATTTTGATGTTTGCAACCATGATCCAGAATTAATGGCTGCCGATTTTGTTTCTGTTGATAAGTCAACGTTGTTTGGTTATTCGACACGTGCACAATTTCATGCAAAATACTTTAATGAAGTTTTTAAAGAGCGAACGAGAGCAGGTTACAGAAAAAGCAAACCCAAAGAGGTAACACAACCTTCTTACCTAAATCAACTTCTCAAACGCCAAAACGATACAGAGCATTTAGCCTCTTTTAAAACCTTCCTAGATTTTTGTACAAAACTCAATAAACAAGTAGAAGGAACAGAATAGCATAAATTACCATGAAAAAAACAAACGCCCTACGGCTCTTAGACCAGCAAAAAAAAAACTACACCACTATAAATTACACCTACGATCCCGAAAATTTGGATGTGGCACATATTGCAACTACCAATGACTTGGAATTGAGTACTATTTACAAAACCTTAATCTTAAAAGGCGACAAAACAGGCGTGTTGGTAGCGGTGGTAGCAGGGGATGCCCAATTGAACCTCAAAAAAGCCGCCCAAGCTAGTGGCAACAAAAAAGTAGCCTTATTGCCTGTCAAAGATTTATTGGCTACCACGGGTTACGTGCGTGGTGGTTGTTCGCCTTTGGGCCTAAAGAAAAACTACCCTATTTATATAGATGTTTCGGCAGAAGTCTTGGACTATTTGTATGTCAATGCAGGCGTGCGGGGGGTGTTAGTAGGGCTGCAACCTAATGATTTGGTGCAAGTTACAGAAGCTGTTTATGAGGTGCTTTCTTGAGTTTTATTTTTAAACGACGGCATTGTCACTATAAAAACAAGGTCAACTCTTAAGAAAAGAGTTGACCTTGTTTGGTATTGGTATTAAATGCTTCAGTTACTTCTTAAAAGCTGTATTAGAATTACGCTTGAATAAGCAAACAATACGGGAAATTAACAATAATGTTGGGGAGTGTTTAAGTTGATTATGCACGGTTTTGGAAAGTTTAATATGAGAAATAAATTGAGTATGGGTTAGGATTCTAAACGCAATATACGACAATTTAACTATATGAAAGAAAGATTGTTAAATAAAAAAAGCAACACACCCAACTTTAACATTTGTGGATGTGTTGCTTGGAGTACCTATTAGTACTTTATAGTTGGTCTAAGACAGGACTAGAAGCTAAATTTCAAGCTTACATTCCAGGTGCGTCCAAAGCCGTAGAAACCACGGGCATTGCGCAACATTGTCTCATAACTTTCGCCATCTCTATAATAATCGTTTGCTTCAGCAATGTATCTAGTGTCTAATACATTGTTCATATTGAAACGCAATTTCAAGGTTGTCTTTTTTAGTTTGATTTTGTAAGTCAAACCAGCATCCAAAAGACCATAGCTTGGCAAACGCAACGCTTGCAAGCCTGCTTCAGAAGAAGCAGATCTAGAAGTAGGATCAAAGTTGGCGTATAGTTCCCAACCGTGCCAGTAGTCTACATCAAAGCTCAATCCAAAAGGCAAAGTATACTGCAAGCCAAGAGAAGCAGTAGTTTGGGCAGCATCACCTACTCTTAGGCCATTGGCAAATACACGAATGGTATCTACAACGATGTTGTCATCATCACTTACCAAAGCATCTACATTATTAGACCATCTCCAATCACCTACCGACACCATACCACGTACCGTCAAACCACGAACAGGTTGGCTGTTAAAGTCTAACTCAATTCCTTGGTGAACAGCGTTCAACCCAGACAAGTTAGCGGTGAAATTATTTCCTTGAGCATCTGTTACACCTCTAAAGAAAGATTTGTTGATCCAACGAGTGTGGTAACCGTTTAAGTTAACGGCAATTTTTGAGTAGCGCATACCGTAACCCAATTCTACACCAAATACATCTTCATTGGCTGCACCTGTATTGATATTATTATCAAAAGTAGGGAATACTACATCAAATGTAGGAGCTCTTGAGAAGTAACCTGTGTTCACAAATACATTGTGGTTTTTGTTAAGGTTGTAGTTTGCACCACCTTTAACCGTATAACCCAAGAAATTAGCGTTGCCAGATACTTGCTCTTCTGGTGTATAGTTGAAGTAATCTACACGGGTATAGCCTGTATTAGAAAAAGCACCATTTACAAAAGCACTCAAACCAAATTTGCTCGTATATTCTACTTGACCAAAAACACCTTGCCAAGCCACCAAACCATCGTTGTGGTAGTTGATTTTATCGCCCTTTTGTTTCAAAGCACCAGTTTCTCTGCTAGAGATGGTACCATCGCCATCCAAATCAACCATGTCATCTTGTGCATTGACATCTCTAGGATCCAACCAGTAGTCATTACCCAACAAGTCATCTACTTGACGGTAGTGCTGGCCTCTGTAGTAACGTACATCTACACCACCAGAAACGGTAAATTCATCAGAAAGAACAGCCGTTAGGTTAGATAATACACCATACCAATCGTGAGAGTTGATAGAAGCACGACGAATCAAACCAGCACGCTCACCTGCAACAGCACCATACTGAGAAGTCGTAGGCTTGGCAGCAATACCATTGATATCGCTAACTCCTTTGTTCCAGTTGATAATGTCATCAATACGAATGATACCATTTGCATCGCGATAACCCCAAGTGCCACGTCCACCAATAGAACCACGGTCACCTGTTCCACCACCACGTCCAAAGGAAGCATAGGCAGAAGTAGCCAAGGTAACATTATCGCTGATAGACCAATAGTGGTTTAGAGCAATTTGAGGTTTGTGGTAGAAATTCTTACGCATATTGTATTCCTCACCAGCTTTGTAACCCCAGTCAGAGTTGTAGGTCAAAGAACGAATGCTATCATAAGTCATTAAGCTTTCGCGGAAAGTACGCTGTCCATGTTCTTGGAAAGCACCAAACGCGGTAAATACCAATTGATGTTTGTCACCAAATCCTTTAGAGATAGACCCAAAGTAAGAGCCACCTTGGAATTTTGTCGCATCAACAAAACCATCTCCACGGGTATAAGCACCAGAAAAAGTAAATGCCCAATCGCCTTTGATTCTACCAGTAGATAAGGTTAAAGCTCCACGCAAAAAATTATTATTACCATAAGCAACAGAGGCAGAACCACCTGCTTTTTGATCGGTAGTTTTGGTGATAATATTCATAGTACCACCCACAGCAGAAATAGCCAAACGAGAAGCACCCAAACCACGTTGTATTTGCATTGTACGGGTCACTTCGCTCAAACCAGCCCAGTTAGACCAGTAAACACGGCCATTCTCCATATCATTAACAGGAATACCATTAATCATTACCGCAATGTTGCGTTGATCAAAACCGCGAATATTGATACGAGCATCTCCAAATCCACCACCTTGCTTGGTCACATATACAGAAGGGGTGCTACGCAAAACCTCTACAAATTCTTGATTGCCCAATTTGTTTTCAATTTGTTCTGCATTAACAGAAGAAACAGCTACAGGCGTTTTACGATCAATAGCAATAGAAGCAACTACCTCTACTTCTTTTAGTCCTACAGAAGAAAGTGGTACTGCAATTTCTCCAGCATCAATCGCTTGATTTGGTTTTACAACTACAGCTTTTTCCAAAGATTCATAACCCAAGTAAGAAACAACAATTGTTTGCTCTCCTTCGGGAACATTGTACAATGTAAAATAACCATCAAAATCTGTAGTAGCACCCAGGGTAGGTGTAGTACCCTGCACCATAATAGTAGCACTAATTAACCCTTCATTGGTCGAGGCATCAATTAATCTACCCTTGATAGAGCCTTGTCCCCATGCAAGAGTGGTTGTTAAAAGAAGCAGTGTAAATAAGAATAAATACTTCATGTTTAGAATAATAATTTGATGAAACATTAGGATGAAATTCAAAATAGGGCCGTTCTCCTTGTGGGCGCAAAAGTACCACCTGCCTATAAACTTAAAGGTACTCCTATGTTAACTCTTTGTTAAAAGCGTCATAAAATCGTTAAAGTCATCCCAAAATCAAATTCAATAATAAACCATTTTTCTTTTCTATAAAATTATCCAATTTGTTTCACAACGGGCAATCTCCTCCTCATCTGACAATCGAATTAATTGGTGTCTATATTTTTGATTATCAATTTTTTGTGTTTTTACACGAACGGTGTCTTTCCAATGGCATTCTTGCTTGTAGATAATATCTAAGCTGGAGAGTTGTTGACTATATTTAGTGTAACCATCAATAGTCTCAAAAACCCACTGCATATAACGCACATTATTAAGATGCTCATTGAAATCCATGTCATGCCAATTCACCACAAAATCCTTTTCAATATCTACTTGATCCAAATCAGGCAATTTATTGCGTGGGTGGGGTAGGCATTGAGACGTGTCAAATTGTCCTCGGTCTCTTATTTCAGTGGGAATGCGTGCAATTCTGCGTTTGATGGTGTGCATGAGGAGCCAAGTAGAGGAAGAACTGGTAATGAGTGTTCCTGATTCATCAAAAACTTTGTAATCTCTGTAGGTAAAAATTTTATCAAAGCCAGCGGGGTGGGTCTGTATAGTAATGGTTTCTCCTAGCGTGGGCAGGCGCATGACATCTAAATGTTTACGCATTAATACCCAAGAAATCTGTCGAGCTCGCATATCCCATGCCGATAAATTCAATTCTAATACATTTTGTAGTGCTGCCTCTTGCATCAAGTTGATGAGTGCAGCTGTCGTAATTTGACGATGACAGGTCACTTCGGAGGTGCGAACCGTAAATTTTCCGGTGTAAATAAGTTCTTCTGGTACAGACATAATAATAAGATTGGTAAATTTGAGCGCAGCAAATATAAGATTTGTTGAGATTTTACCCTGTTCAGACGCATTAAAATAATAGAATTAAATTATAGAGGAGATTGTAATTTAGAGTACAATGTGTATCTTTGCAGTAGTGTTCTAAACACATTAGACAAAAGTTCTTCTAATCACATATTATTATATCTGTAGTATGCTCAGTCGTCACAATATTCGTATAAAAGTATTGCAATCATTGTATGCTTATTCTCAAAGTGGGTATGCGAGTACGGCTATGGCCGAAAAAAGTTATTTAAGAGCAGTTCAAGAAAGTTATCGACTTTACTTGTTAAATATGCTTTACCTGATAAAGGTAGCCAATTATTCCAAAATAGATTTTGACATAAAATCTAGAAAATTTGTTCCTACTGAGGAGGATAAAAAAGCAACCTTAAAGTTGTATAACAATCCTGTATTGGTTGCATTGAGGGATAATGAGGATTTTCATGCCTATTTGCGTCGTGAAAAACTAAAGCCGCTTGTAGATGATGATTTGGTACGCACCTTGTATCAAAAATTCGCCAAATCTAAGTATCATACTACTTATTTGGAAATGGAAACTGTGCCCTTGCGCGAACACCAATATTGTTTGGTGAATTTGTACAAATCTATGTTGGAAGAAGAATTATTCTTAGATCATCTAGAAGACCTTTCGCCCACCTCCGAAGATGACCAATCTTTAATCTTTGGCGCTGTCAAACGCTCTATCCGCCTCTTGCCCGAACAAGACGATTTTTATGAACAACAACTGCCCAATCCAGATTTTGTACATGATTTTGGCAAAGAATTGTTGTACAAAGCTATTCGTTATGAAAAAGACTTGCAGGAAATGATTGTAGAAAAACTCAACAACTGGAAAGAAGATCGTGTAGCTGTATTGGATATGCTTTTGCTCAAGTTGGGGATTTGTGAGTTCTTGTATTTTGAATCTATTCCTACCAAAGTAACGATAAATGAATATGTAGGCTTGGCCAAAGATTACAGCACGGACAAGAGCAAACGGTTTATCAATGGCATCTTAGATCGTCTAATGAAGGATTTGGACAGCAAGGGGAGAATTAACAAGGAAGGACGTGGACTAAAAGAAAACTAGTCGTTGCTTTGATTCACTACTTGTATGAAAATAGCATTTCCTGTATCTGCACAGCATGGCGCATGTCAAAAATCTTTCTTTACCAATGATCCGTCTCTATTGTATTATAAGTTTGGTTTTATTTAGTGGTGGCGTTCATGCTCAAACTACTAAATTGCCCGACGCGTTTAGTTTTAGTTTTTTGTGGACAGATTATAATAGTCTAGATCCTGTTTACCAAGCCGAACCATTGAACGAAGGACGTTTTTTACATGCCGAAGATGTTAATTATGCCGTTGCGTTTGGGTACCAACACACTATTAATGCTTCTTTTAATTTAGGAGCAACCATACGATTGGGAAGCATGGACAGCCACCACCAACGATACATAGTAGGAGATACGGCTTGCCAACCTTGTGAAGAACGTATTCGAGAAGAGTTTTTTGTGAGTGGCGAATTGATTGGGCAATACAAATTCGCCAATGGTTATCTTTTGCCAGAAAATTTTCCTTTACGCCCTTATATCTTTGTAGGAGTGGGCTTAGTACATATGGAAGAACGGGCGATTAAACCCGATTTGCAATTGCCTGTTGGATTGGGATTTAATGTGCATTTGTCTCCGCGTTTTGCGCTACAAGTAGAAGGTGCTTACCGAAAGTCCTTATTGGTAGCAAAAGACAACTTGACTGTTTCCGCTGGAATTGTATGGTTGTTAAAACCCAAAGACAACGAATAGCATCCTACTATGAAAAAATACCTTATTATTGGTTGGTGTACTTTGTTGTATGGTCTGCTTGCTTGTGCTACACCAGAAGAAACCGCACAGGAAGCACCAGTAGTTGTACTGAGTAGCCACGACAGTGCTGCATTGGAACGCAATCCTTATCTAAAAGATCTAGTGGAAGCGAATGGTATTGCTACCTTAGTGCCCCAAAATCAAGTATTGGATTTGGGTGTGTTAACGAAGGATACCACAACCAAGCACGCGCTGAAATTTACAAATACTAGTAAAAATCCGCTTATTATACATACTATTTACGCCAGTTGTCCTTGTGCCAGAGCTAGTAATTATCCAGATACGGTAGCAGCAGGAGCCAGTGGAACCATCATTGTTAATTTTAATACAAAAGGAAAAATAGGAGCGCAGGCCAAAACATTAACCGTTCGCGCCAATACCAGCCCTATTCTGACACCTTTGAGGATTATCGCTCAAATTGAAGAAAAGAAAAAATAGTCAAGAAGTTATTTGATTGGTATAACAACGACAATTTGACATTCTAAAAGGTAGTAGCACGGTTGTTGAACCTTTTTTATTACTAGTACAATTTTAGTTATAGGACATAAAAGGCATATTGATTGTTGAGAAAATAAGTAGCATTATGAATGATAACGACCAAAGAATACAAGAAGAACAAGAAAATAGATCAGTTTGCAACATTTGAAACAGAAGCAGAAGTTAAAGAAGATGTGTTTGAGGAGCAAGTTATGAGTTTTTTGAATACATATAATTATAAGAACAATGCAGTAGTGTCGTTTACTTTAGGAATGAATATTAGAGGAGGTGTAACGCCTCAAAGTATAGATATTTTATTAGACCAAAGAGCTGATAATAAGGCAAAGAAGGCTATTCAACAATTTCGTACTTGGTTAGATGAACAACAAAAAGATACGACTAATAATACAATTACAAATATAGATACTACTCGTATTTTTAGTAATGATGGATGGGTCTTTGTAGTTTCAGATCCTAGTCGTTGGCAAGATGCAGATAGTGGTGCTATGGTGAGAAAATTGAATAAGGATATTATTATAAACACTGTTACAGCTAGCGCTCCTGTTTATCCTTTGGGTTTGAAGGCTGTTATATTGGACGAAGGTAATGGCGAAACGTTTAATGCAGTGGCTGATGAGCAATACAAATGGGTAAAGGTTCATATTATAGAAGGTGCAGGTGAAGGTACTACAGGCTGGGTGAGCAACTTATTCATCAAAAGAGGTAGGCACTAATGTCTAAAATTATAGTAACAAACTTTCTACTATTATTATTTGTTTTGAATCTCTTAGGACAGAGACAAGTAATGCCTAATTGGGGGCTAGGCATTGGAATTAGTCTGGTCGTAGGAATGGTAGGATTAATAGCTAAGAATACTAAAAAATGGGCACTGTTTATAGGTGTTGTATTGGGCTTGATACAATATTTGGCTTATGCGATTTCATTTGGCAATGAATCTCCTCCATTGGTAATTAAAGAATTGGATGCTACTTATGTAATTTATAACAATTGTTTGCTCTATTGTCGTCCTGTGGTGTATAAAAAAGTAAAATATGGGCCTTTCTTGTACAAAAAACAAGTACTTCGGAGTGAGCAGCCTATACAAAATTATCGTGTAGAAGGTGGAGATGTTTATGTGAGTAATGGTATGCGAGAATGGTTTTTGGAGTGAGTGTCATACATTTCTATCAAACAGCTCAAAATACTTACAACCTCAATACTAAAAAAATAAAGAATTGACAATCAATAAAAACAATGGCACATTTGTATAACAATGACAATTTGACATTCTAAAAGGTAGTAGCACGGTTGTTGAATCTGTTCTATTACTATAGTAATTATCAAAAAATTATAATACAAAAATGAAAAACCTACTTTGGATCAGTCTTTTATTTATAATGGTGTTTTCAAGTTGCAGTTCTGAGCAGGAGCAAAGTGCTTCTGTTATTGCAGCAGAAGACGTAAAAAAGCTAGATGGCATTCGCAATTCTACTTTGATTAATAATCCTGTTACGGCCAATGAAGCAATTTCGCCAGACGAAGCCGCTCAAATTACTTTTGAAGAAGAAGTGTTTGACTTTGGAGATATTGTAGAAGGCGATGTTGTGGAGCATATTTTTAAGTTTACCAATACAGGTAAGAATCCTTTGATTATTAGCAATGCTAGAGGAAGCTGTGGCTGTACGGTGCCAGAATGGCCGCGCGATCCTGTTGCTCCTGGTCAGGATGGAGAAATAAAGGTGAAATTTAACAGTAAAGGCAAGCATGGAGAGCAAAACAAATCGGTAACGATTTCGGCCAATACCTTACCCAACCAAACGGTCATTCGTATAGTAGGTGGCGTAGAAATTAATCCTGAAACGGAAAAGAAGGAATTGGAAGCTAAAAAAGCTCGTGAAGAAGCCGAATAAAATATACTATCCCAAAAAGCCTTAGTAGTTTTTGGTATGAATGAACAGTTAACACTGCTACTTTTGGATGCAGTAGAACAAAATTACGTGGCTAGAGTACGTGCCTTGCTCAAGCAAGGTGCCAATTCAAATGCACAAGGAGCACATTCCAAAGCATTGCACAGTGCAGCTTATAGTGGTTATACCACTATTGTGGAATTGTTATTGCGCTATGGAGCCGACCCAAATGAGCCTGATCAAACAGGCCTGTATCCTTTGCATGTAGCTGCAAGCGAAGGGCAAACGGCCGTTTGCAATCGTCTAATCAAGGCAGGGGCAAGCAAGGAACAGCGCAACACATCAGGCGGAACGGCCTTGCATTTGGCAGCGGCTGGCAATTATGCGACTACCTGCAATGCCTTGCTCAAGGCAGGCTGTAATTTGGAGGCTTGTAGCTCAGATGGTAGTACGCCCTTGCTAACAGCAAGTGCTTTGGGTAATAAAGGGGCCGTAAAAACCCTGCTCAAAGCAGGGGCGCGTAGAGATGCTCAAAACGATCAAGGGCAAACAGCATTGTTATTGGCCTTGTGGAATGTACAAAGTAGCCGCCTCAATGATTGGGAACATGTATTGGAGGTTGATGGCAAACCCATGCGTTATTACTTGGAACAAGGTGCTTTGTATTGCGAAAAAAATCACAATAAATATGCCCCACAACAAGGCCAATTGCTTGCTCTAAAAGCACAGCATAAAATAGCAACAACAGTTTGGGGGCCACTTCTGCATCTTCATTATTTGGATGCACTGGCTACAGCCAAATTGCTGATAAAAGCAGGCTCTCCTTTGGAACAGGCAGATATAAGAAATTTAACGCCCTTGCGTTTAGCCTGTTATGCAGGTGTTGGCCAATTGATTGGCTTATTGCAGCAAGCAGGCGCACAACCTGTGCCAGATCCCTGGCAAGGGGTAACAGAATTACACCAAGTAGCCGCTAGTCAGCGTCCCGATGGTTTGCAGGCATATTTTAAATCCTATGGCAAGCAGCAGGTCAATGCACAAGATGAAAGGGGGTGGACACCTGCACATTACTTGGCCGATATGGGAGGCTCTAGTGTTATGGCGAATATTTTGCGTACACAAGGGGCAGATTTTAGTCTGGAATCTACTGCTCCTACCGATAATTTACCAGCAGGACTAACACCTGCACGGCTGGCTTTTCATTGGAAAGATTTGGATTTGGCTATGGCTTTAGATCAAATATAATACAGGCGATACCTTGCTGTATGTTGCGAAAAAAATGCAATGTCTTATTACAATACCACCATTTGTTTATCTTTGGTGCAGATGATCTGTTTTTTTAATTAAAAATATTACAATACTAAAAATATGAACAGTAATTTATTTTTCTTGTGGCAAGCAGCTGCTGAGAGTGGAGGAGCAAATCCTTATTTATTACCTTTTATGGCAATAGGAATCGGGGTTTTTTATTTCTTTATGATTCGTCCTTCTATCAAGGAGCAGCGCGAGCAGAAAAATTTTACAGAGAGTCTCAAAAAAGGAACTAGAGTGGTTACTATTGGTGGACTGCATGGAACGATTGTATCGGTAGATGATGGAACCTTAACCTTGCTTATTGCTCCCAAAACAGTGATTACCATACAACGCGGTTCTATTTCTCAAGACGCAACTCAAGCTGCTTATGGAGAGGCTTCCACAAAGTCCGCCCCCGCCGCCACCACCAAGGCCTAATTATACTTCTCTTAGGTCATTTTTGCAGAATGATAGGAGAGTTTTAGGCATCTGTATTTTTGTGTCGTTCATTTTTTGGCTGATTACCAAACTCTCATACAGTTATCAGGATGTAACGGTTGTAAAATTGGCGTATGAAATACCAGAGGATAAAACCTTTACTTATCCTCCTGTACAAGAATTGGAAGTCACGGTACGCGGAACAGGTTGGGAATTATTGAGTTTGGCGTTTGGCAATAGTGATCGAGTATTAACGGTTCCTGTATCACAAAATGATACACGAGTGGTAAATACCAGTAGTTGGAGCGCTAGAATATCAAGAGTCTTGTCACAAGTATCCCCAATCAATATAGAACCTGAACGCATTCGGCTCAAAACAGAACCATTGGCGCGCAAAACGGTACCTATTGTTTTGGATCATCAAATCAAATTGGCAGCACTACACCAATTTGTGGATTCTATACAAATTCATCCTAAGACCGTAGAAATTGCAGGGCCAGCTTCTGTTTTGCGTAATATACAGGCTTGGAAAACAGTGGTGTTGCTGCCTTCTCAACCTATAGATGCAGATTTAGACATTCAATTGCGATTAGCAACATCATCCACAGCTAATCTAAAGTTTTCTGTAGAGCAAGTAGCTTGCAAGGCCAGAGTAGAAGAGATTACAGAGAAACGTTTAAAAGTTCCTGTAGAAATTGTTAATGCACCAGAGGATCTAATTATAGTTTTGTTGCCCAAAACGATAGAGATTGTTTGTAGTGTAGGATTGAGCGATTATGCCCGCTTATCAAACGATGATTTTAAGGCTGTAGTTGATTTTTCAACTATAGATGTATATCAACAGCGCACTATAAAGGTGGAATTGCCTTATAAACCCAATTATGCGACACATGTACAATACAGCCCCAAGAAAGTAGATTATATTATTAAGAGTAGGGAGTAGTATAGGCGTATAGCTATACGCCTATACTACTCTTCTTCCAAATCACTAGGAGCGTCCATCGCTCCTGTTTGTTGATCCAAAGCCAAAATTTGTGCTAAGAGTTTTTCCAAGGCTCGTTTGTCATCTTTCCACCAATCAACAGACCATAAATAGTAGACAGGATAGTTTTGTTGTTGCAAAATATGTTGGCGTTGTACTGCAATTTGAAAATCATATACTTCTTGATGCAGTAAACCTCCATCGATGATAATAGCCAATCCTTTTTGGTGAGATTTGGTGGGTGCAATTAACAAATCTACCATCACACCTTCTATAGAAACTTGAAATTCTAAGCGATTGCTGTGTATGTAAGGGCTCAAGCTTTGGGAAAGCAATTGATGAAAAACGTGAGTTGAGCTACTCTGGCGGCTGTTTAATCGAGCCAAAGGAGCACTATCCTTAGAATGCACTTGTGTAAACAGTTGTTGTTGCCTTCCCTTTTGTCCAAGCATCCATGAGAGTGTGTTTTCTTCTACTCGCATATCGTTGCCCTCCAATGGTTGCCCAAACACTAATTGTTGGTTACCCAATTGCAATATTTGTATGCCCAATTGTTGGGGCAAATCATGTGCATTATCTAAAATTACCCAATCAAAAGCCGCTACTTGTGTTCCCAATAGGGGCGCAATCATTTCGGGAGTAGATAATACAATCGGAAAGACTTGTCCCAAATGTTCCAGTCCAATCCACTCCAATACATCTTTTATTTTTTTGTTTTTAAAGATGTTGCGCGCTTTGGTCAAGGCCAAATCTTTTTCGCGTTTGATGCGTTTGATTTGTTCTCGTTGTCGAGCTTTGGTTACTAGTATAGCTTTGGTGGATTGTTGTTTTTGGAGCTTGGCAAGATGTTTTTGTAATTCCTTGAAGGGTAGGGCTTCATGGCTAGTGCCTGTTGGCAAATTGGCTGAATAATGTTGTAGTAGAATTTGATGAAAATACCAGCTTCTAAAATAGGTCAACCAATCTTTCGCGCCTGCTTTGACCAATGCTTGAATGACTTTTTGACTGAGTTGGGGTAAACTTCGCCAAGAAAATCTCCAATGATAATACGGTGAAAAATCCTCCCAATGGTGTTCTAATTTTTGCAATTGCAATAAAAGTGTCAACAAAAATGATTCTTTATCTGCTAGTAAAGTGGCGTTGCTTTCTACAGGGCGCAATAGCAATCTATCTGTATTAATTTCTTCCAACAAATCTTGGTAGTCGGCCTCTAAATCTTTGAGTTGTGTGTGGAAGTGCTCAGGGAAATCGTGTTCTACGCGGAGTGTTTTTATCGTAGTGTCAACGAGTGTTGGAACATTGACCTCCCATTCTTGTAGGGCTTGGCGTACTTCATCCAATTTTACCGCAGCATCGGCCAAGTGCAATTCCTCTTTGATATCAGGAAAGGGCTGTTCTAAATAATTGCTTTGCGTGTATTCTTCTTGTAATTGTTGGTAATCTCTTAGCAGTTGTGCTTTGGCGGCTCTAATGGCTTGGTATTTTCTAGAAAATACACTCAACACCTTTAGTTTAGCATCCTGAAAACTACTTTGCTTGTCAAAATCCTCTCCATACAATCGTTTGTATAAATTAATCTGCCCTTCAATTTTATCCATTTGCTGCTCTATACGGGTAACAAATTTGCGATAATTCAAGTGCAATAATTCTGCGTATTCTCCTACAAAAATCAAATAACGATCATAGAGGCGTTGGGTTCTATGCCTATACAGTTGTACCAATCGATGTGCCTCTTTTTGTGCTTTGTCCAGCGATTTTTTTCCCAAAAAGAAACGACCATCCAAGGCATTCAAGGAATGTTTGAGCGCATCCAATGGACGGAACAAAGGGTAGTGGTTTTTAAGATCTTGCTCTACAGATTGGAATTCTTGCAGGGTAAATTCAAAAGAAGCAGGATCTAAAAAGCGTCCAAGTAGTTGACGATGGTGTTGTTGGTGTTCTAATAAACCATTGCCCAATAATGCTAACCAATTCCAATCTTGTAATAAGGGGCGATGTAAGCACTCGTGGTTGGCTATGAGTTGTTGCTGCAAACTTCTGTAAGCATCTAGTTCTTGACTGTATTGTACTTCATCAAAACTGAGAACACTGCGGGTATACTTGGGCAAACGTTCCAAATAAGCAATTAGGCGTTCTTTGTCCATTACCTCATCTTGCAAACTTAAAATACCTACATTAAGTAAGCCCATATTTTCCAAATGATGATACAAATCATTAAAAGTGGAAGGTTGTGGCGACACAATTAGCACAGATCCCTGATCGACCAATACACTAGGGAGTGCTGCTGCAACAGCATGAGTTTTTCCTGTATTAAATTCGCCTTCTACCACTACATGATGACCATTAAAGACAGTATTGAGCCATTTTTGCTGTTGATGATTGATTGGTAAGGCAGGCAGACGCTCTAACCATTCGCGACGATGCTTGGTTTGCAAATTTTTGGGAAGTTGTTTGTTTTCTTGTACTGTAATGGGTTCAAATTGCCCCAAAATAAGGCTGTTACTGCTGCTGTTTAATTCAGCTTGTTCTAACAAAGGACTAGGAACAATATCGGCAGTAGCATGAATTTGAATAGGCGTAATTTCAGCCAATTGTTTTAGTGTTTGTTCTACAACAGATTGATCTACGGTGTCAATAAGCCCAATAGTGCTTTCCCAATTAAAATCAAATCGCGCTTCTAAGTAATTTTTCATCAATGGATTGAGATAACCATGATTGCCATTTAGTGGTGTAATGCTCCAATCCATATTGCTGGCAGCGACTTTCTTCAGCACTACTTTCCAAATAAAAAGTGGTGCCGAAACAGGCTTACCTAATTTGGTATCTTCAATCAACAGCAGGGGAAATCCAATAGATAAGCCTTGTGCCTGATCGTTGAATCCTTTGAAACTGCGTTGGAGTGCTTTGAGTTGACTGAGTTGTTCGGCAGGTGTGTTTTTTTGAATGCCTAGTGGTACATGAATTACTACATCGGTTTCTGTTCGTAATAATTGTTTGACCAATTGCTGTGCGAGTCCCACTTGCACACGTTCCAAAATGGATAAATCCAAGTATTGTTCTGTCATAGGAAGAACAGAAAGGTAGGGTAGTGCTTGAGCTGGACGATCATGCTCAGTAGATGGTTTTTGGGCATCCATAACAACAAATAAAAGTGAGTAAAAAATAAAGTAAACAACTAATAAATGTACACAAATTCGCTTTGCTAGGCAAGTTTTTTACAGCTTAACAGCTATTCTACTATAGAAACAAAAACAGCATTGCACAATTGCTTGTACAATGCTGACAGATACTCTATTCTAATCAAAAATTAAACGGGCTTAAATTTATAATTTACAAGATGTTATTGAATCAAATTTGGGTTAGGAATACCAATTATTTGGTAATCAACTCCTCTTGGAACATAAATGATTACATGGAGTTGGTCTTCCAGTACTTGGCCGCTAATAGCTACTTCTACCCCTATTTTAGGCATTGTAATCGTTGTTACACCTGTTTCCAATGCGGTGTTGGTTGTATAACCATAACGTCCAGCAGCGGCAAGTGCTTTTAAAATATTTTCTCCTACGTTGGCATTAACAGTAGTGATTATTCGGATGGTATTTTCTTCCCATTCTTGAACTTCTACCAGAGCAGGTACATCAACCTGTATGCTTGTGGTAGTCGGCTCTAAAGCCAAGGTCTTCACTAATGTTTTTTGAGTTTGTCCAGCCATTCCATTGGCAAGGACCAATAACAAGGTGATCAAAGCAAAAAACTGTTTCATGATAATTGTATTTTGTAGTGAATGATAGTGAGAATTAGGAATGTTGTGTTCTTATCTCTTTTGTATTACAAAGATAAGCGATGATGCATACCTGCGGGGAGAAGTTGGTCAGTTTGCACGATGATCTGCATCATGTTTGAGAATGATTTAAATCATGGCAAGAAATATTGGATTAGCTTTATTTTTAAGAAACTTCATTTTACATTTGTACAATGTCTATTTATATTCTGAAGGAGAAATTCTAAACAGTACTCATTTTACTAATTAAAGTTATTATGCAGGAGATTAAACAAATTTTGTATCCCACTGATTTTTCAGAACGTTCTCAATTAGGTTATCATTATTGTTTGCAATTGGCCAAGCAACTAAAAGCAGCAGTGCATGTATTGCATGTTAATAGAATTGATTTTGGAGTACCTATGAACGATACCATCGCTTATAAGATCATCGAAGAGCGCAAAAAGTTAGTTCAGGCCAAACTAGAGGACTTTGCAAGGTTGGAAGAATCGGATAAATCGGTACTGAAAGAAGGGGTCGAGATTCAGACGCATGTATTGGTGGGTATTGCCGAAGAAGAAATTATTGCCTTTAGCAAGACAGAGGCTATTGATTTGATTGTAATGCCCACCAAAGGGGAACACAATTTATTGGAGTCTATGTTTGGGAGCGTTACGACTGCGGTAAGTGCTGTGGCTCCTTGCCCTATTTTAATTTTACCAGAAAAAGCAAATTTTCGCCCAATCAAGGATATTGCTTATGCAACAGACTTTGGTGACGAAAATACAGCAAAACTCAAAACAGTGCTGGATGTTGTAGCCTTTTTTCAAACGACATTACACCTAGTACATGTTTATCAAAAGGAGCGTGCTACTATCGCAGAGCTTAGAAAATTAATTGCAGGGGTGGCAGACAATCAAGCAGTAGCTTATCATGAGCTGCAAGGCGATACCGTGCCTAAGGGAATTGACAGCTTTTTGCAAGAACAAGAAGTGGATTTATTGATGGCCTACAGCCCTTCCAAAAATTTCTTTGAGCGTTTGTTCCGCTTGGGAACCACACGCCATTTGTTGCACCAAGTTACTTGCCCTTTGATGATTGTTCATTAGGGAGAGTATACATTTTTGGTTTATTATAAAAGCAAAAACCACCTAAACGTTTAGGTGGTTTTTGTTGACAGAGTTGATTTATGACTTTTTTCGTTTTTCTAATTTGACCATTATCTTATTATCAGGTCGCAAAGTGAATGCGGCTTTAAAATTGACTTTTTTGGTAAGGAAAGTAATTTTATATCGGCGCAACAAATGTATCATAACTAGTGGAATTTCCATGAGTGCAATATTTTTTCCGATACACATTTTAGGTCCTGTTCCAAAGGGTATATAAGATGAGTCTACGTGTTTAGCCTTGTTTTCAGGTGAAAAACGATCAGGATCGAAGGTGTCAGGATTTTTCCAGTATTTGGGATTTCTATGCAAGCTATAAATAGAAGATGCTATAATCAGCCCTTTTTCAATGGGAATATCGTTTATAACATCATCTTCTAATGCTTCTCGCTCTACATACCAAGCTGGAGGATAAAGGCGCAATGTTTCATCAACTACTTGTGAAAGATAAGTCATCTCTCTTAGTTCTTCAAAGGTTGGGGATCTATCGCCTAACTTTTTATCTATGTCATTAAGTATTTTCTGTTCGATTTCAGGATGCTTGTTTAGAATCAGAAAAATCCAAGATAAAAGGGTACCAGTAGTTTCATGCCCAGCAGCAAACATAATAACTACTTCATCTAGTATTTGTCGTTCGTCCATACTAGTGCCATCTTCATAGCGAATATCCAAGAGCATACTTAGTAAATCATCTGACTGTCCACCAGCTTTTTTACGACTTTTTATAAAATCAAGAACATGTTCATTTCTCACTCCTTTTAGTCGTTCATTTTCAGCATGTCTACCACTGATGCGGTACCAAGGTTTTAGGAATGGTGTCCTAGTTTGGTGGTACGCATAAAGGAGGGAGTTGGATATAGATGCACTAAAAGCATCTGATCTTTTTTTTCCAAAACTTGCTCCAAACAAACTCGTCACAATTAACTTAAGGGTCAATGATAGAAACTCTTCTAATATGTCTACTTCTTGTCCACTTTCGGCATATTTATCCAGCACATTGTCCATGTGTAGATTTAGTTGCTCTATCATGATATTTGCAAGCCCTTCTAATCTCTTTTTATGAAACCCTGGTTGTATGGCTCTGCGTTGCTTTAGCCACTTATCACCTGTAAGACTTAAAATCCCCATTCCTAGTTCTGCACCAACTGTTTCTCTAGTCAATTTCGATATCATGTAATTCCTCTGATTCTTCCTAAAGACATGATCTATAATTTCAGCATCATTAGTAAGCATCAAGTTGTATGGAACATTCATTCTGACTCTGTTCTCATTATCTTCTAGTAGCTCATGAAAATAATGAACTAGATTTTTATTTATATGACGGTAATTCATTAACAAACGAATTAATCCTACCTCAGTAGTTGTATTATCCATTAGTATTTGTATTAAAAATTTTTTTATGATTATTATGTCTATATTAATAGTTGTCCCGAATAGAATTTATGAAAAGCGAGCTGTTCTGTTTTTTTTCTTTAGCAGCAGCAACGAAAACGTGCATCCTCGGAAAGGACGTGCGTATTTTGATGATGCAGATAAAGGAAAAAATGCTACAGTGAGCCATACAACTTTATTCGTGATAATTATTAGTAAAGTATTTTAACTTAAGAGTTTTTTTGCACTTGATGTATTTATTTAGGTAGATTGTTATCTCTTTCTTAAATAATAGTAGAATAATTTTTTTGTGGATATTTATAACTTTGAAGGCAAAGTTGTAAATGCTACGATTGAAACTTAATTATAAAGATAAAAAATATTTTCTGCGGATTTGTTATGCGTACTTGTAAAATTGTGTATTGCTGTACGATTTTTTTTGTCAGAAAAACTCACTTGAATAAAAAAGTAGAAAAAGACGTTGCAAATAGTGTTACATATCTAAGTACAGGACAAAAAAAGTAGAGTAATCAAAAAGTCGTAAATTGAGAGTACGAAAAACGATTTACAGACAAGCTAATTACTCTAAATGCAAGATAGTAAAAAGGTATTAGAAAGTGAGTTAGGTACTCATTTTAAAGGAGATCAACGTCGACTGTTGGTTTTAACACGGTTAATTTTGGGAATACTACACTTGGGAAGTGTAAGTTATTCGAAGCTAAGTAAAGTTCTAAATCCGTTGGTAAAACGAAGTTCAAACTTTAAGAGAATACAACGATTTATAAAAGGATTTAGCTTTGATAGAGGAGTATATATACAGTTTGTATGGGGCTTATTTGTGAAGAAGAATAACTGGGTTATCATGAGCATGGATCGGACAAATTGGAAGTTTGGAAAGTCAAATATTAACATTTTATTGATAGGGATTAGTTACAAAGGAACAGCAATACCCTTGGTGTGGAAATTGCTAAATAAGCGGGGTAATTCAAATACAGAGGAGCGAATAGAACTAATAGAAAGTCTAAAAAGTTATCTCAAGGAGGATCAGATTAATCAGATAAGATGTTTATTAACAGATAGGGAATTTATTGGAAAAGAATGGATTAGCTACTTAAAGAGGCAGTCGTTTACTTTTGTTACTCGGATACGTGCCAATACCTTGGTACGTAAATTAGGAAAGCATAAAGAAGTAGGTGCTCGTCTATTATTTCAAGAAGAATACTTCAAAGCCTTGCGTAAACAACGCATGATTTGGGGATATCAACTTTTTATTGCTGGCCAGAAACTTGGCGATAAAGACTACTTAATTTTGGTGAGCAGTCAGCCTCTAGCACAAGGAAAAAAGTTTTACGGAGAGCGATGGGGAATTGAAGTGTTTTTTGCTGCTTGCAAGACTAGAGGATTCAATTTTGAGGATACTCATGTCACCAAGCCTGATCGTATCTTTAACCTACTTTTTCTTATTGCTAAGTAATCGTTCAAAAATAATAAAGGTTATTACGAATAGGAACAGGTGAGTTTTCTATGTTTGACTCTCAAATTATGAAGAGCAAAGGCGATTCTAACGATCATTTCCCTTTTTTGATAATCCCTAATTCTAATTTTTTGTCGAATAATTTTAAGTCG
>JBGCDW010000026.1:0-7112 GCA_045105775.1 Aureispira sp.
TTGAAGTTGTTTAAAAATGGAATAGCGTTGATAATGAGTGATAATTTGATTCTAATCAAGGCACTCGCAAAGCGATCTGCGCGGGTTGTACCTAAAAGGTACAAAAGCCCTAGCATATTTAGTTCATAGCAGCGCTATGGAATCAATTTTTAACGCAGAGTAGGAAAAAATTAGCTTTCATTAGCGACATTAGGCTATTCTTAAACAACTTCTTTATTAAAACTAGTCAGAAAATTAATGGATGCACGATTAAAAGCTTTTGAGCGTTTGCTCAATATAATGGATGATTTACGCGAAAAATGCCCTTGGGATCGCAAACAAACCTTGGAGAGTTTGAGTATTTTGACCATTGAAGAGACCTATGAATTGGTGGATGCTATTGCCGATCAAGATATGACCGAGTTGAAGGGAGAAATTGGAGATTTGATGCTGCATTTGGTTTTTTATTCTAAAATTGCTAGTGAACAAAAAGCATTTGATATTACAGATGTACTCCATACCGTTTGTGACAAACTCATTCATCGCCACCCTCATATTTATGGAGATGTAGAAGCCAATGACGAAGAAACGGTAAAACGCAATTGGGAACAACTCAAACTAAAGGAAAAAGGCAAGTCGTCTATTTTGCAAGGGGTTCCCAAATCCCTGCCAGCGATGGTCAAAGCCTATAGAATTCAAGAAAAAGTTAAACAAGTAGGCTTTGATTGGGATCAGGCCGAAGATGTGTTGGAAAAGGTAGAAGAGGAAATGGGCGAATTGCAAATGAGCATTGACGATAGAGAAGGAGATGATCGTATTTCTTCAGAGTTTGGCGATGTTTTGTTTGCCCTTATCAATTATGCCCGTTTCTTAAAAATAGACCCCGAAGCCGCTCTCGAAAAAACCAACAAAAAATTTATCAGACGCTTTCAGCATATGGAACAACATGCTCCTAAGCCATTATACGATTTGTCTATTGACGAATTGGATGACCTCTGGGATGTAGCCAAAAAATTAGAACAAAAAAATCAATTGTAAGTGGAGTATATTGACATGCTCCAATGACTTTATTATCACCATATCTTTATTATGTACACTTCTGATCGTTTAAACAACATGGCCGAGTCTGCCACTATCAAAATGGCGCAATTGGCACGAGAATTAAAACAACAAGGCCATCAAGTTATCAGCTTGAGCTTGGGAGAACCCGATTTTGATACCCCAGAACACATCAAGCAAGCCGCCAATCAGGCATTGGCCGATGGGTATACCAAATATACGCCTGTGCCGGGCTTATTGGAATTGCGCGAAGCAATTGTTGCCAAACTCCAGCGCGATAATAATTTAGAGTATGCTCCCAATCAAATTGTAGTATCCAATGGAGCCAAGCAATCCATCGCCAATTTGTCTTTGTCTCTACTCAATGAGGGCGATGAGGTGGTTATATTTGCACCTTATTGGGTGTCTTACAACGAAATTATAAAACTAAGTGGAGCAAAACCTGTGTTTGTCAATGCTTCTATTGAAAACGACTTTAAAGTAACTGCCAAGCAGTTTGAGGCAGCCATTACAGACAAAACACGGATGGTGCTTTTTTCTTCTCCCTGCAATCCTACCGGTACTGTTTATACCAAAGAAGATTTTGCACCATTGGTAGAAGTATTGGAGCGTCATTCGGAGTTATTGGTCGTTTCGGACGAAATTTACGAATACATTAATTTCTTAGAAGGCGGGCATGTGAGCATAGCCAATTTTGAATCGATCCAAGAGCGTTGTATCATTGTGAATGGTTTTTCTAAGGGCTTCTCTATGACAGGATGGCGTTTGGGCTATATTGCTGGCCCCCAGTGGGTCGCTGCTGCTTGTAGCAAAATGCAAGGCCAATTTACCTCAGGAGCCAATGCCTTTGGGCAAAAAGCGGCGGTAGATGCTTTGATGCAAGATATGACACCTACTTATGAAATGGCCAAGGCTTTTCGTCAACGTCGTGATTTAGTATTAGCATTATTGCAAGAAATTGATGGCTTTCAGGTCAATCATCCAGAAGGTGCTTTTTATGTTTTTCCGAATATCAGTGCTTTGTATGGTAAGCGTGTCGATGGCAAAGTGATTAGCAATTCGAGTGAATTCTGTGAATACCTCTTGCACGAAGCACATGTGGCCATTGTTGCAGGTTCGGCTTTTGGAGCAGATGCTTGTGTGCGTTTGGCGTACTCCACTTCCGAAGAAGAATTGCGCGAAGCGATTAAGCGCATCAAAAAAGCCGTAGAACGATTGGTGTAGGGTATAGTAGGGGTTTATAGCTATAAACCCCTACTATAAACCCCTGCTATAAACCCCTACTATAAACCCCTACTATAAACCCCTACTATAAACCCCTGCTATAAACCCCTACTATAACCCCCCTACTATAAACCCCTGCTGCCCGCCAATAAGCGAGCCGTTACCTGATCAAACCAGCGTAACATTAGGGTAGATCGGGTGGTATTGCCCTCTGCATTGTATTTTTCGTGCATCTCTTGCACCAGTTTTTCTACTTTATGTTTTTTTCTGTCCGAAGGTGGCAAAAATTGCACTTGTACCAATTTGTAGAATATAAAAGCACAATCCATAGAAAATGGCTCTTGCAAGGCACGGTATTGATGCTTCTGTTTGATGTTGTACAATTCGCGTTCTGCCAATTCCAATTCCCCCAACATACTGTACAAAATACTGAGTAATATTCTTCCGTAAATAGAATCTTGATGGGGGCGATTTTGAGGTTCACATGCTAATACCAAATCCAATGCTTGTGAATAATCCTCTTGCAAAATATAGCACCAAGCCTTGAAATACAGACTTCTATATTTGAATAAAGTATTTTCTGAAAAGGCCGACTCATTTTTCTTGTAAACCTCCAATGCTGGCTGATAGTGTCCCAAACAAATTAGATTGACCATGTAATTAAATAGGATGGCCATTTTTTTGGCTTTGGGAAGGCTATCTATTTGTGGAAGCAGCTTTTGATAGGCTTGATGTGCTTGTGTATATTGTTTTTGCAAAAAATACTCAATGGCAATATTTCCCTGAATCGAAAAGGTATTTTCATACAAATCTTGATAAGCATCTTGAGCTTGGAGAAACGATTGATATTCCAGTGCTTTTTCTAATTGTTGTATTTTGGCATTGCCATGCAACAAATAACTCTCTGCCACCAAACTCAAATAATCAATTACTGCTTGATTGGGGAGTGCAGGAATAACAGAAGGAGGCGGGGGCAATTGTGCCTCATATCGTGGATTGAGCGCGTAAAGATTGCGTTCGACAAAGCCGTATTTGAGCTGCAAACGCTGGTACTGTTCTTGAAAATGTGCATGTAAGGCCAATTGACTTTGTGCTAAGTGCTTTTTCAACGCTTCAAAAGCATCCACAGAATTCTCACCTTGCAGCATCTTACGTTGCACCCAAAGCTGGTTCAATTCTATTTGTTGCTCGTAATGGTGCTCCTGCACAGCCGTTTTGTACAAACGGTGCCAAAGTTGCTCAAAAAAACTCCATTGTTGTCGCTCCATATAAATATTCAACAAATTCAGCTTGGTGGCATACTGTTGCAAATTGATGGAAGCCAATTGCTGTTGTTGTACCAAAAACAATTCTATAGCATTGCTCAATAGGCGCAATTCATTGCGTAAAATGGCATCTTTTTTCTCCTTATAAGGTGCCTCAAATACTCGTTCAAATAGGCTTTCCTTGTCTGGAATGTGCGTTTTTTTGAGCACTTTGTACAATTTTTGAAGGCTTTTTCTCTTGTGATTTTTTATCACAGTTTTCTCAAAAAGTTGCTGCTCTTTTTTAGTGAATAGTTGTGTTAATCTCTTGGCTTTCAAATGCTTGTATTTTTTGTTGGTCGATCTTGTTCAACAATGCCCCTTCTCACAAACCTAAATTTTCACGCTTGTAAAAAGGACTAAATTCTATTTCCTTTGTAACAGAGAAAAAAGCAATTGGCTTGGTCTCTATTATTAGAAAATAAAAATTAGATAAATAAACAAACAAAAGTCATGAAAAACAACTTTTTGATACTCCTTGGATTTGTATTTTTATTTGGAAGCACTAGCTGTCAAAAGCCAATATGTGATGCGGTAACTATTGATAAGAGTGATTTCTTTTCGGAAGACAGAATATTAGAAGATCATTGTAATGGGGTAGATTACATTATTAAGAAAGGAGATGTCTATGATTTGTTGGATGTAGAGGGCAAATTGGTCATAGAAGCTGGGGTAACCATTGAGTTTGAAGCAGAAGGCGGTCTAGCTATCCAATCCACGGGCTCTATTGAAGCCAAAGGAACGGCAAACGCAGGAATTACCTTGCACGGGCCAAGTACTACAGCTACAGGTGATTGGAAAGGGATTATTTTATATAGTGGCAATGCTAGTAATGTTTTGGAGCATGTTACTATTAGTGGTGGGGGAAGCAGTTCTTTTAATTCTAATGGTGAGTTGGGGAATTTGGTGATTTATGCGGATGCTAAAATTGCGATCAATAATTGTACATTTAAAAATAGTGCAGGGTATGGGATCAATGCCAACTACTACACAGATGTAGACATTAGATCATTGCGCAATAATAAGTTTGTGAACAACAAAACGCCCTTATTGGTACGGGCCGATTTTGCGGATGTAGTAGACAAAAGCAACAACTTTGAGGGAAACACCAACAATTATGTACACGTACGAGTAGGGAGAGAAATCCGTACAGCCAAGACATGGCAAGCTTTGGGAGTGCCTTATCGTCTAACAGCAAGCAGTGGAGGCATTTTTCCAGTGCAAGAAATTGACAACAGCGGAGAGTTGACCTTAGAGCCTGGTTTGATGTTGGAATTTGAGGCAGGCACAGGCTTGAAGGTAGATGACAATGCTGCTTTGTATGCCGTGGGTACGGCTAGTGAGCCTATTTTGCTCAAAGGAGCGGCTAGTGCAGCAGGTTATTGGTATGGCTTATATTTTGCCTTTTCTACCAATCCACTCAATCAATTAACGCATGTCACTATAGATGGCGCAGGCAGCAATACCAGTGAGGGAGCATTGTCCATGTGGGCACGTCCTAGATTATCACTTAGCAATGTTAAGATTAGTAATGTAACTGGAAGCTGTGCTATTTATGATGGCAATGGTTTATCAGCAGGATTACCCAGCAATCCCAACTATTCGGCCTCTGGTGTCGTTTTTGAAAATGTAAGCAGTCAACACTGTGATTAAAATTCAAAAATAAGTAGGCGGTCAAAATAACCGCTTTTTGTTAGTAGTAATTTTAGTGCATTTCATTTAAGAACTCACTTCGTTCGGTTGAACGGCTACTTACATCAAAATAAAACAATAGGAAAGCAAGTAATTACTTTGCTAATCCAACCCTTGGCTCTGTAAAGAGCTGAGGGTTTTTTGTATGGATACAGTTAGATTAAAGATTTACTGTGGTTTACCACTTTCAATCCAGCAATAAATTTTTTGCAAATTATCATTGGACAATTTGCCGCTACCTTTGGGCATACTGCTAAAGCCATCTAGGCGTTCTATGGCACCTCTAAATCTTGGATTGTCTGCCTCACTCGATACATTGGCATACGAACTTAAATCAATGCCCGATGCTCTAGTACTAGAGTTGTGGCAACCACTGCGCGCACAATTATTATCTATAATAGATTTAATGTCACTCGCATAAGTTGGTGTTAGATTACTACAATCATAGGTGACGGTATTGGGATCCTCTTTTTGGCAAGCCATGAAAGAACTGATAATAAGAAGGAGGCTGGTTCCTAAGAAAATTTTGCGATTCATTTGATTCTGTTTTTTTGACTAAAAATTTTCATTCTGTTTGATGAATGCACGCATGGTGAATTCAGAGATAGGGTCACAAATTTCATGCTTACCTTCTTGCAGTTCGTTCAAAATCTTTTTTTGGGTCGCTTCTCTATACTCCGCCAAATCAAACAACAACCATCGTTTGCTCATAAAAGGAGGCAACTCTAGATTGGTTGCTTCTAGCCATATTTTTTCGTTCAGCGCAGGTTTATCCTCTATGGCTTCGTAGTAAATTTCGCAAGGATCTCCCATTGTTTGAAATTCAATGACATGGGGTTTAATGAGGGTCACCCACTGAAAGGTATCAATCGCTTCTATTAATTGTTGGTTGACGCTGCTGTCTTGTACGTACTCCTGCCCATCTGCTCCAAACAAACCATAACGGGTGAAATGATAAGGAATAAGGGGAAAATTGGCCTCTCTAATTAAGAAACTATGAACCCTAATCCAAGTATTATCTTTCAGGGTATAAATATGAAAACTGTTTAGGTTGGACATGTCAGCATTGTAAAAAACGTAACCAATTTCATCTGTGCCATTATTATCAATATCGCCAATGGTTTCTAACCACGAGAATCCCAAACAAGAGCTACGCAAGAAAGGGACAACACTGCCATCTGTACTTTCTAAGGTAGTGTATACCTGTCTCAGTTCTTTATTATAATACTGATAATCCATTTCTTGTGCAATGCCCTTGAAATATTTATGGGTCTCTTTATGCGTTGTTCGGTCTTTGAACCCTTCTAATAAAGTATCCTGCTGGCCATCGCCATTAAAATCGCCTTGAATACAAAAACGATAGCCCCAAATGGGTTCCAAACTATCGAGAGGACTGTTAGAGATGGGGCCATTGGTCGTATCTATTATAGGGCTTCGGGAAGCGGCCAAATTAGAATCTTGTACGGCACTAAAAGAAGAGATAGGAGGCGTTGGAGTGGTACTTGGCGTACAGGCTCCAACCATCAAAAAAAATAAACAAGAGAGAAAAAAATGGCAAGACATACCTAGCGTTTGGGCTGTAAATTCAAAGAAAAAATAATCATCAAGTCAACAAGATACTACATCTATCTATAGTAAGCAAAGGTTACCTTTTTTGAAGATCGCCATTTATAAAACAAAAAACACAAAGCTTTTACTCCCCTAAGCTTTGTTATTAAGTAGCCGTTCAAAATTACTACTACCAAAAAACGGCTATTTTCCTCCAGCTCATCGTTGAAAATACTCGCCTTAGCCCGCTAAGACTCCGTTACCTGATTATTCGATACACTGTATCAAATAAGTCAGATCGCTTCG
>JBGCDW010000027.1:0-12371 GCA_045105775.1 Aureispira sp.
CAAACCAAGTTATTTCTCCACTTCAATATCCACATTTTCACCCAAAAGCTGGTCTTCCTCATCTTGATAATTCATGCTCTGTGTCAGTTTTTGAACCAATCTAAATTCTCTCAAAAAAACAGCGGCAATAACTCGGATAATGGTGTAGACAGGAATCGCCACAATCATGCCTGTAATGCCTCCTATATTGGCACCAAGAACCACTACAATAAAAATTTCTAGCGGGTGTGCCGAAACACTGTTGGAGAAAATATATGGCTGCAAAATAAAACCATCAATCAATTGCATGGAGGCAAATACACCACAGGTCTTGAGCAACATAGGCCCTGTGACCAGATAAAAACTAGCGTCTACATTAGAACTTATAATAACCAACATGGCAAACATAGCCCCCAATAAAGGCCCCAAGTAAGGAATGACATTAATGATACCAGCAAAAAAGGCAATCAAAAAAGCATTGGGTATCCCCAAAAAGGACAAGAGGATGCTGACATAAATCGTAATGACCGTAATTTGTGCCAAAATACCACTAAAATAACGCGTCAACAGGCGTTTAATGGCACTCAATGCCGTATCCATTTCCTTTAAACGTCCTGTGGGGAGCAATGCTTTGATGGCTGTACCAAATAATTTTTCATCCTTCAAAAAGAAGAAGGCAATAAAAGTGACCGAACTGATTAAAATGAGCAAATTCCCTAAAAGTTCTACCAAATACACCACACTTCGGGCAGCAATCTGTGAGGGGCTAATATAGTCTATCAGCTTTGCCTTGAGCAAGTCTATGCCTGTAGCCCCTTCTTGTTCTAGTACATCAGTAGTGACGCTATCACTGGAGCCTTGTAGTAAACTAGGATCGATATTTAGGGCAATATTTAAGTTGAGATTGGTTTGTGGAAAACTATCACCACTGGTCAATAGAATAGAATCTAGATGGATAGTGGTGGTCTGAACAATAGGTGTAGGTATTTCTGTTGGCAAGGTATCCATAGAAGGAGCAATGGTGGCCGAATTTACAGAATCTATATGGTGGGGATGTATATGCCCAGAGAGTTCACCTGCTATAAAATTACGTTCTACCAACCAATCATTAACATGATCGAGCGGCTCTTCTAAGGCTCCAAGTAGGGCCGCATAATCGACTCTAGCCAATTCTCGGCCTTGTTGCACAATAACAGGAACAAACAGATAAAATAGTAAACTGAAAATACCATAAAACAAAACCAAGACTACTATTGCTCGAATACTACTTGGTATTTCCCAGCCTTTGTATTGCAGCTTACCCATGAAGGCGACCAAGGGAGAACCCAATAGAGAAATTACCCATGCCAAAACTACCCAAGTTACAATAGCACTGAAGTAGTAGAAAATGAATCCAAGAACCAATAAAGTTACTATGACACCAATATAACGGGAGTATTTTTTAAACATAGACTGCATAAGGCATTATAAAAAGGCAATAAAAGGTAAAGTTGAATCAGCAATAATTAAGCAAAATCCTTATTGCATTACTTCGTCGAAAGGTATAATGTATTGATAATTAAAATAATAAAAGTAGAAAGTAGCTGGATTTAATTTGCTGATAATCAAATGTACAGCTTGTTTTTTTATGATAAAAACTAAAATCGTACGAAGTATGGCCAATAGTAATGTTCGAGAAAGACTAAACTACAAAAAAATCATAGGATTTGAGTCAAAAAATGAGCTTTCAATTGCTCATAACTTGGTTTGGGGAGTTTGGAGGCTATATTTTCTAATTGTTGCAATTGTTTTTGTACAAATTTTTGATGAGTAGGGCTGTTGATTTGGCGAGGTCGGTGGTTGGCAGCTTGTTGCAGCTTGGCCACTTTTTGGCGCAAGGGCTGTTCTTTGGAAGATAAATGAGCTTGCTCAAAAGCTTGCCAAATATATTCAATGGCCAATGTATTGGGATGTACCAAATCTTTGTCATAATATCGATAATCCCTCAAATCATCAAGCAACAACTCATAAGCAGGAAAATAATGACAATAGTCCAGTTGTTCGACCAATTGCTGTACCGCCAAAACCAAAGTGGCTTTACTTACTTGGTTTTCTACAAAACCATCTTTGAGATGTCGGATGGGACTAACCGTTAGTATGATTTCTAAAGATTCAAAACGCGCTTTTAGGGCAGGTAAGATTGCTAAAAATGTGTTGAGTATGGATTCAACAGAAAGTCGTTGGCGTTCAAAACGTGCCGCAGGAAAATGATGGCAATTGCTGACGACTTGGCCGGAATCTTTCCAGATGTATACCCAAGCAGTACCAAAGGTTAAGAACAAACAACGTGTTTTTTGGAGTTGCTTACGAGCCTCTTTTAAAGAGGCATTGATGGTTGTAAGTGCTCTTTGTTGGTCTGTATTAGAAAAACTACTGTGATGATACAGACTGTGCCAAGCGTCATTATGTGGTAATAAATCTTTTTCTTCAAAAAAAGCTTCTCCTAGCAACTGTTGCAAACTATTGCCAATAGAGCTAGGGTTGTACAACACTCCAAAAGGATTGATAAGAATGTTATAAAGCTGTTTATGGAGTTGCTGGCCTAGATTTTGAGCAAAACAAGAACCTATAGACAGGAAGCTATCTTGGTAAGAAAGTTGAGGAAATGAAGGAGAGCAAGATAGTGAAGTATGATGTCTGGGCATAATGTATGTAAAAGTATAGAATTGTCATGCCCAACCTTTTAACAAAGGGAGCAGTTTTATAAGCGACAAGGAGCTTAAGCCTAAAATAATGATGGGCTTTTGTTATCTTTGTTGGCCTTTTAGAGCAGGCAAGTTAAAAATCAATATGACTTCGTGATAAGTAGATGAAAAAATCTGCAAAGTATTAAATCAAACTACCACAAAAGATAGGCAATATATCAACTAATTATAGAAAGATGACCACATATTTTAAAGGTTTATGCTACCCAATTTGGGGGATACTTATTTTAATTTTAGGACTAACTACTGCTACTCATGCACAAGATTTGTTCAAACCCAAATTTGGATTGCGTGCAGGAGCTAGTTTGACAAGCATGTTTGGCCAAGAAGAAGAGGGCACAGAGGAATCGTATAAAACTACCGTGCGTTTATCGGCTGGCGGAACCATCAAATTTCCTTTGCACGAACGTTTTGGACTAGGAGCAGAGGTCGTATTTGTACAAAAGGGTGCCTTTCATGCGATTACAACAGAAAATTCCTTTTTGAAAATGCCTGCTTATGGTACCGAACAAGCATTTATTTACGGTTACAACCGAACAGGAAATACCTATACCAAACGAACGGATACGAATTTTAAACGTCGTGCTAGTTTGAACATTATCAACGCCTATGTTGAAATTCCAATCATGTTCTATTATGAATTAATCAATGACCAACTGCAACTAGACTTAGGTGTAGGGATAGGCTTTTTGGTTGATTCTAAAGGATTGGGAACCATTAAATTTGGAGATATTGGTGTGTTGGATGCTTCCAATCCTGATCCTACTCAGTTCATAGAAATGGATTTGGACTATAAAATGATACGAGATGAAATAGGTGCACTTTCTGCCAGTACTGCCAAAACAGCAAAAATTGATGGGACTACCCGTTATTATCCTAGAAGCCCTGCTGCTTATTATTTTACAGACGTACAGGATAAAGCTGGGGAAAACATTTTCCAAACAGTAGATTTTACGGTTCAAGCAGGTTTGTCCTATTATTTTACCCCAGGTTTGCGATTGGGGGCCCGTTTTGGTTATAGTTTATTGGATATTACAACAAACAAGTATGATAATTCTACTACTCAATTAACCGAAGATGGAGAATATATTCAACGGAATGACATAGATGGAAATATTGGAGTGCAAATTTTTGTAGGCTTACAGTTCTAATTAATTAGAAAATAGTGAACTAAAATTACTAAAAAAGGTGTTTGTGAAATGAAAAATCGCAAACACCTTTTTTGTAAAAAATAGCAAAAATAGCTATCTTATAAGCAGAAATTTTGCTTGAAAAAATGTTTGTGAACTGCTTAATTATTGAACAAAAAACTATAAAAGCTGTAAATAAGTAGAGTAAAGGGTGAAATTACACGAATTTAAAGGTAATTCTTGTGAGAAATTACACATGCTTAGTAACTTGCCTCCAAGAAGTTATCACCAAAACTTCGACTTATTCAAAATACCAAAAATCAATTACAAAATTATGTTAGAAAAACTGAGAAAAACACTTAGTAAGGAATTTACTAGGGGGTATGAGAAAATGGAGAGTAATTACCTGGGATTAGAGAACAGGATTTACACCACAATCGAAGCTAGAATTTCAACGCTAGAAAACAAATTTGAGGAACTGAGTGACCTTATCAAAGAACAAATGCGTCAGAGAGTTGAGCGCAATGAAGATAAGATTGACGAAAACGAGGCCAATGATGATGGTACTATGTTTTCTGAAAGTGTCGAAGATGTAAAAGGTGCTTTAGAAGCGGACCTCAACGAGGTAAAAGAAAATGTTACGGAAAAAGTGGAAAAAATATCTAAGAAGGCTAAAAAAGCCAGAAAAGCTATTGTAGACACTGTGAATGACAAATTGCTCAAAGGCAAAAAGGCCAAGAAAAAAGTAGAGGACAAAGCTCAAGAAGTTGTAGAAGAGACCAAAGAGAAAGCCGAAGAAGCTAAAGAATATTTGAGCAAGAAGAGTAAAAAAGTTAAAAAGAAAGCCAAGAAAAAAGCTAGAGAGGTGGTAGAAGATGTGAAAGTAACGGCTGAACATGTTGTTGATAAAGCCAAAACAGTGGCAGATGATGCCAAGAACTTTGTTAGCCAAAAAGGACAAGATGTAAAAGCGGTAGTAGAAGATGCGGAAGAGTTTCTTGAAGAAAAAAGCCAACAAGCAAAGCAAAAAGTAAAAGATGCTGCTGCCAAGTTAGAGGAGAAAGTAAAAGAAAAAGCTGAAGAAACCGAAAAAGTATTGGTCAAACAAGCCCAGCGTATCAAAGATGCTTTTGAAGAGGTTTTAGAAGATGATGAGGATGATGTAAGCGTAGATGATTTGACAGCACTAAAAGGCTTAGGAGATAAAATTGCAGCTCGACTACAAGAAGAAGGCGTTGTTAATTTTCAACAATTGGCCGATTTGTCAGACGAGGATATTGAAGAACTTGATCAGAAGATCAAAAGTTTTGGGGCGCGTTACGAACGTTATAATTGGAGAGAGCAGGCCAAGGATCACGTAGAAGAATAAAGTGACAAACCCTATATTCCTGATGTTATATTTTTAGATCAGGTTAAATACAGTACTTACACCCAGACAATATTACCTATTTAGGTGATATTGTCTTTTTTTGTACCCATACCCCAGTAAGAATACCACCATACCCAAGAGCATTATCCACCGCCAACTGTTTCGTGAACTAGGCAGTGCATTGGAGTTGCCCAAGGTAATAAAACTTGCCCAATAGGTAGGATGTCCTGAAATTTCATCCGTCTTGGATAAGAAGGTTAGTTTGGCAGCTTGTAGAGCCTCCGCTTTGTTCATTCCTTTAGATAAATTTTTGTAAAACAATTCTATCAGTGCAGCACTCGTAAAGTCATTGACTTCCCAAAGAGTGGTGACTACACTAGGTGCTCCAGCAAATAGGAAAGCCCTAGCCAAACTAGAAACCCCTTCTCCCTGTATGGTTTTACCAAAACCAGTCTCACAAGCACTCAATACTACAAGGTTGGCCTGAATCGAAAGATTGTGAATCTCATACGCATACAAGGCATCTTTTTCGTTATCCTCCTCTCCAAAAGACAGCATAGAACGCATGGGGTTTTGCATGTTTACAATACCGTGCGTAGCCAAATGAATAATATTGTAATCGCTCGCCTTGGTTTGTAAAAGTACTTTGTTGGCGGCTGAACCATAAAAATAATCACCATCATAAATACGTTGTATCGCCTCCAACTCTTTTTGTGTCCAAGGCAAACTATCATGCTGGCTAGAGAATTGAATAGAAGGAGCCAAACCCAAACAGCGTCCGTTATTATAGAGGCGTTTACGTTGCAAATTTTTGTTCCAGAGGGTAGCAGAGTAATTATAAGAAATAGGAAAATGTCGGATTAAAAAATCTAGATCTTTGTAATTGTGATTTTCCAACACTGCTTGTTCAGGAAATTTGCAAATCGCCACCTCAAAGGGAATATAGTGCAGCATTCCATCGGCAATAACAATGAGTTCTTTGGCTTCCCCCTCCTCTGGTAAGAAAGGAGCCAAGAAATAGGAATAAAAGTGATAAGACGCAGAAACAAAGGCCTTGTGCGCCCATTGAGGGTGTTTGGTAATCATCTCATAATTGGTCAGAGCACTGCGTAAATTATAGACCAACTTTTCGTAATTAGCAGGAATCTCCATTTGGAATAACTGACACGTTTTTCCTGTAACTCTAAAAACATACAAATGGCGTTTTCCTACAAAATATTCTAGCAAAACTTGTTTTTTCAAACTTAGGTTTGATTGTACTTCTTGGAGTGTTGTAACAGCTGTTTTGTATTTGAGGGCATAATAACGTGGATAATGTTGCTCTAGTTCTTGAATAAGAGAATCATACTGTTGCTTTGTTTCTAAATAGACTTGATCATATTGCTGGTTATTACCTTTTCCTCTATTATTATAATTAGAATAATAATCTAATTGCTCACGCAAAGTTTGTTCATACTCCAGCACACTACTGGGAATATCACTATTCCCTATTGCTAAATTATTTTGCAAACCTTGTAATAACACAAAATTCTTACTCAACTCTGCCACTTCAAATGCTTGCGCCAGATGACTTTTTTGAGGAGATTGTTGGTGATAAAGGTATAAACAGGTAATTGCCCCTTCAAAAACAGGAACCGAATAACTACGAAGTTTTTGCTTGGCCTTGACAGAGGTAAAGGTTGTTCGTAAGCCATTGATAACTTCAATACCTTGTTTGTACGTCTTTTGTGCCAAATACAAATATTCCTGATTTTGATTGCTATTGTAGAGCATCAACAACAAATCGGCTTTTTGTGACAAAGTGGCCAACCAAGTAACATTGCGTGCTAGTTCTTTGGTCGAGGGGTTGTAATGCCAATCGTCTTTGTAGGAAGCTATGCTTTCGCACACCGTTGCCAATGCCAATTGAATGTAACTCAATGCAATGGTATAGGATTGCTCTCGCTCATAGTATCCTGCCAAATTGCAGTAACTCTGATGGAGTTGCTGCATCAAGGAGCTGTTGGGGCGTTTTTTTTGTTCGGAGGATAAATAAGAAATATGTTGTTTTTGTTTGCTAGACCGCAGTATATAGGCTTCTACTTTTCGAATAGCCAATGCCAGTAATAGATATTGATGCTCTAGTTCTTTTTTGCCTATTTGTTGATAAAGATGGGCTAACTTATCATAAATTTCAGCAACTGCATAATGTTGCTGTCCCAGTTGTTCTTGATTGAGTTGTAAGGCTTGAAAATAAAAATAAGCACTAGAGTCAACTTGATTTTTTGCCAAGTAATAATCGCCTTTTGCTAAGAGTACCTGACTGAGTTTGAAATGCTGTACGCCATATACCCGTTTAAATAAATGGTGACTGTATTCCAATTCTTGCCAAACAAGCGTATTGCGTTGAAGCTGACTATAGCAATCCGCCATAGCTAAGTGCGTATTCGCAACTTCAGTTGTAACGCGCTGTCCTAGTTGCTCAAAAATATACAAGACATGGCTGTAATAAGACAATGCCTTTTCGATATTGCCATTGCTTCTGTAACGATTGGCTAACAAATAATAACTTTTGGCAATTTCAGCATGTTCGGTTCCTAGACGCTGTAGTTGAATTTGTAAGGCTTTTTCTAGATATGACAACTCCCGATCATAGATATTGGTGACTCGATAGTAAGTCGCTAAATTAATATAAGAAGCGGCAATAAGTGGGTGATTATCATCAAATAACTGTTGACGAATCTTAAAAGCCTCCTTGTGATAGGCGTAACCTTGGTGGTAATCTTGTTGCGTTTCATAAAAATAATTGCCCAGAGCTTGATAAGTATTGGCTGTTTGATAATGCAAGCCACCTACCGTTTTGAGTTGCATATTCAGTGCCTTTTTAAAATATTTCAATTCTTCTTTGATCGGCACAAGCTTAGAGCGACTTGTTTTGTTGGTATTAAAAAAACCACTGTAGCACTCACCAATATAGTAGTAGGAAAGGGCAATTTTTTCATGCGCTCTGTTGTATTGTCTTTGTCGAATACCCAAAGCTTGGAGATGATATTGAAGTGCTTGCTTATAATTAATTTGCAAAACCTGACTGCTATCTATAAGCATTGTGGTTGCTACACGACTATAGTAGCGCCCTAGACCTTCATAGGCATCAGCAATCAAACTACTATCTAATTGAAAGCTAGGATTAATTTGCTTAATTTCTTTTAACTGTCGCAATGCCTTGTCAAAACCCTTGTTCTTGGCCTCTTCATAACGGGTGAGATCGATGTATATATTACCAATACCATTGTAGCAAATTGCATAATATTCGGGCAAATTATTCTTTCGATAGATACGCGCTGCAAACTGATACGACTCCTTGGCTTTGGTATATTTCATTTCAGCATAATACTGTTCCGCATCTTTAATATGTTTATCAGCACGCAGAAGCGTTTGTTGTATAGCGGTCTGTCCTGTAGAATGGTGCGCCAAAATTAACAGGAATAAAACAAAATAGGATGAAATAAAATACTTCATAAAAAGCAATACCTAGAGAATTGAATTAAGTAGTTGACGGGTCTTTGTAATGGAAGCTAAAAGTGGTTTGTAATTTACAATAAAAAGAATCCCCAAAATAAATCTATTGCATGCTCTTGTTAATGTCTAGTTTATTAAGTCGGCAAAAAAACTAGTACTTGCGGAATAATTGGGTGTATTTGATTCCGTATCTGAAATAGTTGGGTAAAGCGTTGGAATTAAAAATTCCGCCTACTTAGGACAAAAGAACCTTTTTAAATTCGATAACTTTTTAGAGATCACTTAACTTTAAATAACTTCAGGAAATAAAAACAGCAATTCGTAAACAAAACTAGCAAAAAAGCCTGTTTTTTAGTCGAAAAATTAACGCTACCAATTTTTTATTTCTATTTTTAGAACAAGGAATAATATAACTAAGTAGTAAACTGTTGTGATTTTTTAAATAACTATCAATAATAGTGTAACGAAGTTTACAGCCATTGTGTTTTTGTTTGAGCAAAATGGCAATCATAAGTGATACTAAATTAGTTGTTGAATAATAAGATTACTTGTACTTTTGTTGGCAACTCCAAGTGATTTATGCTTACAAACTTAATGATGGAATACCACACCATCTACTATTAAAAACTAGACACAATTATAATGGGAAGACCTACCTTACGCTTGTATGATGGCTTTAGCCACACTTCACCACACTTGAGAGAAGATGTTCGCGAATTACAAACAGTTCTTAAAGGTTTAGGCTACAGAATTCGCCCTGATGGTGAATTTGGAGCTTACACAGAAAATGTAGTTCGTCTTTTTCAAGCTTCCAAAGGTCTTAGTGCAGATGGTGTAGTAGGGCCGTATACTTGGTCTATACTGATGAAACGTCCTGCTCCTGCCAGCCCTTCTAGCACCTTTCAGACTTCTTATGCCAAATGGGATCGCACTTTATTGCGTCAGCTCGAAGAACTCAAAAAGTATGAGTATACCGTTAAGAAAGTAGCGCAAAAATACAATATACCCCCTTCTATTATTGCAGGGCTGGGATCAAGAGAATCTCATTGGGGATTGGCTCTAACACCTCCTGGTCCAGGTGGTACAGGTGACCACGGACATGGACGCGGTTTGATGCAAGTAGACGATCGTTGGCATGTACCCTTTGTAGAATCTGGGCGTTGGGCCGATGCACGAGAAAACATCATCTATGGAGGTGCTGTATTAAAAAATTGCATGGCTTACTTTCAGAAAAAAGCAGGCTGGGAAATGAGTTTTAAACTGATTAAAGCAGGAGTGGCAGGCTACAATTGTGGCCCCCGACGTGCTTGGGACGGTTATCGTATGGGATATGGGGTAGATTATTACACCACAGGACGAGACTATTCCAAGAATGTAATTGAGCGCGCAGGCTGGTTCCAATTGCATGGCTGGAAGTAATTTGTCAACATAATTTTTATGAAATAAATAAAAAAAATAAAAATTCCAGCTGTTTTTAAATTTAAATGTCTTATATTTGTAATAAAGAAAGTTGGTACAAGGTCTCTTCTCACTATTTTAAGGCCAGTACGAATTATCAACCTAATCTGTATAAAACACCAAATTCTATGAAAAATGTGTTATTGTTGTCTACATTAGACATCTTAACTGCGATCATTTTGTACGTTTTTAAAGTAAAGTAATTACTTTTTATACTACAAAAATTAAAAATACCGAGCAGCTTCCTTTTTAGGAAGCTGCTTTTTTTATATTGTTGTAACAGAATACAAAACTGAATAAAAATTCTGTTGTTTCTTAATAGAAGATAAGCGCAATGAAAAAAATAGATATTCTGATTATAGGCTCTGGTGTTGCAGGTTTGACTATGGCTATTAAGTTGGCAGAACGTCATCCGAACAAAAAAATTTGTGTTTTGACTAAAACACACAAAGAAGAAAGCAATACGCGTTATGCTCAAGGAGGTGTAGCTGCCGTTTGGGATTTTGATGAAGATTCTTTCGAAAAACACATCGAAGATACCTTAGATGCAGGCGATGGATTGTGCGATGAAGCGGTTGTACAAATTGTAGTAGAGGAAGGCCCTGCCTGTGTACAAGAGCTGATAGAGTGGGGGACTCGTTTTGATAAAAAAGCCCAAGAATATGATCTAGGCCGAGAAGGGGGGCATTCTGAAAATAGAATCCTGCATTTTAAAGATTTAACAGGTTGGGAGATTCAACGAGCCCTAAATGCCAAGGCAAAATCGTATGACAATTTAGAATACTACGATCATTATTTTGCGATTGATCTTATTACACAGCACCATTTAGGAAGACAAGTAACACGGTTGACACCAGGTACAGAGTGTTATGGCGCTTATGTGCTCAATATGGAGAATCAAGATATTGAAACCTTTTTGGCCAAAGTAACGATCGTGGCTACAGGTGGTGCTGGACAAGTGTATAAAACCACCACCAATCCTAGTATTGCTACAGGAGATGGTATGGCTATGTTTTATCGAGCCAAAGGTCGCATGGAAAACATGGAATTCATCCAGTTTCACCCCACCTCTCTTTATAGCCCTATTCCTGAAAATCCCGCTTTCTTGGTGTCCGAAGCAGTACGTGGTTTTGGTGCGATTTTGAGAACGCCAGAGGGAGCAGAATTTATGCAAAAATACGACCCACGCAAGTCCTTAGCACCACGTGATATTGTAGCGCGAGCTATTGATAATGAAATGAAAATGCGTGGACAAGACTACATGACGCTAGATTGTAGGCATATAGATTTAGAGGGGTTTATAGGTCATTTTCCGACCATTTATGAAAAATGCAAAAGTGTGGGCATTGATCCAATGAAGGATCTGATTCCTGTAGTGCCCGCTGCACATTATGTTTGTGGCGGCATCAAGACAGATGAGAATGGGCAGACATCCATCAAGCATTTGTATGCGGCTGGAGAATGCAGTTGTACGGGCTTGCACGGTGCCAATCGATTGGCTTCTAATTCTTTATTAGAGGGCTTGGTCTATGCAGAGCGTGTTGTTAAGGATATTACAAGGCGGGTTGATACGATTGAATTTCAAGAAGAAATTCCAGACTGGGACGCTACAGGTACTACCGATCCCAAAGAGTTGGTCTTAATTACTCAATCTGTCAAAGAATTAAAAGAAATTATGAGTAGTTATGTGGGAATTGTTCGCTCAAGTGTCCGCCTCAAGCGTGCCTTTGATCGGTTGCATATTTTGTATGAAGAAACAGAACAGTTGTACAGTACGACCACTATTTCTCCCCAATTGTGCGAATTGCGAAATCTGATTACGGCAGCCTATATGATAACACGTTCGGCAGCAACACGTCAAGAAAGTAGAGGGTTGCATTACACGACAGATTTTCCAGACAAACATCCTTTTATTGAATCAACATTGATGTAGATATATAATAGCCATACAATGTTGTAAGACACGCGCTTCTAATTCTATTGGGAGGGCGTGTCTTTATTTTTTGAGTAGGGGGAATTTTTTTTGGAGACTACTTAACAAGGTAGCTTGTAAATAGACATTATCACGACTAAATTCGTAGCGAAAAAAGCATCTTTTTCCCTCACTCATCGTTAAAAATTGATTCCATAGCACTGCTATGAACTAAATTTTTGCCTTGATTGATGAAAAAACCTTACTTTTTGTCTCTGTAC
>JBGCDW010000028.1:0-38931 GCA_045105775.1 Aureispira sp.
TACAGAGACAAAAAGTAAGGTTTTTTCATCAATCAAGGCAAAAATTTAGTTCATAGCAGTGCTATGGAATCAATTTTTAACGATGAGTGAGGGAAAAAGATGCTTTTTTCGCTACGAATTTAGTCGTGATAATGTCTATTACTGTCGCTAAAAAAATGTACGCAGTCATTGGGATTAAATAAATAATTGTATATTGATACCAATGAAATAGGGACTCAAAACAAGGTTTACAATGATTGACTTAAAAGCCGTCTTGACAGAATATGCAACCGCCAAAGAATTTAAAATTAAAGAACTAGACAATGGTAAATTTAGTATTGATGTAATACTCAAACTCAAGGCTGGTTCTGCTCGTTATCAGTTTGTTTGGGTGTGGATAGCCGAAGGGCGTGCCAAGGGCAAAGATTGTGTTTATATTACTAGTAGGGTAGGGATATACACCCCTAATGTTAATGTCTATCAATTGCTTAAAGAATCTGGCTATGGGGTTTATTCCACCATTACTATTGTACCTGATAAAGATAAGGAAGGCAAGCCCTGTGAGTCTATATTTATACAAGCCAGCCCTATTCTAGAGTACTTGGAAGAAGAAGAACTGATCGAAATTTTAATGGAAGTAGCTGAAATAGCCGATATTTTAGAAGAAAAGCATTTTGGAGGAGACTCTAATTAAGGCAGTAAGCGGCCATAAAAAAAGCTTCAAATCTACTAATGATTTGAAGCTTTTTAAACTTAGATGCAGAGGTAGGACTCGAACCTACGACCTACGGGTTATGAGCCCGCCGAGCTACCGCTGCTCCACTCTGCGTTGTGTGAATACAAAGGTACGATGTTTTTTTGCAATTCCAAATTTATGCCCAATATTTTAAAAAATCATTTCGATACACTAGCCGTAAGGGTTCGTTCACTAGTTGTAACTTTGAGGAGTCGTTCAGGTACATGAATCTGATAGGACAAGTGCTCATGACAGATGTTACCCTTAATAATTAGCACATTGGGATTGGGAG
Source organism: Aureispira sp. (assembly GCA_045105775.1). GTDB lineage: Bacteria > Bacteroidota > Bacteroidia > Chitinophagales > Saprospiraceae > Aureispira. The sequence continues at coordinate 1,008 of JBGCDW010000028.1, forward strand.
GCAGGTGTAATTTGAGTAAGGGGCTACTGGCATCTGATTGGCCATAAACTTCATAGCGTTTGGATCGAATCAAGTACTCTAGGAGCGGACTAGAACCCCGATCTAGGTTAATCGTAGTTTCTATTGAAATTCTAGAACTCTTGGTTTTAATGATGGTAACCTTGCTACTAGGCAAATCTAAGTGTAAGTGGGTGATATGACTAGGGACTTGGTAGATTTGAACTGTTTGTTTACTTGCTTGTGCAAGTCCTTGGTGACACCAAACAGTAACCAGTAAACCAATGAATAATAGGGTGCTTTGCATAGTCTGTGTGTTAGTAAGGAACGAATGTGGGAGAATCGTTCACAGAGTTGGTATTAAGATCAAGATATAATTCAGGAAGCATTGTATCTTGTTAAAAACTGTTTGATAACGGGAGGAAGTGGGGGATATAGTATTGTTGTTTAAAGATACTATCAAATTAGATATGGCAACTGCTTATTTTTGCCAAATAATGGTCTATTGTTGCCACTTTAAGCTCTAATTTTGGATTATAGCAACAGAAAAAAGCCATACTTCTTATAAAGAATGACTTATAAATTTTTTTTTAAAACATAAAAAATACTACGCCTGCAATGCTTTGAGTTGTTGATATACTTGTTCTAAATTGACCGTTGCAACATCATCCACTTCGGCACACAAATCCATAAGCAATTGATCTTGACGATTGCCCAAATCTAGGGCTACTGCATAGGGAATTTCAGGCTGGAACGTCACCAAGGAATACTTAGAATGATAATCATCATAGGTGTTTTCCAATTGATGTTCTAGCATCCGTTTTTTACGAAAAGTAGGATCGGCTACATGATCGCGCATTTCGTAATAATTTTCTACTGCCAAACGTCCAATAGCATCTCCATTTTTTTTGCGTAATTCTTGATAATGAGCAAAGGCTGTTTCCCAGTTGCCTAGACCAGCTTGGTCAATACAAGCATTGAGTACACGACAATCCTCAAAAGAGGCATTCATACCTTGTCCATAAAAGGGCACAATAGCATGGGCCGCATCGCCAATGAGTGCCGCATTGCCTTGGTATACCCAAGGATAACACTTCAAGGTGCCGAGTTTGCCCACAGGATTGGCTTGGTATTCTGCTTGCAAATTTTTGAGATGGGGTACGGCATCTGCAAATTCCTCCTCAAAGAACGCCTGTACTTTTTGGGGCGTATCCAAACTGGCAAAACTAGGTTCGCCCTCATAAGGAAAAAAGAGTGTACAGGTAAAACTTCCATCTGCATTGGGGAGTGCAATGAGCATATAGGCTCCTCTTGGCCAAATATGCAAGGCATTTTTATCCAATGCAAAGCCCTGATTTTTGGTGGCAGGAATGGATAATTCTTTGTAGCCATGCGCCAGCCAATCTACTTGAGCTTGGTAGCCTTCCAATTGTTGCTCCATAGCCTGTCGTACAGCAGAGCTGGCACCATCTCCTCCAATAATAGTGGCCCCTTGTATGGTCATTTGTTCTTTGCTAATAAAGTCCTCTACCGTAACACTAGTGTTATCCAAATCAACTTCTACACAACGCTTATTAAAATGAATCGTCACTTGTTCATAAGCTTCGGCAGCCGTCATGAGCAGTTGATTGAGCCCCCCTCTAGGAATGGAATTGATATACTGAGAATCGTCCTTGCCATAGGGCGCAAATTGTGTTTGTCCATCTTTGGAATGCAGCATTCTTCCTGGCATTTTGACCCCCTCTTGCATCACTTGGTCTAGCACCCCAACTTCTGATAAAGCCCAACTGCCTCTATTAGACAAGGCCAAATTAATAGAGCGGCCTGCCGAAATATCTGCCTGACGCATATCAGGACGGCTTTCAAATACTTCTACTGTCAATCCCTTTTGAGCCAAGTAAATCGCCATCAAAGAACCAGCTAATCCAGCTCCAACAATAATAACAGGTGCATTTTCCATAAAATATCAAATGTTTTAGATATAGTGATTGCGGTGCTACTCCTTTTTGCTACAGTATTCTTTTTGATAAGAAATAGCAGCTTCATAACCCAATTGTACAGCATCAGCGATAGCAGCACAAGCTTCCTCTTTGGCACCTAGTGCTGCTTGGGTCAATCCCAATTGGTAATGCACTTTGGGCAGTGTATGGTTTAGTTGGAGTGCTTTTTGGTAATCAGCCAAAGCACTCTCAAAATAACTGCTGGCTTTAGGTCTACTGCCAATATTAGGTAAGAATTGTTTGCCACATTCTCCACATACCTCAGGCTTTTGAATGCTCAAACTGCCTAGACGCTGCTTAAAATCTCCCAAAGCTACCCAGTATTCTGCAACCTGTGGTTGCAATTGGCAAGCTGTATAATAGGCATCATAGGCCGATAGATATTCCTCAAACTCTTCCAAGCATTTGCCTTTCCAGAGATAGGCAGGCGCGTACAATTCTTCTTGAGTAATAAGTTTGTTTAACAATCGCTCTGCTTTGATGAGTTGCCCTTTTTCAAAAGCAACAATGCTTTTTTGGAGTTGTTTATCTAGTGGAGCAAGATTTTGAGCATTGGAAGCAATGCTCCCACTTATTACAATAAGAAAAACAAGCAGTAGTGCATTCATATACAGATTGGTTGTATCAGAGCCTAAGAGCGTTCAGATTCTAATAGATCTAAAATTCGGTTTAGATCATCTGTATCTGCAAAATTTATGACAATTTTCCCTTTGCCCTTTTCATCAGCGTTTAAAGCTACTTTGGTACTGAACAAAGAAGAGAGTTCGGATTGTACTTTTTTGTAATTAGAAGCAAAAGGAACGGGTTGTTTGGGAGTAGGGGTACCTTTGTCCGATTTGTATAATTTGACCAATTCCTCTGCTTGACGAACGGAGAGTTGTTTGTCTACAATAGATTTGAAGGCCGCCATTTGGAAGGCATAATTATCCGTTCCCAATAGTGCTTTGGCATGTCCCATTGTAATTTCTCCACGTTCTACACTTTTTTGGATGGTTTCTGGCAAAGAAAGCAAGCGTGTAAAGTTGGTAATAGTTGCTCGGCCTTTGCCCACTCGTTGAGCCAATTGTTGGTGAGTGAGGTTGCACTCCTTCATCAAACGACCATAGGTGATGGCTACTTCTATTGGGTTGAGTTGTTGGCGTTGAATATTCTCAATCAAAGCCATTTCCAACATCTCTTGGTCATTGGCCAGACGAATAAAGGCAGGAATTTCTTTTAATTCTGCCATCTTGGAGGCGCGCAAACGGCGTTCGCCAGAAATGAGCTGAAACTTACTATTGCCCAAATGGCGCACTGTAATTGGCTGAATCAACCCATGCACTGCAATAGAGTCCGAAAGTTCTTGCAAGGCATTTGGATCAAAATCAACTCGTGGCTGAAAAGGATTGACTTCTATGCGAGAAAGCGGAATGAACGCTACCGTATTGGCCAAATCCTTGACGACTTCTTGTTTGTTTTTGGAGGAATCAATATCTGCATCAATACTGCCTAAAAGAGCACCAATGCCTAACCCTTTATTTTTGCGCTTTGCCATATTTGTATACAATTACAATTAGTAAGATGATAGAAAATCAACTTTTCTGCTACACAAATATACAATATCTACCGCATAAAAAAGCGATGACACTCTTTTTTTGCTATTGAGCAACAAGCACATTCATCAGTTGTGTTTTTGAATTGGTCGAATTGTTGTATACTAATATAAATTTAGGAATCTTTTTTGGTGTAAAATACGTATTTTAAGAACCTATTAAACTCAAATAGTTCATGCCCTTAGGGCAAGGAAAGCCTAAGATAGTTGACTAAGGTTTCCTTCTCAAAAAAATAAAGAACAACATTAAATTATGAAAAAAAATTACCTTTTACTTGCCCTTGCTTGGGTGGCAGGTTCTAGCCAGCTATTGGCGCAAAGTTTTAGTGATTATCAATGGAAAAGTGATATGATAGCGGCCGAAAGTATTCCAGAAGAATACGCCTCTGCCGAAGCTGTTATTATCAATGCCGAAACCTATACTAGAGGAACGATTTCGGGTACTTTTCCTTATTTGGATCAATTGAGCACCTTTCGCCAACAAGTACATGTAAAGCTGCAAAGTGAAGAAGCAATAGAAGATAACCAACGGATCATTCTCAACCGTTACAAAGGTAGAATTGGAGATTTTATACAGTATAAGTATGTAGATGTGCGGGTAAGAAAGGCAGCAGATGGTAAGGTGATTGATTACAAAGTTCGCGACCTAAACCAGCCCGAATTGGATATTGAGGATGATTTGTACAGCCGCAAAGATGATATTTCTATTTATGAAATTCCCGACTTAGCGATTGGAGATGAGTTAGAAACGGTAACCGTGCTAGAATTTAAATTTCCCAATAGCGGGGAGACCGTCAATTTTTATAGTGCTTATCCTACCCTAAAGCGTTCTTACACGGTATCTGTGCCCTTAAAGGTTAATGTAGATGGACGCAGTTATAACAATATGCCTAAGCCAACGATTCGCAATACTTCTACCAATCGCGTTATTCAGTGGGAAATGGAAAATTTGCGTGCTGTGCCAGAAGCCAATTCGCCAGGAACAATTTATCAAATGGATTTGGAATACTTCATTTATGAATTGAATTTTGATGCGTATCGTATGAATCCACTCGCCTTTAAAGTGGAAAACTATGCCGATTACTTGTTGCAGTACTCTGAGGACTACATGAAGGTGCGTGTTCGTAAAAAGAAAAAATTGGAAGAGTTCTATGAACAATTGTTTGCAGATGGAGCCAAGGCATTTGGAAAAACAGCCGATAAATTACAAGCGGTAGAGAAAGTCTATTTACTCAATCAGTATATTACCAAGGAAGTACAGCCTATTGTAGAGGAATTGGAAGATTTTGAGAAAAGTGAAGGGATTGAATATTTTTTGCTGAATAAGCGGGCGAATGGGCGACATATCTTGCGTATTTACCGAGACTTTTTTGAGCGTTTTAATATTCCTTATTTCTTGGCAGGGGCGCGCAATCGTTTGGCTGGGCCTGTTGATTTAGGCTTTGTGTCTCCTACACAAATCAATAACTATTTCTTTGTTTTTAAGAATGGCGATGGTTATTTGTCCATTAGTGGTTTTGGTGGACTCAATGAATTGCCTTGGCAATATTACAACACCAAAATTTACATGCGCGATATTACCAATCGTGAAGCAACCCTGCAAGAAATTAATTTTGGAGATGCCCCCCTCCAAGACGCTAAAAAGAACAAACGTTTTAGTCGTAGCCAAGTGCAAATTGATTTGGGAAATAATACAATCACACAAAAAACAAGCACCTCAGTAGGCGGTTTGTATGCTCGTGGTGCTCGTAGTGGCATTATTGAAGGACACAAGGCCGATACACTGGTTAAGACCATGCAGCAATCGTATGATTTTGCTTATCGGGCGTATGATAACATCAAAGCAACTGTTAAGAGTGCCAAGGTAGACAAGTATGAAATTTCTCCTGTGGTCAATTTTGATTTTAAATACAGCGTAGAGGCCGAAATTGAAGGTTTGTTAACGCAGCAGGAAGGCCAGTATAAGATCAATGTTGACGAATTTTTGAGTCACAACATTCGCCGTGTAGTCAATGCAGACGACCGTGCTTTAGATTATCACGTGCCTTTTTTGGGCACGGATACAGAAGAGTACTATTTGGTTTTTGATCAAAATGTAACGATTGAGAATATGGCAGAACTCAACCAAAAATTGGATAATGAATACGCCAGTTATCAGTGTGTAGTGACCCAATTGAAGCCCAATATGATACGCATACAATCGGTTTATACCACCAAGCAGTTGTTTATCAAAAAAGAAGAAGCCCAAAAATTGGATGCTGTGAATGAGGTGTTCAAAAAGATTCAAGAGAGTAAGATTACAATTATTCCTGCTGCTTAAATAACAATAGCAGTATACTTAACAATACTTGCCCCATTGCTAGAGCAGTGGGGTTTTTGTTTGTAAAGACGTTGGCATTGTTTGGCTTTTAACAGAATAGTTTTATTTTTTGTCACTCATCAAGTGCTATTTTGCCTACTATTTCTACAAAAAAATATAATGGATAGACGAAAATTTCTCAAATGGTCTGCTACAGCACTGGCATCAGCTAGTGTAGGGCAACCCCAACAATTGTTAGCCATGCCTCACAACAATCCATTGACCAAAGCTGCGTTTGGCAGTGATTTTAAATGGGGCATTGCCGCCTCGGCTTATCAAATTGAAGGTGCTTGGAACGAGGATGGCAAAGGCCCATCTATTTGGGACACCTTTACCCACAACAAGCCGCACAAAATCAAGAATCGGCACAATTCGGATGTTTCTTATGATTTTTATCATAATTACAAGGAAGACATCGCTCTGATTAAGCAACTCAACTTTGATGTGTTTCGTTTTTCCTTTTCTTGGTCTAGAATTTTTCCCGAAGGGATTGGACGCGTCAATCAGAAAGGGCTTGATTTTTATCACCGAGTGATTGATCGCTGCCTAGAATTGGGCATAGAGCCTTGGGCCTTGTTGTATCATTTTGATTTGCCACAAGCACTAGAGGACAAAGGCGGCTGGGCAAATCGAGATATTGTCAACTGGTTTGATGAATATACCCATACTGTTACCAAAGAGTACGGGGATAAGGTCAAGACTTGGTTTGGGCAAAATGAGCCTATTGGCTTTACGTTGGGCGGCTATTTGGCGATGTATCATGCGCCAGGGTATTATGCTCCCCAAAAGTTTTTGAAAGCCATACACCATGCACTGCTTTGTCAGGCTTCCTCTGGGCGTATTATGCGCGACAATGTAAAAGATGGACAAGTGGGGGCGGCTCTGTCTTGTGCTTATGTTACCCCCAAAAATCAGAAAAAACGCCACACAGAAGCGGCCCATAGAATGAATATCATTCTCAATCGCCTTTGTTTAGAACCGCACTTGGGCATGGGCTACCCCACAGAGCGTTTTCCATTTTTGGACAAAATTCACCGCTATGTACAAGCGGATGATTTGGAAAAATTGACCTTTGATTTTGATTTTATTGGCTTGCAAAATTACACTCAATTTGTGGCGCGTCATGCTCTATTGCCTTGTGTTTGGGCTTTTGAGCAAAAGCCACAACATAGAGGCGTTCCGCCCGAAATGATTACAGAAATGGGCTGGGAGGTCTGCCCTGAGGGCATGTATAAAATTATCAAACAATATGCGGCGTATGAAAATTTGCCGCCTATTATTATTACGGAGAATGGCTGTGCGATGCCCGACAAGGTCGATGCCAATGGAGCAATCAAAGACCAACGACGAGAGGATTTTTATAAGAGTTACTTGGCTCAGGTGCTAAAAGCCAAACAAGAGGGGGTAGATATTAGAGGTTATTTTGCTTGGACGATTATGGATAATTTTGAATGGGCAGAGGGTTTTGATCCCCGTTTTGGGCTGGTGCATGTCGATTGGGAAACCCAGAAACGAACCATTAAACAATCGGGCTATTGGTTTCAGGAGTTCTTAAAGGAGTAAAATACGTATTTAAGGAGTTGACTTAATATGAGTCGTGTCAAGCATCAAGATCATGGGTATTTTGATGCTTTTTTATTTTATTTTTCATTTTTGCGAACCTTTGGATTTGGCGCGGGTATTACGGACAAACAAAGAAGATCTTCGGTATTATCATTATTACAATCGTTAATAAATAAAAGAAACATGAAATCTAGTATTGTCCAGTTGATAGGAGTTTTAATGCTATTGGCCAGTAGTTTATTGGCTCAAAAAACAGATAACAACAGCCCTCAAAAAGTCCATTCTATTGTAAAAGTACAGTATGAGTATGAATGGTATGTGCAGCAGCATAATTTGTGGAAAATAGCCTTAGAGAAAGAACCTAAAAACCCAGATGGCTGGTTGAGTTATTACACTACTACCCGAATGGCCAAAATTTTATCGCCTGATGCGGATAAAAGAAAGGAATGGGCCAAAGCAGCAGCAGATATTGTAGAAGCTATGAAATCGCCCATAAAAGACAGCTATGAATACCACTTTATACAAGGTTATCACCAAGTAGACCACTTCAAACAAATGGAGCATATTTTTAAGGCCTACGAAATGGATCCTGAGCGTCCTGATACGTATGATGATTTGTTGACCTATTATGAAGTGACAAGGGATTTCAAAAAGCTTCAAGAAGTGGCAGTTATGTGGAAGGCTAGTGGTGATTTTTCGCCCACTATTTTATTATGGAATTATAATATGCTGGTGAGTACAGCCCCCAATAGTATTCTACTAACGTATGGAGATAATGATACCTATTCCGCTTGGGTTTTGCAACATGCAGAAGGGGTGAGAACGGATGTACAAGTGCTCAATGTTAATTTATTGCTCCTCAAAAAATATAGAGATCTATTATTTAAGGAATTGAATATTCCATTGTTGGAAGATCCCAAAACTGCTAAAGAGGTTATAGCGCATCTAATCAAGCACAGGGGCGAGCGTCCTTTGTATATGAGTCTGGCTGCTCCGTACAAGCGATTGGATATTGCCGACAAATTATATAATGTAGGCGTAGCCTTACGTTATGCCGAAACAGAGCCACATACCTTGTCTTACTTGGTCGATAATTATGAGAATAATTTATTGCTCGATCACCTAAAATGTTCGGCTTATGCAGAGCTTGATGTCAATCCACAGCAATGGTTTAAAAAATTGTACATTCCTAGCTTTATGGTCTTGCACAAGCATTATGCCCTCACCAACAATCAACAAAAACAAGCAGAGGTCAAGGCGTTGATTTTGAAAATAACGGCAAAATGGCCAGAGCGGTCAGATATTATAGCCAAGTTGGATCAAGATGATAAAAAAGTAACAGAAGAGTAGTATTAAATAGGCTATTAGAATGCTTGAATTATGAACACAATAAGCACCTCTTCTGACGAACAATTAATGAAGCTGGTTCAGCGTGGGTCTGAACCAGCCTTTAATGAATTGTACCAACGCTACAGCAAACGCCTGTTGTTTTTTATGTACAAAATGTTGCAGCAAGACGAGGCCAAAGCACAAGATTTACTACAAGATGTCTTCTTAAAAGTAGTGGAAGCTCCAGAAAAATTTGACCACCAACGCCCTTTCAAAACATGGATTTTTACAGTGGCCGCTAATTGTTGTAAGAATTACTTTCGCAACCAAAAAACAGCCCGATTGGCTCAAGAGCGCATAGGGGTTGCTGATAATTTGGTGGCTCCGAGTTCACCCAAAGAGCAGGAAGGCTTAGACCAGCATTTGCAAGAAGCCTTGCAAAAACTATCGGTGGTATACAGAGAGGTATTTATACTAAAATACAAAGAAGGTCTAAGCCTAAAAGAAATAGCAGCAATTTTAGACTGTCCCTTAGGAACCATCAAATCTAGACTACATGCTGCTACTAAAAAACTAGCCCAAGAACTCGCCCCTTACAAGGCGCAATTAAAGCATTAAATACAAAATTGAATCAAATGGATTGGCAAGATTTATTAGACCAGAAAAATTTTGATGAGCTTAGTGAGAACGAAAAACAAGTGGTACTACAGCATTGCAGCGCCGAAGCGTATCAACTCCAACGACAAGCTATATTAGCTAGTCAGGCATTGTGGACAGCTGAGATGCAAGAACTGGAAGTGCCTGCGCCCAATCGAGCAATACTAGATACGTTGAAAGAAAAACGCCTGTTGCTGAAGGAGTCTAAAGTGGTGGTGGTGCCTTGGTGGCAACAATGGGTCAATTATTCTATTCCTATTTGGAAAGTAGCGGCAGCAGCTTTATTGTTCTTGTGCTTGCAACAAGCATTGCCCACTACCAACTCTATTGCCCCTGTTACCGCATTGATGCAGCGAGATACCGTTTATTTGGAGCGTTATCATACTACTATAGAGAAGGTATTGCAACCAGCCGATACCATTATCAAAGTAGTGTACAGAACCATAGATACGGTAACGACGGTGATTCAGCCTGTATTGGCAGGCGTTTCGGATCGATATGAAGGCAGTTATCAGGAAGAAGAAGTAGTAGCTCAGGTCGAACCCATAGATTTGTGGAAACCTACTTATAATCATACAGGGCAATCTCTGAATCAAGATACTTTTTTGCAAGAATTGACGAATCAGGTGGTTTCAGATAATGTTTTTACAAGCAGTGCTTGGTAAGAGGCCGTAATAAATTAAGTAGATCAAGGAGCGAATGCTTTTTATTTTTAACGGGCAATACATTTTTTTGTTAGAATTTGCACGTTTTTGTTTTGAATTACTTCTCAAAAATGCTAGTTTTGGGCTTTTCCCTCTACTTGGAGGGAGAAAAATTATCTTCAAAACAAACCATCCAAGAATATGATTGACCGCATTGCCCAGCAACTGCAACTCCCCAAAAAAAGTGTTGAAAATGTACTCCAACTCTTTGAAGAAGGGGCTACTATTCCCTTTATTGCACGGTATAGAAAAGAAGCGACAGGCAGCCTAGATGAAGTGCAAATTATGAATATATTCGAAGCGTGGGAACAACAAAAAGAAATCCTTAAGCGTCAAGAAAGTATTCTCAAAGCTATCGATGCCCAAGATAAACTCACGCCTGCACTCAAAAAACGGATAGAAACGACCTTTGACCTCCCATTATTGGAGGACATTTATTTGCCTTACAAGAAAAAACGCCAAACTAGAGCCGCCAAGGCACGCGCCAAAGGCTTAGAGTCACTAGCCAAAATATTACTAGAGCAACGCACGCACAATCTAGACAAAGAAATAGAGCGTTTCTTGAATGAACAAGTAGAAGATGAAGCGGCAGCGATACAGGGTGCACAAGATATTATTGCCGAATGGATCAATGAAGATGAGCGCGCTCGTAAAGCTGTACGTCAGCAATTTGAACGGTATGCCAGTGGCAAAGCCAAAGTAGTCGCTTCCAAAAAAGAGGAAGCTGTGAAATACAAGGACTATTTTGAGTTTGAAAAGCCCTTGAGTAAGATTCAACCCCATCAGTTATTGGCAATTTTGAGAGCAGAAAAAGAAGGCTTTTTGCGAGTGAGTATTGCGCCTGAAGAGAATTATACTCTAGAGCGTCTAGATAATATTTATCTCAAAGGAGGAAAAGATAGAGTAGAGGATTTGGTAGCCGATGCTATAACCGATTCGTACAAACGTCTGCTGAAACCATCTATCAGCACAGAGTTTAGAAACAAAGCCAAGGAAGCGGCAGATGAATATTCCATTCAGATTTTTGCGACCAATCTGCGCCAATTGTTGTTGGCCTCGCCCTTGGGTCAAAAACGAATTTTGGCCATTGATCCAGGTTTTGCCACGGGGTGTAAGGTGGTTTGTTTGTCTGATACAGGCGATTTGTTGGAACATACAGTTATTTATCCAACGCCACCACGCAAACGAACAGAAGAAGCCACACGTATTTTACAACGTCTAGTAAAACGCCACGAAATACAGGCTATTGCTATTGGCAACGGAACAGCAGGTAGAGAAACAGAGGCTTTTGTGCGCGCATTGCAATTTGGACATCCTGTAGATACTTTTTTGGTAAATGAAAGTGGCGCTTCCATTTATTCGGCCTCTGATATTGCTCGCAAGGAGTTTCCCAATGAGGATATAACGGTGCGTGGTTCGGTATCCATTGGCCGTCGTTTGGCCGATCCTTTGGCAGAACTGGTCAAAATTGATCCTAAGTCTATTGGGGTGGGTCAATACCAACATGATGTAGATCAGAAAAAATTGCAACTCAAACTCGATGCTGTGATAGAGAGTTGTGTGAATGCTGTAGGTGTAGATGTGAATACAGCAAGTGAGCATTTATTGACCTATGTATCGGGCTTGGGATACAGCCTAGCACGTAATATTGTGGCCTACAGAAAAGCCAATGGTTCTTTTGAAAGCCGCAAAGCACTACTAGAGGTGCCTCGCTTGGGAAGCAAGGCTTATGAGCAGGCGGCTGGTTTTTTGCGCGTCAAGAATGGTAAAAATCCTTTGGACAATACGGCTGTGCATCCAGAGGCTTACCCATTGGTAAAGCAAATGGCCAAAGATTTGAATTGTAAGGTGGAAGACTTGATTCAAGGTGAAAACTTGCGTCAGCAAATTGATTTGAAACAGTATACTTCTGAAAAAATAGGCTTGCCTACATTGCAAGATATTATGGGGGAATTGGAGAAACCAGGACGTGACCCCAGAAGCCAGCGCGCGGTTTTTACGTTTGCCAATATTCACAGCATTGAAGAACTGAACACAGGGATGAAAGTGCCAGGAGTAGTGACCAATATTACTGCTTTTGGGGCTTTTGTAGATATAGGAATTAAGGAAAATGGTCTTATTCATAAATCTAAGATGAGTCATAGATTTATCAAAGATCCTGCAACTATTGTCAAACTAGGACAAGAACTGGAAGTGACGGTTCTTGAAGTGGATTTGGCTCGAAAACGTATACAGTTGTCCTTAGTAGATTAAGATATAGGATCAAATTATGGGGAAGTTCACATGGTTGTTTGCTTCCCTTTTTTTTGTTGTTGGTACAGAGTATAGGATTTAAAAAGTAGTGGAATAGCTGCTTGAAAAGGAGAACAAATATTTTATTTAAAATAATAAAATTGGATGTCAGTACATTATGTATTATTGGTTTTTTAAGACCTTGTAGTTGGAATAATAATTGGTCTACCTAACATTGTTTGGGCGAAGTGCAAAAAGTGCAAATTTTAGATCCCCTATTGTATAGCCTTTGGCCTTTAAATTTTTAGATAATAACATACTAGCAATTAATAATTGTTATTCTGTTCTATAAAAGTAATTTGTGAAAATATTTTTGGAATATGCTTTGAATTAGAATGTGTTGATTGTTAGGCTTTTGTGTTTTTTTTCTTATGTTTTTTTTCTACGCTTAAAGACAGAACTTGCATTTAACTGTTTTTTGTTGTAATTTTATAAAAGCATTAGTAAGTACATTTTGTGTGAGCATTCACACAACTCACACAAAATATTTTCTGTAGATGTCAAAATATTTTAGAACATTTTTAACACATACATATTCCCCCTTTGGTAGGTGTCAAACGTTATCATCATTAGCCAGCTAATGGTATAACAAGATGTTTTTGAATTCTAGTATTAAAGATTCAAACCCAAATTAATCTGAATGGTTGATATAGATTGTCTATCATCTGTAGGTGTTGGAACCTACAGGATGAGTATAGATTATGATATACATTTTCAGGCATTAAAAACTGCTGTTGAAAATGGTTATAATCTAATTGATACAGCAACAAATTATTGCAATGGTACATCAGAAGAGCTGATTGGAAAGTTTATAGATGTATATCCGTCTTATGCGGATAAGTTGTTTATTATATCCAAGGTAGGATACCTACCTTCAATAAAATCGCGTACTACAAATTTCCTCCAATTCTTAGAAGAAAAGAAACCTGCTATTGCAGAAATCGACACAGACTTTGAATATTCGTCGGACTTAAATTTTATAGCATACCAACTAGAGCAAAGTCTTAAAAAGGTAGGTAGAGATTATCTCGATGTTTATCTACTACACAACCCCGAACGACTGCTTCAAAGCAAAAAATTAAATCAATCATCAGATCTTCATGCAGCAATTTCCAAAGCTTTTACGTTCTTAGAACAACAAGTAAAAGAGGGAAAAATTAGATATTATGGCGTAAGTTCTAATACTATAATTGACCCTCATCAGACTGGATCTATCAATTGTCAAGAACTGTTGGATATTGCTACTTCTATTCAAACCAATCATCATTTCAAGTTTATTCAAGCCACCTTTGATGAAGATAGTACGACAATAGAACCTTTATTTCAAGCGACCAAACAACAAACTTATCTACATGCACTAAATAATCAGACCAATAAAACACAACTATTCTTAGAGCAACTCAAGCAGGAAAACATTCCCATCAAAGAAAATACTGTATTAACTGCTTGCAATGCTTATCTCCATCATTTTAAATTAGACCATGTGTTGGTAGGACTCCGAACACCTACTTATGTACATGCACTAAACCAAACATTTACTAGCTAGAGCAATCTTATTAGTAGACGTATAGACTATGATTTTATGATTATTAATATTTATTTTAAATATTCTATTAAAATAAAGTCTAATTTTTAACCCAAAGAATTATTCCTAAACTATACAAACATGAAACGATTAAAATTAGAAGATTTTAAAGTTAAGAACCTAAAACAAGAGACTAACCAAATAGACCAACTACTGGGTCAAGTATTGGGAGATTGCCATGATGGAACAGTCAAAAATAAGTTTGACAAGGCCAACAGTGGTGTTAGCAACGAAGTCCAATTTTAGCAAGACTGTTTTTAAAAAGAACACAATCCATGAAACGACTAAAGTTAGATGATTTTAAGTCAAAGAATTTCAAAGAAGAAAATGCCCTGAAAATAGATCAATTACTGGGGCAAGTACTGGGAGATTGTCATGCTAGCCAGTCAGGTCTATCAAAATTCAGCAACATAACTATAAAAAGATAATTAGGTAGAAGCTTTTGATAAATCAATTTTTGACCAAATAGAATGCACTATCAAGGTGAAAATTAGATAACTACAAGAACACTAAGCTCTAGAATTTAAAAAGGAGGTCGCCGAAAATCCTAAAGAAAGAGTAAGCACAACAATTAATCAACAGAACTTACAAAAGATGAAACGTTTAAAGCTAGATGATTTCAAAGCAAAGAATTTGAAGCAAGATGCCAAGCAAGTAGACCAACTATTAGGACAAGTACTAGGAGATTGTCACGACAAAAAAGTTGATACAATGGCAATGTAAATTTGCTTGTTATTTCCATTTTAAACCAAGGATAATGCACTATCAAGGGAAATAAATGAAATGACATAGAAGAAAACTAAGCCCTATTATTCCAGAACGGAGGTCGCCGAAAATCCTAAAGAAAGAGTAAGCACAACAATTAATCAACAAAACTTACAAAAGATGAAACGTTTAAAATTAGATGATTTCAAAGCAAAGAATTTGAAACAAGATGCCAAGCAAGTAGACCAACTATTAGGACAAGTACTAGGAGACTGTCACGACAAAAAAGTTGATACAATGGCAATGTAAATTTGCTTGTTATTTCCATTTTAAACCAAGGATAATGCACTATCAAGGGAAATAAACAAGGAAATGACATAGAAGAAAACTAAGCTCTAATTCTTGTGAAATAGATAATAGCAAAAAGAAGGAGCAAGTTTATCAATAGATAAAACCTTGCTCCTCTTTATCATGTACTCTTTTATGCTACTCCTTTGTATTTTGCTCAACCATAAATAATGCACTATCAAGGGACAAAACGAAATAAAGTAGTTTATTGGTGAAGACCAATTATAAATAGAAACTTCAAATAAGTCTGATGAAACAAAGACTCTTGAATATCTAGAGAGTACATACAACAATTAAATTCATAAAATATATCATAGAAAAGATAATCAGAGGGATATTATACCAATCCCAGTAGCATAAACTATGCTTCTTGTATTATCTAAATGTTCAAATAGCTAATTTTTGTATTTAGCTGTACCTACATGTAAATATAAGCTTTTTTGGTTCTGCTGACAAGTAAAAGAACTTTAGGCTGTATTAAAACTTGGTAAATCACTATTGCAAGTTCATTTTGGCAAGAATAGATCATTCTTATTGCAAGAATCATAATTCAAAATGGATAAAAAAGAAGCAATGCGCTTTTGTATAGTAATTGTACCTGTCTCATCCCAAAACTAGCAACCTGACTTAATGCGTCAATTTTTTAAGAATATTAGAGATTCTATCAAAGTCAATAACTTTCCTGTATACATACAAACTGACCGTTTTGATTGTGGGCCTACTTGTTTGAGGATGTTGGCTAAATTCTACGGCAAACATTACAGCTTGGAACATTTGCGCTATCAGTGTAAGATTGGTCCAGATGGTGTAGCGGCCAAAAACTTGATTAAGGCAGGCGAAAATCTGGGATTTCATATTATTCCAGCATTGATTGATTATGAAACGTTAGCCCAAGAAGCCCCTTTACCCTGTATTGTATATTGGCGAGATCGACATTTTGTAATTGTCTATAAAATAGCAAGAGGTAAGGTATACGTAGCCGATCCTGTATATGGACGTATTGTTTATAGTGCCAAAGAGTTTATTATAGCTTGGCAAAACAGTATCAAAGCGGATGGCTCAGATGGAGGTATGACCATATTACTAGAACCCACTGCTGATTTTTATACCCATGAGGAGGATGAAAAACCTAGTGGATTAGGAATTATACAACCCTACTTGAAAGGACATAAGAAATACATTACTCAGGTTTTTATTGGTGTAATGGTAGGCATGGTGGTGCAGTTAATTGTTCCTTTTGTAACACAGGCTTTGGTAGATAAAGGGATCAATTATGGCGATTTACAGTTTGTGTATATCCTGTTGTTAGCACAATTAGTGTTGTTTCTCAGTGGATCTTTTTTGAATATTGTTCGCAGCTGGCTGCTACTCTATATAGGTGCCCGAACAAGTATGCTAATTACTTCTGATTATTTGACCAAATTGCTCAAAAAATCTGTCTCCTTTTTTGATGGCAAAACGCCAGGAGATATTCTTCAACGTATCAATGAGTCTAATCGCTTAGAAAATTTTCTCAACGAAGCACCAGGGCAGATTTTTTCTTATGTTAATGCCTTGGTATTTTTGTTGATTTTGGCCTACTACAGTACCCTAATCTTAGGAATTTTTACGGTCGGAATCCTATTTTATACGGGGTGGGTATGGTTTTTTATGAAAAAGCGAGAAGAATTGGACTTTAAGCGATTTGATGCTTCTTCTAATATTAACTCTGCTCTGATTCAGACGGTGAACGGGATTCAAGAAGTGAAGGTAAATGCCTCTGAAAGCCGTCATATTTGGAGTTGGGAAAGAAACCGAGTACAATACTATAAAAATGCAGTAGCTACCCTTAAGTTAGGCTTGTTTCAAACCATTGGCGGAGATGTTATTAATCAGCTCAAAAATATAGCCATTACATTTACGGCTGCTTTGCTCGTGATTGAAGGAGAAATTACACTCGGTACAATGTTGGCAATTCAGTACATTGTAGGGCAAGTAAATACCCCGCTTTTACGACTAGTAGACTTTTTTAGGTTGGTTCAAGATGCCAAGTTGAGTGTAGAACGCTTTGGAGAAATTGAATTTGTCAGTAAGGAAGAAGCCTTGCTCAATGAGAAAAATTTGATTGAACTACCTCCCCAATCAGAAGATATTGTATTGGATAACCTGAACTTTGCTTACAATGGTAGCCCCGATAGTTATGTGTTGAGAAATATCAACCTCACTATTCCAAAAGGCAAAACAACAGCTATTGTAGGAACAAGTGGAGGAGGCAAAACAACATTGATTAAACTCTTGCTCAAATTATATCTTCCAACTGAAGGAAGTATAAAAATAAAAAACACGAATCTCAATCATATTGATTCGGATAGTTGGCGTTCCTTGTGTGGAACCGTTTTGCAAGATGGATATATTTTCTCTGATAATATTACCAATAATATTACAGAATCAGCTTCGGCAGAACCCGTAGATGTAGAGCGATTGTTGGAAGCAGTACGAATTGCCAATATAGAGGAGCTTATCAATGCACTACCTTCTGGCTTTAATTCTATGGTGGGGCCTGCTGGATCAAGTGGACGTACGCTCAGTGGAGGACAACGCCAGCGTTTGCTCATAGCTAGAGCGGTGTACAAAAATCCTGAATTTTTATTTTTTGACGAAGCCACTAGTGCCTTAGATGCTAATAATGAACGCATTATTGTAGATAACCTCAATACCTTTTGTGAAGGTAAAACTGTTGTAGTGATTGCACACCGTTTGAGCACGGTTAAAAACGCTGATCAGATTGTTGTATTGGATCAAGGTACCATCAAGGAAGTAGGCACACACGAAGCGCTAATTGCCGATAAAGGGTATTATTATCAACTCATTAAAAATCAACTAGAACTTGGCAATTGATAAAAATAAAATTAGCAGAATAGAAGATAAGAGTTACTTCTTTCAGGATATTTTAGAAAAAACGCCTTCTTGGATTATAAGTTGGGGAAATACAGTATTCCTAATTATTTTTTCTTTCCTTTT
Organism: Aureispira sp.; assembly: GCA_045105775.1. Lineage (GTDB taxonomy): Bacteria > Bacteroidota > Bacteroidia > Chitinophagales > Saprospiraceae > Aureispira. The sequence goes on from JBGCDW010000028.1 coordinate 19,138, forward strand.
GTTGGGATTGTGGTTGATCGAATATCCTGATGCTATTGTTTCTGAGGTAACTATTCTCACAGAAAACCCCTCTATTGATGTCTACAGCGAACGCAGTGGACAAATCGAATATATCCTAAAGGAAGATAAGGAAACGGTTAAGAAGGGAGATTGGGTGCTCATTTTAGGTAATAGTGCTAATTACAAAAGTATTCTGGAGCTGACTAAGCTAACAAAAAAACTAGAAGGCGATACTTTTTGGGAGCAAATTGAGAAGATTGTATTGGCTGACCATTGGCGATTGGGAACACTGAATGATGAGTATTTAAACTTGTTCAGAAATATTAGTGAATATCAATTGTTCAAAAAATTAAACCCACAGTTTCTACAAATTGGAATCAATAAAAACCGAACTAAAAATCTAGATGAAATTCTCTTGAATTTAGTTCGGCAGAAAAAATTGCTAGAACAAGAAATGCGCTTGGTCAAAGGCGATTATGAGCGTATGAAAACCTTGTTTGAAGATAAGGCAGTTGCCAAAATTGAGGTCGAAGCCAAAGAAATGCAATGGCTGAATATGAAAAGCCAAGTAGAGGAATTGAACAGTGCTATGCTCAATGCACGTTTGCAAAAACAAATGATTAGTAAGGAGAGTTCTTCGTTGGCCATAGAGCAATCGGATCAATACCTGCAACTGCGAAACAGTATTTTGAGTAGTTACAATCGCCTAATTTTTCTGCTCAAGGAATGGGAGCAAAGCTACGTGCTTAAAGCTCCTGTAGATGGCATTTTGAATATGTATGATATTCGGTCTAAACGTCAATTCCTAACCGCACAACAACATGTATTTACGATTAGTCCTGTTGGAAAACAAAACTATTATGCTTGGGTCAAAATGCCCGTTGCCAATTCAGGTAAAGTGCGTATAGGGCAGGAGGTGTTGATCAAACTGGCCAATTATCCTTATCAAGAATTTGGAACACTTCATGGCCGTGTTTTGTCTATTACGAGTGTGCCCAAAGAAGGCAATTATTTACTAAAGGTAGAGCTGCCCAATCAACTTCTAACCAGTGCGGATTTGGAATTGGAGGCCAAACAAGAGTTGATAGGAGTGGCGGAGGTCATCACAGATAAATTGTCGCTCTTTAGCAGAATGTTTAATTTCTTAAAAGCCCAAAAAGGTTCTAAATACCTTGATAATACGAACGATTAAAAATGGTTTTTGATAACTTACCCAATAAGGAAAAAGTATATTGGCTCAATTATTTGCTGCGAATGGAATTGCACTTTGCTCGACAAATCGAACAATTGCATACCCATAAATTTGCAGCAATGCACCCTCAAAGACGCGCATTATTGGAGGAGGCCAATCTATTTTATCAGAATTTTTATACAAAAGTCAAAGAGGATTTGTATCCATTAGTTGCTAAGGACGCATTGTTAGATGCGGAGGTGTTGGACTTTAATTACAGCAATCTAAGTACCTTTTCTTTAGGTTATATTTTACGGGATTGGGGAACAGGGCAAGAACAGGAAGAGCAACAATTGATTACACAAACCATCGAGAAAAAATTAAGTGCTTTAGGCATGGAAGTAGGAGTTGGGCACGCGCTTTTCTTGGGCTGTGGGATGGGGCGTTATGCGGTAGATTTGGCGCATCGTTACCAACGTGTAAAGGCATTTGATGCTTCTGTGTTGATGATTTGGTGCATTGAGTATTTGCAAAAAATAAACCATTGGAAGGTTTTAAATAAAAATGAACGCAATTGTAGACGCATTGAGGATACAGTACAGCGAATGGAGGTTGGTATGACGGCCAAGCAAAAGGCGATAATCGCTTCTAAGGTGGATTTTTTTGTAGCAAATGCTACTGATATTCCACTTCCCCCACAGAGTATACAGCATATTTATTCTATTTATTTTACCGATGTACTGCCTTTGCCCCAGCTTTATCAGGAAGTTGATCAACTGCTGATGGAGCAAGGGTTGTTTATTCATTTTGGTCCTTTAGAATACTTTTTTAACCAAGAAGAACAGATGCTGACCGCAGAGGAGGTGCGTCTATTTTTTGAAGCGCAAGGCTATCGAGTACTGGCGGATGAATTTATGGCAACCAAGCATCTTTCTAGCGAAAATAGTATGCGCCATCGGGTGTACGACAATTGGTTTTTTATTGCTCAAAAATTAACTGCTAAGACCGAAGTAGTATTGGAATTAAGTACCGTCTTATCCTTAAACAATCAAGCTCAATTATCGAGTGTTAGCCAGATTGCAGAAGGCACTTGTACGGGCGTAGAATACGAAGCAAAGCTCGGAAACCAGTCGTACCAATTACCTGAGATTATCTATGAATTATTAGGCCAAATAAATGGGCAGCGTTCTATACAAGCACTATTGCAAGTGTTGGATTTGGTGGATATAGATTCGGAAGATCAAGCACAATTATTACAAATAGTACACGAATTGGCTACAGCCAATATACTAAAGCTTACCAACGACTAATCGCTATAAAAACTTCAATATTTAAATCATCTAATTATGGAAAATGCAAAAGAGCTATTATTAGAAGGCCAAGGCACATTTTGTGATATTATTAAAGTGGCTCTATACCAAGAAGATGAAACTGTTTTTGAACACCTAGATTTTGAGAACGATGACAATTTCTTGGAGCCAATGTTATTTGGATATTGTACCCAGAGAGATCATAAAGTAGTCAAAGAGCAATTGCTTTTTGGGACATGGGATCGCAGTGTTAGACCTACCCAAATGACCGTCTACACCAACAAAAACGGTGTTGTATATCTTCCGAGTTATGCTATTCTAAAAACCACTCAGCGAGCTACCGCATTAGAATTATCGTATGACCGAGTCAACGATAGCATTACTTTGAGCAAAGAAGATGCCCCCGTAGTTTTCAAAAAAGAAACCTTGGTTTATTTAGACGCTTTGCCACAAGTAGAATTGAGTGCTTGCATTGATGTTTATTCGGAAACTTTATTCTACAACTGGCCAAATGTGGAAGAATCAAAAATTACGGCTTTGTTGGAAGGGGATGGTATAGATATAGCTACTTATCAACCCGCCATAGAACAGGCACTGCATTTGCTCAAGCAGTATTTTCCATCTGAGTGGGAGAAGTACGCTCTTACGACTCGAAGACTTATATTGTTCTCTTCTTCAGAGCTCCGAAACTTTGCGACAAGAGAATCGCATGGAACAATTTATCTGAATGTGAATGAAAATAGCAATGTTACCTTTTTTTTAGAAGAACTCATTCACCAATGTTCTCATACTGTTTTTAATGCTATGACTTGTGAGACGCAAGATTTTTTCTTAGTAGACTATAGTAAAACAGTGGGCGATTTTTTAGGAAACAATGATTACAGAACCTTGTATAGTGCTTTGCATGGTATTTATACAACTGGGCAAATTGTAGATTTGTTTTTGAAGTTAATCAAGGCCAAACCTGATCTGAGTGCCCGCTTAATACATGAATTGGAAGGGCGTATTGCTATCAACAAAACTCGTCACAATATAGGTTTAGAAAAGGTTAACATAGCAGAAATATTTACACCCAAAGGACAGGCTATTTTTCAGTTTTATTATAAACAACTCGATGAAAACATGAAGAACAACACCGCTTTTTTTGATTACGATATGCGTACACATCCCGTGGTGTTTAATTATGCAAAATTTGAAGCAGACAATCCCATGCCTGTGTCTTAGGATAAAATAATGGGTATGGATATAAAAAAACACTACTTCTCATTTTTGAGAAGTAGTGTTTTTTTATGTCCGTAAATAGAGCAAACCATTAGACCCAAAAAGAGTTATAGAGGGTAAGTAGATCAATCAATCGACAAAATTCAACGGTTAATCTAATAGCTGATGACGGTAACATTATGATAACTTTTGCAGGAATAGAATCTTGTATCTTTGAGTAATCAACCAATATACACCCCTGATTTTCATTAAATAAGAAAACCAATCAACATGAATTTAATTTCACCTATTTTCAAACATGTACTTGCACTTATAGCAGGTGTATTATTGACACTTAGTCTACAAGCACAACGCCCTTCAGGGGGACAAGCACCCAAAATTGGTACGCTTACAGGGGTAGTGATGGATTCCATTAGCAACGAACCTTTAGAATTTGCTACCGTTTCTGTTTTTAGTTTAAAAGATTCTGCTTTGGTGGGCGGAATTATTACAGATGTCAAGGGCCAGTTTAAAATTGAACAATTGCCTGTTGGAAAGCATTGGGTGCAGGTGAGTTTTATGGGCTACGAGCCATACATCATTCCAGAAGTACGCATTAGTTTTCAAAATCCCAGCCAGAGTTTGGGGCGTATTACGGTCGCGCCTAATCGTGCTGTACTCGAAACCTTGGAGGTGACCGCCGAAAAATCGGATTTCCAATTGGGCTTGGATAAGCGGGTATTTAATGTAGACAAGACCAATTTGGCAGATAGCGAGAATGCCACAGAAATCCTACGAAATACACCAACAGTAGAAGTGGATTTTGATGGTGCGGTCAAGGTGCGTGGTTCGGCGGTAGAGGTGTACATCAATGGCAAGCCCACAGGCTTGACTGGTGATAGCCAAGCCGAAATTTTGGATCAATTGCCTGCCAATTCAGTTAAAAAAATTGAATTGATAACCAGCCCTTCGGCCAAGTACGACCCAGAAGGCGCATCGGGCATTATCAATATTGTACTCAAAAAAAATGTATTGGAAGGGTTTACAGGAACCGTCAATGCTTCTGTAGGAACCTCTACATGGGCACCTTTTCAGCGTTATAGAGGCGGTTTAAGTCTTAATTTTAGAAACGAAAAAATAAATTTCTTCTCTAATTTTAGTTATAACAACCGCCGAAGTTACAGCCGTTCGTACAATTATCGCTTGGCAACAGGTGTAGATACCAGTGCTTTGGAGCAATACAATAATTATCAACGCCTGCGTTCAGGAGGAATGGCACGTGTGGGAATGGATTATTATTTTGATGCTAATAATACTTTAACCTTGGCGGCTAGAGTGCGTCCATCAGCAGGAGGGAATGTAGGGAGCATTCAGTATGATTATTATGATGATAATACAACTAAATCTAGGATTGAAGAACGCAAGAGTGAGGGTGCTCGATCTCGTTTTAATATGACGTATAATGTCATTTACTCCAAAGTATTCCAGCCCAAGAAAAAGAAAGGAACAGATACGCCTATGACGCGTAGAGACAATTCCAAAGACATGGGCAGTGGTCGCCGTTGGCATGGTGGTGGCAATGACCGTGCAAGTGGAGGCCGTGGAACAATGGGAGACAAACAGGAATTGGTCATAGACTTGCAGTATACCAATAACGGCAATTTGTCAACCGATCTATTTAATCAGCAAGAGTATACCGCCGATTGGACACCCAACAATAATCAACCACTGCTACAACAAACTAGAGAAAGTCGGGGTATGCACCAAGGTACCGTAATGATAGATTATACCCATCCCTTGCCCAAGGACAAAAAGTTTGAAGCAGGCTATAAGGGGAATATTCGTTGGATGGGCAATGATTTTGTAGGGGAGTATTATGATTATGCACAAGATGCTTATGTCAATGATGCAGGATTAACCAATAATTTCCAATTCTTGGAGCAGGTACATGCAGGTTATGTTACGTTTTCTCACAAAATTAAAAAATTTCAATACAAAGTTGGCTTTAGAGCCGAATACACTTTGGCCGAGTCGCGCTTAGTATCACCTGACAATCAGGTTTTTGTTAATAATTATCCAAGCTTTTTTCCTTCGCTTAATTTGGCTTATGAATTGCCTAAGAGCCAACAAATGCAGTTGAGTTTTAGCCGAAGAATCAATCGTCCTTCTACTTGGGCTTTAAATCCGTTTCCGAGCTATAGAGATCCACTCAATTTGCGTTTTGGCAACCCCTTTTTATTGCCTCAATATTCTAATAATGTAGAATTGAGCTATGCCAAATACTGGCAAAAGGGACACACCCTTATGCTAACAGGCTTTTATCGTTACAATACGGATTTGATGGATCGTTTGCGTACCGTGCGTCCTGATGGAGTAGTGGTGCAAACATTCTATAACTTTAACACGAGCCAATTGTGGGGCGGAGAGTTGGTCTTAAGAGTCTCACCAGCCAAATGGTTCAATTTTAATCTTACAGGTTCGCTCTACCAAAACATCCAAGATGGGAGCAATATTGACCAAGGGTTTAGTGTCAATGCCTTGGCTGGGAACGGAAGTGCAGGGGTGAATTTTACCTTGGATTTTGGAATGCGTATAGCGGCTTATATGTGGGCTTCTATTCCTAGTTATGTGCCTCAAGGATGGACAAGTGGGTATGCGTGGACATCTATTTCAGTGAGTCAAAAGGTGCTCAAAGACAAAGGACGTATTACACTGAGTGTACAAAATCCATTTTTGGGTGGACGATTTAATTACGAAACACAAGCGAATGCTTTTTATCAAGTAGGGCGTTCAGAGTGGGAAAACCCCGTGTTTGAATTGCGCTTTTCGTATCGTTTTGGTAAGGTTAATGTACGCAATGGACGTTCCAAGAATGCTAGTCGCCTCAATAGTGGCGGTAGTGGTGGTGGAGATGATAGTGATGGACCAGGATAGAGCAACCAACAAAAAGTAGAATAATACCAACTCAATACTAACGCTTTGATGGTTTTTTGCGTATATATAAACGATGCAAAGAACCATCAAAGCGTTTATTGATGGGATGTGTTTTAATTACTAATAAGAACAGAAAATTATGAAATACAATTGGAGGGTAGTTTTGCTTGGATTGATGTTACTGGTACTAAGTAGTTGTGGGACAGAAGAAAATAGTGTATCTCAAGGAACAGTACTAGGACCTGATACTCGATTTTGTGCTTGTTGTGGTGGTTACTTGATTATTATAGATCAATTCACGTATCGTTTTTTGGATAGTGACCTACCAGCGGGCAATACTACTTTGCAAGGGGCTGCTTTTCCGCTCGATGTAGACTTACGTTTTTCCAATGAAAGTGATTTGTGTAATAATATTGATCGTATTAGCATTCAAGAAATGAGCAGACGGTAAGTCCGTCTAGGGTAAAGGACAAAAAAATAGGAACTACCCTCTATTCAAGAAGGTAGTTCCTATACCAATATACCGCTCTAAAAGAGCGCGAAAGTTTTAAAGCATGTTGAATTACAGCTCTAATAAACCATTTGTTTTTTGAACGCCAGCAGCACTTTCTTGCAATTTAGCTTTGTCAGCATCATTCAAAGGCACCTCAACCACTTGCTCAATACCACCTTTGCCCAATACAACAGGCACGCCAATACACAAGTCGCTCAAACCATATTCGCCCTCTAACAACGTAGAACAAGGGAATATTTTTTTCTGATCGCACATGATGGATTGTACTAGGGCAGAGACGGCCGCACCTGGTGCATACCAAGCACTAGTACCCAATAATCCAGTAAGTGTAGCACCACCTACTTTGGTATCAGCAGCAACTTGGTCTAAACGCTCTTCTGACAAAAATTCAGAAACTTTGATGCTATTGCGAGTAGCGTGCGAAGTCAAAGGCACCATACCTTTATCGCTGTGACCACCGATTACCATACCATCTACATCAGAAATAGGAGCTTCCAATGCTTCGGCCAAACGGTATTTGAAACGAGCACTATCCAATGCACCGCCCATACCAATGATTTTATTTTTTGGTAAAGCTGTAGTTTTGTGTACCAAGTAAGTCATCGTATCCATTGGATTACTTACTACAATGATAATAACATTAGGAGAGTGCTGGATCAAACTGTCTGCAACAGATTTTACAATTTTTGCATTGGTTCCAATCAATTCCTCGCGTGTCATCCCTGGCTTACGTGGAATCCCAGATGTAATGACAGCAATATCACTACCAGCTGTTTTGGAATAATCGCTAGTACTTCCTACTATTTTAGTATCAAAATTGTTCAAGCTGGCCGTTTGCATCAAGTCCATTGCTTTGCCTTCAGCAAAACCTTCTTTGATATCAAGAAGCACTACTTCAGCAGCAAAATTTTTGATCGCTATATACTCAGCACAGCTTGCACCAACGGCACCTGCACCCACTACAGTTACTTTTCTCATTATTTTAACTCTTGTTTTAAGAATGTATTTTAATTAAAAATTTATTGTAATCAAGTTTCAATTAAATATACACAGCGTGGAATAATATGTTCAAAGATCTGTCTTAATTGTCTTTCAAATCAAAGGAGACCTTTCAGTGGCGAAAAATAAGCCTATTTTAGTCAAAATCCTTGCGGATAAGCATTTTTTTAAGTAAAAACAAGATTTTTTTCGATAAAATTGTTTATTATAGAGATACCAACCAATCAACGTTTTCTGCACATTGTTCTACTTCTTTGTTTAAAAAGTGATTTTCAATTACAAAAGAAGTGCCTCCCCACAAACACAACTACCATTAAGTGTGTTGTAAAGAACAATGGATTGGATACAATCATAAGAAGAAGACAAGTTTAAATATAAATTTTACGAGGGTTTAATTTTGTAGTTATTGGCCAAATTTTAGGGCTTTGTATACTTATGTCATAGTCACTAGTACTAGACAAAATATTCCGCTTAAAAATTGCTATACCCAACATTTTTTGTTTTTTTTGAGGTTGATACAAAGTGATTAGTGTGGTGATTTTGTCACATTATCACAGCATCTAATACAAAGGTGTAATTTTTGTGAGAGGTCACAATAAATTGATTAAGCATTACTTGTAGCGGTAATGCTAGGTTAAACTGGTTATACATTCATTTACTTTTTTTAATTCAAATCAAGGTTATGGTTCGTTGTTTATTATATACTATGGTCGGTCTATTCTTCTCTATGGGAATAGTTCAAACCAGTGTGCAAGCACAATCTGTACACAATCACGCCGCCTGTGGAGTGGGGCTTCATGAGGATGAAGCGATCAAAACTCGCATGTTGAACAACAGGAGAAATCGCGTAGAACTACTTTCAAAATTTGAAAATAGTCGCAGTGGATCAAATGTTGTTTACGTTCCTGTTCAATTTCATATTGTTAATAGAAATAATGGAACAGGAGGCGAAACCATTAGAGATATTTTTGACAATTTATGTCGTCTAAATAATGATTATGCTCCTATTGGGGTAGAGTTTTACTTGGCGGGCCCTACTCGCACCGTAAATCAAGACCTCTTGTACACCAATGACTTTTCTAGTCAAATGGCCAATTACTTTATGAGCTTGTACCGTGTAGAAGGTGCGGTGAATGTATTTGTTGGAGATCGTATTGTAAGCGGTATTACAGGAGGAAGTATCCTTGGTTATTATACATCAGGTATTGATGTAATTTATGCTATTCGTGGTTCTATTAATGCTAATGCAACTACATTGACACACGAAATGGGGCACTTTTTAGGATTGCCACACACCTTTGTTGGTTGGGAAAATTCTTTTTATGGAAATGTAATGGCCAATACCAATGGACGTACACCTACCGCTACCTTGGCTGGTCGTCTTATTGAGAATATTGCCCGTCCAAATGATGGCACTGGATTCGACAACTGTCAGTTGGCAGCAGATGCATTCTGTGATACTGACCCTAATTATTTGTTTGGATTTTATGGAGCCACCTACAATGACGGCCCTAACCGTTGTAACTATGCAGCTACTGCTATTGATCCCAATGGTTGGATGTTTCGCCCTGATTTGCTTGCCTCTGAGCCAGATCGCTTCAAAATGTTGGAAGACAACTCTTCTTATGAAGAGATGTGGATGAGAAACCGTTCTACAAAAGATCAAATTTACCGATTAACCAAGGTAGTTGTAGATGCAGATTATACCTTCAATGGTACTACTGTTACGATGTGGTCAGATACGTTGGGTGATACAGATACCGAAGAAGTATTTTGTCCTACTAATGCCAACAGAAATATTATTGGCAATGGTGGAGGAAGAACAGATCCAGGCGTTATCAACATGGCTGGACATACATTGGATGTTAATATCACGGCACCCAATGCACCAGGATTGACTTTTGCTGCTGGACAAGCAGAGTACACCATCACGAGCAATACGGGGCAACATCGTATAGACATGGATAGCTTGCGTGTTACCAATGGTGGTGCTACAACAGTTGCCGCAGGAGAAGCGATTGTTGTAACGGATATTTTCTCAGATGGTAATAATGTTCAAATTTCTTCGGATAATAGAACCTACAACCTTCCTAATCCTCTAGCACCGGGAGAGTCGCACACCTTTACCGCTGCTGATTTGCAGTTCAATGGAACGGAGATTGCAGGGGTAGCATTTAGCATGAAGACTTACGCTCCTTATCGCCCTGTTACTGGAACTACTTCTAACAATGTGATGAGTTATTATGGCGATATTTGCGCTACAGATTTCTCTGTAGAACAATCTGAGGCTATGAAAATGGATATTGCTTCGAGAGGATTTTCTACTTTGTATGATGATCCAACAGATGATACCATTACACAGCCGGCTACAATAGATTACCCAGCAACGGGTGATATTGCACCACAACCTTTGGTTCATTTACGTTGGAATGCAGTGCCTAATGCTACGATGTATCATATAGAAATTTGCGAGATCAATATTTTGGGTGCTTGTTTGTTAAACGGCGAAAAACGGGACTTTATGACGACACTTAATGATGCTTGGGTAACATTAGCCCCCAACAAACGCTACAAGTGGAATGTTATGCCTGTAAATTCTGTTAGCTTCTGTAATCGTGCTGGATTAGCATCAGCAGATGCTACTTTCCAAGTATTTGATTGGACTGTTGGTGTAGACCAAGTAGAGAATGAAGTAGCTACTACACGTATTTACCCGAATCCAACTAACAAAAATCAACAAGTAATACTAGAGATTAATGCTACTAAAGATACAGAGTCACAAATCAGTATGATTAATAGTATTGGTCAGCAAGTGATGCCTGCTCAAACTATTAATATTACACAAGGTGCTAATATTGAGCGTTTGAACACTGCCAACTTAGCTGCTGGTTTGTACATTATCAATGTAGAAACAGAAGGAAATACAACCAGTCACAAATTGGTGATTCAGGAATAAACTGGTACGGATTAGAATACTTTATAGGATCTATTAGGCTTAAAAAGTATCTATATCATAGTAAAATAAATACAGAAGATGGTTGTCCTTACTTTAAGGGCAACCATTTTTTGTATTTTTGTCGTTTCCTAAGAACTTTGACAATTTTTCTAATAACAATTGTATGAACGGCCTAATCAATGTTACTCTATTATTTTGTTTATTAATCATTGGTGCTTGCTACCCTCCCGACCAACCTCCATTATTACAAGAAAACTCTACCACACGATTGGTAGAAGTTGCTCCCACACGCTCTCCTGAAGAATTGGCTTTATTAAATAAAATAGCCAATCGTACACTTTTGCAAGAGGTAATTGACCATGCACCAAAGGAACAAGTCGAAACAACTAGTTTTGGTTGTTCTGCTCAAAGTGGTGGTGTCGTAACTTTTATCCACAAAGCACAAAAACTGAGAGGGGTACGCTTATCGCTTTCGCAGCAACAGATGGGACGATCTACACGCTGGTATTACCAAAACAATCAAGAAACTGTACTCATTGCACACGAACAAAGCGAGTGGCACGGCGACCAAGAATCTATTCATCAAACTGTTTTTTATGTAGATGGAGGAGAGCTGATACAAGTATTGCATCGAGCTATTGAGGCCATTCCTAGTCGTTTAGAGACCATACTGGAACAAACCCCTTTTGAGAATGTATTGCCTCAAAGCCAAGAAGAACTCTGGTTGCAATTGCAAATAGAAGAACAAATGGTACTGCCTAATCAAGAATCGGCAAATTACACGGCTTATTTTTGTTCTTAAGCAAAAAAAGAGAAATCCTCTGCCAGCAAGCAGGGACTTCTCTTAAATCTATGGTATATGTAGTATGATTTTTTAACCTTCTTGTGCTAACAAATCCTTAAAGTATTCTACAAATTCTGCAATAGTCTTGGCTCCCAAATCGCCACTTTCTACTCCTTGCAAACGTACAGAAACCGTTTGTGCTTCGACATCCTTGCTGCCTACAATCAGCATAATAGGAATTTTCTTCAACTCTGCATCTCTGATTTTGCGCTTCAATGACTCATTTCTATCGTCAATATAGCCACGTATATCTTGTGCTTCCAATTGGTTTTTAACATTGGCTGCATAGTCATTAAAATTATCAGAAATAGGCAAAATTGCATATTGTTCAGGAGTCAACCACAAGGGGAATTTACCAGCGGTATGCTCAATGAGTACTGAAATAAAACGCTCCAAAGAACCAAAGGGGGCTCTGTGAATCATCACTGGACGATGTTGTCCATTATCGGCACCTGTGTATTGCAAATCAAAACGCTCAGGCAAGTTGTAATCTACCTGAATGGTTCCCAATTGCCAAGAACGCCCTAGAGCATCCCGTACCATAAAGTCTAATTTGGGGCCATAAAAGGCGGCTTCACCAAGCTCTGTAACCGTTTTTAAGTCAAGTTCAGCCGTTGCTTCAATAATGGCACTTTCGGCAGCTTCCCAATTTTCATTTGAACCAATGTATTTTTCTGGTTTTTCGGGATCGCGCAAAGAAATTTGAGCGGTAAAGTCATCAAATCCCATTTTTCTAAAAACCAATAAGGTTAGATTCAGCACCTCGATAAATTCTTCTTTGAGTTGGTCAACTGTACAGAAAAGGTGGGCATCATCTTGTGTAAAACAGCGGACACGAGACAAGCCGTGCAACTCTCCACTTTGCTCATAACGATAAACGGTGCCAAACTCTGCAATTCTCAAGGGCAATTCCTTGTAAGAATGGGGTTTGTGAGCGTAAATTTCGCAGTGGTGTGGGCAGTTCATGGGCTTGAGCATAAATTCCTCGCCCTCTTTAGGCGTACCGATAGGCTGAAAACTATCTTCGCCATATTTTTCATAATGCCCAGAAGTGATGTATAAATTTTTATGGCCAATATGTGGTGTGCTCACCAATTGATAGCCGCGTTTGACTTGCTCTTTGGTCAAGAAATCTTGAAGGCGATTGCGTAAGGCCGTTCCTTTGGGGAGCCAGATCGGCAAGCCTTGGCCTACCTTTTCAGAAAACATAAACAACTCTAATTCTTTACCCAATTTTCTGTGATCGCGTTTCTTGGCTTCTTCAATCATGGCCAAGTACTCTTTGAGTTCTTTGGCCTTGGGAAAGGTGATGCCATATACACGTGTCATAACGGCATTTTCCTCCTTGTTTTGCCAATAAGCACCCGATAACTTGGTGAGTTTTATGGCCTTGATAAATCCTGTATGTGGAATGTGAGGCCCTCGGCACAAATCTGTAAATGCTCCTTGCTTGTAGAAAGTGATGTTTCCATCTTCTAGTTTTTCTAGCAATTCTAATTTGTACTCATCGCCTTTTTCCTCAAAATACGCTACAGCATCAGTTTTGCTAATAGCCGAACGGTCAAAGGTGTTTTTTTGACGAGCTAACTCTAGCATTTTTTTCTCGATCTTTTCAAAATCGTTGCTAGAGAGGGTGCGATCACCTAAATCAATATCATAATAAAACCCATTTTCTAAGGCTGGCCCTGCTCCAAATTTTACGCCTGGGTAAAGTGCCTCTAAGGCTTCGGCCATCAGGTGAGCAGAAGAGTGCCAGAAGGTCTCTTTACCGCCTTGATTTTTGAATGTCAGCAACTCTATGTGTGCATCTTTCTCAATAGAACGTGTGGCATCCCAGATATCGTGGTCTACTTTGACCGCTAATACATTGCGCGCTAAACCTGCACTGATGGATTGGGCAATTTCTAAGCCTGTTACTCCTGAGTCATACTTACGAACGCTGCCATCAGGAAGTGTGATGTTAATCATGTTTGTTTTTTTTAAGTTCTGATACAAAACCAGAAACAATGGTTTATAAAAAATGATAGAGGGCTAGATACCGCCTAGCTCCTCTTTTATTAAAAACAAAGTAAGCATTTTTTTATGGCTTAACTTGTTTTGATCTAAATTAGTTCTAATTGATCCTACAACAAGGTGATTTTGGGGTAAGATACTTGCCAAAATAAGGAAGATATGTGCCATAGCATAGATGTACGCTACTTTTTTAGTATCATTGTGATTGTGAAAGACTTGGGGGAATATATTTAATAACCTAAGTGATTTTTATTGACTAAATACACACTTAAACATGCTTCAGCAAAAGTATCAAAGTGTCCTAGACCTAGGACAAGAACTCAATATCCAAAATGGCGATGTTCGCGAAGAAGAAGGTAAATTATTCATTTCTGGAACAGCACAAACTCCCTATGAGAAAGATGTTTTATGGAATGAAATCAAACGTGTAGGAGGCGATGCGCCTACAGATGTTGAGGCAGAAATTGAAGTAACAGATAATAGCCGTTATCATACACATACTGTTGTAAAAGGAGATACCTTAGGACACATTGCCAAACATTATTATGGTAGTGCTGGTAAATATCCTAAAATCTTTGATGCAAATCGCGATATTTTGGATGATCCTAACAAAATCCGTCGTGGACAAGAGTTGGTTATTCCAATTATTGAGTTGTAAGATTATAACAGCGCCTTATTTTTGAGAAGAAATTCTTAAAAACAAAACAGAAAGAAGTTATCCAGTTGGGTAACTTCTTTTTTTATAATTGTAGAGCGCATTTAAAAAGTATTACGCAGAAATCTTATTATTGTACTTGATACGATAGTTGCTCTATGAATGAATAACTATAAAGCTATTTGATAAAATTTCAAACAAGAACATAAACCAATAAAACAATGAACAAATTTTTTTTAGTTGCCCTAATTGGGAGTTTCTTACTTTGTTGGACGGCTTGTCAAAAGGAAACCACAGATCCCAATAACCCTCTAATCCAGGAGGTGGAGGAACGGGCAGCAGTGTGTATAATTTGATTAAAATTGATGGAAACAACCAAATGGATACTATCAATAAAGTGTTGAGCAGAGCCTTAAAAGCACAAGTGCAAGATTCTCTAGGAACACCTATACAGGGCATTCCTGTGACGTTTGCAGTGAGCAGTGGAGGTGGATCCTTGAGTGTGTTGCTAGATACAACGGATGCTGCAGGCTTGGTAGAAAGTATTTGGACCTTGGGAAGTGTGGAGGGCACACAAACGGTAACCATCACCGCCAATGTTTCGGGTTTGAATACCCAAATTTTTTCGGCCAATGCACTACCCATTGTATTGCAATCCCCTTATACTTTTACTACAAGTTGGGGAACCTTGGGCACCAGCAATTCTTCGCTCAATAGACCACGCAAGATTGTTGCAACAGATAATTATGTATTTATTGATGATTTTGATAATGGCAAGCTTAAAAAATTTGACCACAATGGGACTTACCTAGATGCCTTAAATTTTAGGAATCCTTTTTATATATATGATAGCTTGTTGTATGTTATTTCGGATACCAATAGCAATTACTTATTGGCGTATAATTTTGATTTGAATTTAGTCAATAGCTATTTGTTTTCTACAGCCTTGCCTAGCAATGGTGATATGAGTGGCAGTGATCAAAAAGCACTTATTACTAGAAATACCACCTCGCAGCCCTTCTTGATGAGCCTAAATTTGGTCAATCAAACTAACAATTCTTTTGGAAATCTTGGAACAGGGCCATTGACCTTTCAGTGGAATGGAAATTTTGTAGTTGATTATGAAAATGGCGATTATTTTGTGACAGATGGGGGCAATTACAGAGTGCAAGAATTAGATGCCAATTACAACTATGTTACAGAGTTTAGTACAAGTGGCCATAGTGTACTCAACTCGCCTAACGTTATAGAAGTTAATGGGGATTACATTATTATTGCAAATGAGAATAATGGAGGCGATCAACTCGATTTTTATGATAGAAGCAACAATGCTTTTTTGTTTGAAATGAATATAGGAAGCTCTTTCAATCAGTCTATTACTACCAATCAAAATAAGTTGTTTGTACTGATAGATTGGCCTACAACAGAAGTGAAAGTTTATACAAAGTAACCCATAGGTGCTTCTTTTATGGTCTTATGCTAGTGAAGATGAGTCACCCTCTACGTAGGGAGGCTCATTTTTTTGTATAAAATCCCTGTGTGGACAATTTTTATATTGTACCTCAACGTCAATTATCATTAATAGTGGGTAAGGGAGTAGAAGGAAATCTAACTTCTTTTAATTCAATTTCATCTTGTTGTAAATCTTTTTTCTCTCCATTAAACATGTAATCTACTTTTATTTTTTTTTATTGGTTTTATGTATTCAAAGGTATCTGAGTGATAAATAATAAAGGCTACTCCATTGTTTATGTTTTTTTTATTTTCATAAAAAAAATCATATAAATTTTCTTTTAAGTAAACATGAGTAGAACGAATTTGTAACGAAGTCTCTGTGTCAAATTCTATATTCCTAAGAGGAATATCAATGACACCTCTTGTTTCTATAAAAAAAGCTTGTTTTACATTTTTAATAGAGTCTACAAAAAAATTAATAAAAAACTGATTACCAGTACTAGCTGTATTGGTGTTACAGTGAATTTCTGCTCTTGTTATTTTAGTAAAAGAAGTATGTTCGCTTGAGGGACTTGTACTGCAACCAATCACAACAAAAACAATGCAATAGTAAATCAAAATTTTATTCATTCTAAACGAGGATCTTTATAGGTATGAAAATTTTTATTGTATTCTAATTTGGTATCAAACCTCTTTTCATAACTGCTTATGGTTTTAGTGATTTTTTTTTCGTAATAAGAATGATAAGCATGCCCCGTTTTTTTCATACGACTAATCTCAATAGTTGCTTGGTTGATATAGTCTATTAAAGAGCCACGACTATTTTTTTTGTATAGCTCATCGGTTTGATTCCATGAGGAGTGTGTTTGTTCTTTCTCGTAAATATCAAGATGAGTGAATGTGTTATTATATTCTCTACCCAAATCTTTAGTAACTCGATTGTGTTCTTGTTCATGCACCATCGTATTTATTAAGTTGTAATAATTTTTTCCCATACATTTTTTGTCCATTAAGTTAATTACCCCACCAATTTCATCGTTATAATACCAAGAATTCGCTATATCTCCAGTTTGCCAATTGGCGGCTATTCCTTGACTAAGATATTTGGGGGCATTATTACCCATGACTGAAATTTTATTTTTGTAAAGTTTGAGGTTTTGAATTTTTAAGCCTTTCGTACTGAGAAATATTTGTGTAGCAATTTTTGAAAAAAGCTGATTTGAGGCATCAGTTAATGGTGTAGATGCGTAACTGCCAGGGATAAAATAATTCATTTGCTCTTTAAACGAGTTATTTTTGCCACGAAAAAAAGCTTCAACGGTAGCAACATATTCAGGATTTACAATTCTAATTTCAGTAGAATCTCCATGTTTTCCTAAGAATACCCCTTGGTTAGAAAAGAAAAAACCACCTAGTTGATTCTTATCACTTACCTGTTCTTTTTCTTGTTGTGCTAATTGAAAGTTTAGTGCAAGCTGATTGGCTGCTTCGTCAGTAGATGCAATAGCGAAATTTATTTGATTGTGATCTTGAATATCATAATGGTTTTGGTGTGCAGCATGATAAGTAGTTTCTTTACCAACAGTAGGCGCACCCAATAAGGGAGGCGTTGTTTCCTCTTGTTGCTGCAAGTATTCCATAACTGTCAAGAGTTCTTTCCCAAGCTCATTTTCGGCATTGGGAGCTACATATACATCTGTTCCTTCTGAGTAAATGCTAAGATTTTTTTCTGCGGGTTTTTCAGAGTTGTAATGTACCTGTACAGCATCAAGCGAAATGCCCGATAAGTATTCCATAGCGGCCTTCATATTATCGGGAATGCTTGTATCATTCGTTGGAGTGGTCGTAGTAGAACTACCTTCCTGCTGGTTGATTTGTTGCTGTGTAGTGATTGGTTGTAATTCCTGTTCATCCATCAACGCGTGTGTTGGTCGTTAAGTCGAGTATATCATAACATTAACTAGTTTGAGTTAGAAAGTTAAGCTATGTAAAATACATTTATCTACTTTAAAAACATCATATTTAAGGATTAAATATTTACATTGCATATTGTAATTAGGTAATATATTGATATTGCCACAAGATTACAGTTATTCCATTCTATTAATTTAATACAACTATTAACCATGACAACTAAAGCCGTATCTATTGTTGGGACTACGTATACTGTTAGTGGCACCGTGAGCAATGTTAAGAATAACGAAGGAGTAGTAGACCTTCATGTATTATTATACGACCAAGATACTTTTGAGGATGATTTTCTAGGAATAGGAGTGACGGACAAAGACGGAAAATTTAGTATTAGTTTTGCAGCCGATAAATTTCAAACATTGCAGGATAAAAATCCCGATTTATATTTTGTGGTGAAAGATGGTGGTTTTGAATTATTGAATACAAAAGAGGATGTTATTCACAATGCAGGAGCAGACACGGCTGACATTAATTTATTAGTGGATTTGACAGGAGATAAACTGCGTGAATTGGTGAATGAGACCGCTGTTCCAGGTTGGGTTGGTGGTTTTGAACAGAGCAATCCTGCCTTTGCTTATCCCAATCCAGATTTGAGTTCTTTAGCGATCATGGACAATATGGAGAATATTGATTTATTGCAACGCCAACAAAAAGTGCTTTGGCCAGAGTTTAGTTGGAAAACACGTCCAGAGGTTGCTGGCAATTCATCTCGTTGTTATCAAATGTTTGCACCTGATATTTCTCGATTGGGTTACACCAATGAAGGGCGTATATACTCTATTATTTGTCCACAACAAGGGGTTACGTTGGCTAGTTTTGGTTGCATGAATGTAGAAGTAACGGTAACGGGTAATAGAGGCTGGGCCAATGAAACAACTAGAGAATTGGCGGCTGATATGGGGGTGCAAGGCAAAATTTGGTTTAGTCCAAGTGCAAAGGAACAACCCTTGGTACAATTGTTTAGAAAGCATTTTGAGAAAAATAGCTTACCATTTCCATACAACAAAGCCAATGCTATCGTCATCGAAACCTTTACGCCAGGAAAACCCGATCAGCCTAACTTTCCGCTCGAAAAAGGACAGTGCAAAGATTTTCCAATCCCTGATTTTGCCAAACATGAGGGTATTGCTTGGTCTGTTGGTAATTTGGCGGTACAAATTGGTGCCATTGTAAAAACAGGTTATAAAGTAGTAGATGATTTTAATCAAATGATACTAGATGTCTTTAATCTAGGATCGGGCAATATGTTGAAGAAAGACAATATTTTGACTTGGAATGTGTGGTTTACTGCACCCGAACTAGTAGATGTAGAGGAGTGGAGAACTCATGCCTTGGTATGGCGTGAATCACTACAAGCAGATCACGGAAGCCCTGAAGGCCCTGGCACTTCGGCAAGATACTTTGATGGCACCCAGTTTGAACCACTGAAGGATTTGCTCAAGGAGGAATTGCCTAGAGTTATTCATTTTGCTGAAAAACATCATATGGAACGTGAAATGCCCGAAATAGCTCGTTATATCAAAGCGGATCTTGCGCGTATCAAAGCAGTTAGAGAGCACTATACTTTGGATAAGTTTATTGAAAAACATCTTCAGTAATAGGATTCAAATGGTACTTAATAATAAGCAAGGGGGGGTGTACAAAAAGTAAGGCAGTAAAAAAGAAGAAAGAAAAAAAGAACAACTTAGAAAAAGTGTTAATTTGAAAGTGACCAAACGATCAAATTATGCAGCTATTATGTCCAAGTTGTTCAAGTACAAATATAAAGAAGA
>JBGCDW010000029.1:0-50764 GCA_045105775.1 Aureispira sp.
CGCCACGTTGAACGATACGGTGGGTGTACAATTTAGTTGGACACAATTGACCAGCCCACAAGGAGTAATTACCGATAGTGCTTATCAATTTGGAGTGCGTCCATTGGACAATGTACAATACCAATTTGCAGCGATCAACAGCTCTGGCTGTACCGTAGATAGCATTGTGAGTATAGAAGTGACAAAATTCCGTAGAGCGAATGCGCCCACAGGATTTACACCCAATGGGGATGGAGTGAACGATTATTTCTTCATTCAAGGGGGAGAAAAAGTTCAGGAAGTGACTTTATTCAGAGTGTATGACCGCTGGGGTAGCTTAGTATTTGAAGGACAGCAATTGCAAGTAAATATTCCAGAGCAAGGATGGGATGGTATCTTTAGAGGTACGCCTGCTCAGGCTGGCACGTATACTTGGTATGCCGATGTCTTGTACATGGATGGCGAAACACTTCAAATTAAAGGTGATGTGACGCTCTTACGCTAAGGCATCATTCTTATAACAATAAAAATAACAGGGCTGCTTCAATTGTTGGAGTAGCCTTGTTTTTTGTAGAAGTGGCTTGGGTCCGTGTTACAAATTCTTATAAAATAAAAAAGGCTGTTGGGGAGTAAAATCCTCAACAGCCTTACTATTGGTAGGTACTTGTTCTTACCTAAATATCATAATTCAAAACAGGCATCAACCAGCGTTCAGCCTCTTCTCTGTGCATATCTTTGCGTTGGGCGTAAGCCTCTACTTGATCTTTCTCAATATTACCCAATCCAAAATAACGCGATTCTGGATGCGAGAAATACCAACCACTTACCGATGCTGCTGGATACATGGCACAACTCTCTGTTAGAAAAATACCTGTATGTTCCTTAACATCTAGCAATTCAAACAAGGTGCGTTTTTCCGTATGCTCTGGACAGGCTGGATAACCTGGAGCTGGACGAATGCCTTGATAACGTTCTTTGATCAATTCTTCATTGCTCAACTGCTCTTCTTTTTGGTAGCCCCAATGCTCACAGCGCACTTGTTTGTGCATATACTCAGCAAATGCCTCTGCCAAACGATCGGCCAATGCCTTGGTCATAATAGCATTGTAATCGTCCAATTGCTCCTCAAAACGCTTGACGTGCTGCTCAATATTTCCCCCTGCTGTCACGGCAAAACCACCGATATAATCGGCCACGCCACTCTCTTTGGGTGCAATAAAATCAGCAAGAGAATAATTGGCTTGCCCTGGTGCTTTTTGGCGTTGTTGACGTAGGTGGTGTAAAGTTTGAAGCACAGTGCTACGTGTTTCATCTGTATACACTTCAATGCTATCATCATCCACACTATTGGCTGGATAAAAACCAATAACAGCATTGGCTGTCAACCATTTTTCGTCAATGATTTGTTGTAACAAGACTTGGGCATCGTCAAATAATTTGCGACATTCTTCTCCTACAATTTCATCTTCTAAGATGGCAGGGAACTTTCCTCTCAATTGCCAACTAGCAAAGAAAGGTGTCCAATCAATATAATTGCGTAGAATATTGAGATCAAATTCTTTAAATGCTTTTTCGCCTATAAATGTAGGCGTTGGAGGCGTATAAGTGCCCCAGTCTAATTCCAATTTATTGGCTCTGGCTTTTCTGTAAGTCAAGTACTTCTTGGCAGATTTGCGATTGCCACGACGTAGGCGCACTTCTTCAAACTCGCTGCGAATGCCCGCCACATAGGCTTCTTGCTCTTCTTCGTTTTGATTGAGCAAGGCACTTGCCACGGTCACAGAGCGCGATGCATCCAAGACATGTACGGCAATGTTATTGGTATATTGTGGTTCAATTTTAACAGCAGTATGTGTTTTGGAAGTGGTTGCACCTCCAATCATTAGTGGAATGTTAAAACCTTGTCGTTGCATTTCTTTGGCTACGTAGACCATTTCATCCAAGGATGGGGTAATCAAACCACTTAAGCCAATAATATCCACTTGCTCCTTGCGCGCAGCCTTTAGAATCGCATCACAGGACACCATTACACCCAAATCCACAATTTCATAATTATTACAAGCCAACACAATACCTACGATATTCTTACCAATATCATGCACATCACCTTTGACTGTTGCCATTAGGATTTTTCCTTTGGAAGAAGTGCCAGCGTTACTTTTTTCTTGTTCAATATAAGGGGTTAAGTAGGCGACTGCTTGCTTCATTACACGGGCAGATTTTACGACCTGAGGCAAGAACATTTTACCTGCACCAAACAAGTCTCCCACTACATTCATACCTGCCATTAGCGGATCCTCAATAACAGTTAGTGGACTAACATACTTGGCGTGTGCTTCTTTGGTATCTTCTACAATATAATCGGTAATTCCTTTTACCAAAGAGTGAGACAAACGTTCCTCTACGGTACCTTCTCTCCAAGAGAGGTCTACTACCCTTTTTTTGCCCTGCCCTTTTACCGTTTCGGCATACTCCATCAGGCGATCTGTCGCATCTGGATGGCGATTGAACAAAAGGTCTTCGACCAGTACCAAGAGTTGTTTGGGAATATCTTCGTACACTTCCATCATCCCAGCATTCACGATCCCCATATCCATTCCTGCGGCTACCGCATGATATAAAAATACCGCATGAATAGCCTCGCGAATGACATTGTTGCCTCTAAAGGAAAATGAAATATTGCTTACGCCTCCACTGATTTTCACCAAAGGCATACGACGCTTAATTTCGCGGCAAGCTTCTATAAAATAGACCCCATAATTGGCGTGTTCTTCTATTCCTGTTCCAATAGCAAAAATATTGGGATCAAAAATAATGTCTTGTGGTTTTACGCCTACTTGCTCTGTTAGGATTTTATAGGCTCTGTGACAAATTTCTACTTTGCGCTCTGTGGTGTCTGCTTGTCCTTCGGTATCAAAAGCCATTACAATCATAGCAGCACCATAGCGACGGCATAATTTGGCTTGCTCTATAAATTTTTCTTCCCCTTCTTTTAGTGAAATGGAATTGACAATAGACTTGCCTTGTACACATTTGAGCCCTGCCTCAATCACTTCCCACTTGGAAGAGTCAATCATAATGGGCAATTTGGAAATATCGGGTTCTGCGGCTATCAAATTGAGAAAAGTAACCATTGCGGCCTTAGAATCCAGCAAGCCTTCATCCATATTTACATCAATCACTTGGGCCCCGCCTTCTACTTGTTGGCGCGCTACGGATAGGGCCTCTTCATAATTACCATTCTTAATCAAACGCGCAAATTTACGCGAACCTGTTACATTGGTACGCTCTCCTACATTGATAAAACGCACATTTTCTCGTGCAATCATTGGCTCCAAACCACTGTACTGGGCAAAGGTCAGTGCAGGGGTGCGCTTGCGAGCAGGCAATCCTTGTACGGCTTCTGCCATACACTGTATGTGTTCGGGAGAGGTTCCACAACAGCCTCCAATAATATTGACCAATCCACTGGCTGCAAAATCATGAATATAAGTACTCATTTCTTCCCCGTCTTGGTCATATTCTCCAAACTCATTGGGCAAACCTGCATTGGGGTAAGCACTGATGTAACAATCACTAATTTTGGACAAGGCTTCTATGTGTGGGCGCATTTCTGTAGCCCCCAAGGCACAGTTGAGTCCTACGCTAAATAAATTGGCGTGGCTTACAGAAATCCAGAATGCCTCTACGGTCTGACCTGAAAGCGTACGGCCACTAGCATCTGTAATCGTTCCCGAAACCATGATTGGGTAGGAACGACCTGTTTCTTCCATATATTTGTCAATAGCAAATAATGCTGCCTTGCAGTTGAGGGTATCAAAAACGGTCTCAATCAAAAATAAATCAGAGCCTCCATCTGCCAAACCACGTACTTGCTCATAATAAGCATCTACTAAATTATCAAAAGTAATGGCTCTAAATCCTGGATCGTTGACATCGGGAGACATTGAAGCCGTCTTACTGGTAGGGCCTATTGCTCCTGCTACAAAACGTGGTTTTTCTGGATCTATTTGACTGTAATAACTGGCTGCACGGCGAGCACACTGAGCAGAAGCTACATTCATTTCATAAACAGCATCTACCAGATCATAATCTTCTTGCGAAATGGCATTGGCACTAAAAGTATTGGTTTCGATAATATCTGCACCTGCTTTGAGATAAGCTTTGTGGATATTTTCAATAACATCGGGGCGTGTGATGGACAACAATTCGTTGTTGCCCTTGAGATCTTGCGAAAAATCTTGCCAGCGTTTTCCGCGATAGTCTTCCTCGCTTAGTTTGTATTCTTGAATCATGGTGCCCATGGCTCCATCAATAACCATGATTCTTTGTTGGATGATCTTGTGTAACTGCGCCAAAACGCTATTGTTGACGGCTGTTGCTTTATTTTCCATGCGTTTGTTGTTTTTTAGGACGGTTGTATTGGGTGACTTTAAGTGCTCTGCTGTATATTCTTACTACTAAACAAGAGCTATTTTATGGACAGTTCCCCTATTGTAGCGTTTAGAATATTTGTATTAATAACTGTAGTGAAGTTATTTATGAGTTGGTCTAGAATAGGCCAATTCATATGTATACTGGTGCAGTGGTTATTGATAATCTACGTTTCAGTCATTCCTGCGGTAAGAACCAAGCCAACGAGTACTAAATGTGATATAATATTTGCGCCTTTTTTGAAGGCGTATTTAGTGAACACGCAAAGATAAGAAAAAGTGTATACAACTTCGAAAAGCTTCTCTTTCTTAGGGGCATTTTACGACCTGAAAGCTTAAAATTGACGCTTTATTAACGAATGGGCAATCCTTAAGTGGTCTTAAAAATAATCTTCATTGGTATTGGGAAAGGCTGCTCGTAATGCGGCTTGAACGTTGGGGTAATCTTGAAAGACCGTGTACCAAACCGAGAAAAAGCCTCGTTCAGTTGCCAATTCTATTAGATGGGTGATCATTTTTGGGCAAGGATTTTTGGCGTAATTCTTTTTATGATGTTCTGCTTTAGTCCATGCTTGTCGGCGCAATCGAGTTCTGAAATCTCTAGGTTTTTCGTCTGGGGCTCGGTTGAGTTTAACTAGGTCAATCAAGTTTTGGGCTTTTTGCTGTATGGTTGTGTTGCACCTTGTATTCACCACCACTTCTCCTGAATCTTTGTATACTAAGGGATGATAAGTATCAGTGTGATGGGGTAAGAGAATTTGAGTAGGATAAACATAAGTAGCCGCTTTATTGCTCCGTCCATTGCATCGAGCACAAGCCAATAAGAAGTTGGGCCAATCATATTTGGTAAGGTCGCCTGTATACACTTGTGGATCATTAATTTGCTTGACAGGAATAACATGTTCTACTTGCAAATCACTGCTAAAAACCTCGCAATAACTGCAATAATGACCGATGTTGTCTACCAATGGTTCACAGGCTTCTTGATGTGGTTTGTATTTTTTTGTAATAACAATTGGTTGTCCTTGGGCATTTTTGCACCTAAATCCTACACGCCACTTGCTTACAGGTCTCATAGTTTTTCGGATAGTCGTTCCATTCTTAAGGTGGCTACAAAAGCAGTATCACTACTGTACTTTGCTTCTAAATCATCCAGTTGTTGTTTAACCAATGCTGTTTCTTTATCATTCGTAGCATTTTTGCCTTTTTGGACCAATAGCATGTATCGTTCTGCTAATTGCATCATGTCTTGAAATTCTTTGCTTCGCTTACTATCTACCCCCATTTCACCTTCGGCTATTTCTTCCAAACTATAGTTCTGAGGATCATCTGTTAGGCCAACAGCCGCACCACTTTCCTCCTCTAAGTTGATTAATTCTTCGTCTTTTAGGCTTTGAACAATGAAAGGTGAATGTGTCGTAGCCACAAATTGCAGCTTTGGAAACGCATTTTGAAGGTTTTGTACAATGCTTTTTTGCCAATTGGGGTGTAGGTGAATATCCAATTCATCAATCATGACAATACCTCTGCTGTTTTGTACTGCTTGTGCCCCCAACTCATTGTTCAATACAATACATCTAAAGGCCAACTCTGCCACCATCTCCACAAAGGTTGCAACTCCGTCGCTGTGTCTATCTATGGGCATCCAAATCGACTCTTCCAAAGGCATTCCCGTCTCTGGATCCGTATCAAAAGAAACGTTGAGCCAAAGCTGGTCGTAGTTGATGTCTATTTTGGTAATAAAAGGGCAAGCTTGCTGGATGGTTTCTAGAAATACTTCCCTGCTTTCTTTGCGTTCGTTTTTATTGGCCAAAAGCATGGGATAAGTAGCCAACCATTCTTTGTACTGGTAGGTACTGGAACGCATATTGGCCCAGTTGTGATAGCCCTCTTCTAAGATGTAACGCCCAATTCGGTCGCCTTTGGCTCGAACACGCTTGCGACTAGAGCCGTGCAGTCGATCTGTTCCAAAATAAGCAATAACAGGCAAATTCAAAGGGTCGGTGTTGTTGCTTTCTTTGTAGGCGTGGTATTTGGCTTCGGCTATGTCTTTGATCGCCCCCAATTCTGCGTAAGCGGAAGTAGTTGTTTTAGAATTTTCCTTGATTTGGCGTTGCCATTCTATAGCGGGTTGTGCTTCTTCGACAATTCCTTTGGCACTGACAATAACAGGGCGTTCTAACAATAAACTACCCATTTGCCCACCTTCTGTAACCCTAATATCTTGCTCTTCGATTTGCCGCCCTTTTACCTCTTTCAATCCTGTAAAGTAGGTTCCAGCCGCTACGCGCAAACCATAGAGCACCGTAGATTTGCCCGAGCCATTCTTCCCTATAATAACGGTAAAGGGTGCTCTAAACTCAAAAGTCTTATCCTCTATATTTCGGAAATTTTTTAGATATAAGCTTTTGATAAACATAATCGCATTTTTGTAAAATGATGATAGGGTTGCAAGTAAGGTGAACTTATTACAAAAATAACAAAACTAATGATGAATGCCAACAATTCTAGTTTCAAAAGCGTGTTGAGAGCTTGGGCTGGCTAATAACGCTTATCACGAAACGAAGTTCACGCAAGTAATAAAGTTGTATGGTTCGGTGTAGCATTTTTTCATAAATTCTATTCGGGATAACCGTTAATTGCTAAACGATAAAAAGCCCTTCTTCATTATAGAAAAAGGGCTTCCTTATCCATCAACAGATACCACTATCGAGTTTGAATGATTATTTTTCCTGAACTAATGCGTTCTTGATCGCCAAAGAGTTGGTAGAGATAGACTCCTGCTGGTAAGTTTTCTCGTGTTAAGGTGAGTTGATTGGTGGCGCTTTGTTGCTGTTTTACCAATTGTCCTGTTATGCTAAATACTTGCACCTGCAACTGTTCATATGCCTTTCCCTCTACGGCTATAGTTGTGTAGTCTGCAAAAGGATTGGGAAAGACCTTGACGGTAGCTTTGGGAGCACTAATCTTATCTACACTAATGACAAACGAATTGATAAAATCACTACCAATGGTATGAAACACCGTATTGGTTATGATGGGTGGATTAAAATCAAAATAAATGGCTGCACGGTTCTCTATTCTAGTTCCATCGGGGTTGTTGGGTCTTTGATGAATGTTGAATTTAAAGAACCCATTAGACAAAGGCTCATTGACATTGCTGTCAGGGAGCATAATATGATTAAAAGTAACCACAAGAATACCATTTTCGCGCAATTGCCAGGTATAGGCATGGCTACTGGCTCCCATTACAATACTGGCTGGGTCTAGGGCAGCATCTAAGGTATCTACCACAACTACAGTGAACGCGGTATCAGTTCCTGTGTTCTGAAAACGAATGTGATAATTGAGGGCGGTGGTATTGTTGACATAATGATTGGCTTGGTAGCCTTGTGGTTGTGCATTTTTGTCATTGGGATCATAAGAACCTATATTGGCTTGGCAATCTACGGCCACAAAAGAACTGGTATTGCCCTGATAATACTGCCCCAAAATAGTAGGGGTGTTGAGGGGTATTCGACCACGACAACCAATATTATCTGCAATAGCTACAGGATCGCCCATTTCTGGTGGGAAACCACTTTCTTGATTGGCCTCTATTCGATAATAATTGTCTCTAGTGGTGGGTATTGTGATCAAAGTGTCCATGCCTGCTCCCAATTGAAAGGGTGCTTGTCTGATCATTACATGTTCTTCTACAATAGTATACATTCGCGTACTGCCCATGCTGCTTCCTCTGTTGTACAAACGAAAAGTGATCGAGTCGTTCGTACAAGTGCTGCTTGCATCAATAATAGATCCCGTCCAAATAATGGGAGCGCAAACGGTATCAGGAAAAATATGTGCTTGCGAGCAATGGATCTGCCCCAAAGTTGTCGAATCACAATCTACGGTTACATACAGCACAAATGAATTGTTGTAAAACGCAGGCAATGTGCCCACATCAAAGCGATAAGTATTACCTGTTTGTTGTGTCAAGGCTATAGAACTCGAATCATAGGTCAAATAAGGATCTAGGGTCACTTCTATGTAAGCATTTTGGGCAACCTTTGTTCCTATATTTCTATAATTGATCCTATAGTAAGATGGAAAACAACGCCTCAATCTGGGACTGCTAATCGCTACATCCAAGTGCAAACAACTGTCTGTTGCCTGCAAAGCAAAATTAATAGTATCTATACTGTTGGGAGTCGTAAGATTGACTTGCTGGGTATCAGGGCAAACGCTCCAATAGGGAGAATTTAAATTTGCATAAACCTTGTAGTTACCTGTATCTACTTCTAGATCATACGAGCCATCTGGAGCTGTTGTGCCATAATGATATCGGTTACTATCTTTGGCAACGATAACTTGATTGGGTATAGCTGGTTCTCCTGCATCTTGGATACAATTGTTGTTATAATCGTTGTAATAATGTCCGACAATATGATTGGAGTAAATCGCCCCTAAAGAGTCCATTGCCATCAAAAAAGGACCAGAGCCATTGTGTCCAAAAATAGTAAACCCACTTCCTCCTGTATTGCTATAAATCGTATAACCTTGGTCAGCTGCTACACCTGTCAGTAATCCACGATTCAAAACCAATTGTCCAGTGGCTGTTACGCGCACCAATGCAATTCTCTGGTACAAATAATTGGAAACCCCCGTCGCCACAAAATCTCCATTGTTCAACTCCACTGCATTGTACAATCTGCCATCTCTGATCCCCCCAAATGGAACGGTTGTCCAAGTCCACTGGCTTGTTCCTGCCGCATCAATTTTTTGCATCATACTCAAGTCATCACCACCAGGCACCGACTGAAGCCCTAAGACTAGACACCCTCCATCATTGGTTGCCAATAATCCATGAGGGCGGTTGTAAGAGGTCGTATTATACGTTTGTTGCCACAAAATAGTCCCTGAAGTATCGACTTTGATTAGACGCACATCTGTTCCTGTATACTGGCTAGGATTAGTAACTATCCCCTGATAACCAACGATCAAATAGTTGCCATCAGTCGTTTGTTTGGCACTCACTGCAAATTCTGTAACCGTCGTGTCATGCGTGTACAATTGTTGCCAAATCGTATTCCCAGCCGAATCTAACTTGGTGAGTCGCATGGTTCTCAAAGTAGTAGAATCGGTATAGGTATCGGCCATCAAAAATTCGTTGTGACTGGTCAATTCTATATCATGGTCATACAGATAAGGATAGCTCTGCAAACTTTGGTCACTAATAAACTGTCCTGTAGCAGTTAGGCGTAGCAATTGTCGATCAGAACCTGTTCTATTATCATAAAAAATTGCATAGCTGCCGTCTACAGAAAATTGATGTACACCTCGTACTGTTTGTCTAAATTGTTTGGGCAATACATAATTCCATTGTACTTGCCCAAATGCATCCACTTTACGTACAGTTACATCATCTACAAAAGCATTACCCGAGACTCCTGCTATAATATATCCGCCATCCGTTGTTTTTT
This sequence comes from Aureispira sp., assembly GCA_045105775.1. Classification (GTDB taxonomy): domain Bacteria; phylum Bacteroidota; class Bacteroidia; order Chitinophagales; family Saprospiraceae; genus Aureispira. The sequence continues at coordinate 9,875 of JBGCDW010000029.1, forward strand.
GAGCCCGAGAATTAAAGTAACTCGCACTAATATCATAATAGGTTTGCAGCCAGCCTTGAGCATACAAGCACTGTTGTCCACAAAAAGTAAAGACCAGTAGTAAAAATATATTCTTCATAATAAATCTTATTGTTAAGGTTAGAGGAAATAGGAGGCTGCCTTTTTTCACTAGTACAATAATCTACAAAGCTGTGCAGAATAAAAATTACATTTTTTGGTGTTTTTAAGTTTTTCAAATTCTTCTAATCCTTTATTCATAGGCATTCTAGTATTTTTTTGTCGATATTTTTTATCTTAAACAGTGATTCAAAACGTTTTTTTCTTACGAATGCCAATAAGCTACCTAATTATGTACAAGTCTAAGGCCATCGCTATTTTTTATCAATTCTCTAGGGCAGAGAAGATTGCTTTTCGCAAATTTGTCCATTCTCCTTATCACAATAGTAACAAAAAAGTTCAGGCATTACTAGAGCATCTTTATCCATTGGATAGCTACAAAGATCGCCCTCAATTGGATCGCAAAATTGTACACAAAGCGGTGTTTGGCAAAAAGTCTTTTAGTTGGCCTTCCTTGAGGCATGTTGCATCTGATTTGACGCTGTTGTTAGAGCGTTTTTTAGTGTTAGAACAAGAGGAATCGATAATTAAAGAGCAACTGCAATTGGCCAAGATTTATCAGCAAAAGAACCTAGCTTACTTGGCTGCACAGAGTTTTAGAAAAGCAGAAAAAGCACTGGCCAATTATTCTTACAAAGATCAACAAGCCTTAGATTTGACTTATTTGTTGGAACAAAACCGCCAACATCAAGCACTAGAAAAAGATAGAGCTGCCGCTAATAATATACAAGCGCTGAACAGTACCTTTGACCAACAATACATTGCGGGCAAACTCAAACATGCTTGTCGCATTATTTCGTACCAACGCATGTACAAACAAGAATATGACTTGGGGTTATTGCCTGCTGTATTGGAATACCTACAGCAACAGCCACAACAACTAGAAGTGCCCCTCATTGCTATTTATTATTACTACTATCAAGCTAGTACCGCACCAGAAGGATCCACGGTATATTTTCAGCAATTCAAGCAGTATTTATTTGAATACCAAGAGGTATTGGAACAGGAAGAGGTCAAGGATTTGTATGTTTTAGCCACCAACTACAGCATCAAATTGCTCAACAAAACCCCACAGCAGGAGCAAATTATAGCCACTTTTGAGTTGTATCAAAAAGCATTGCATCAAGGGGCCTTGTTGGAACAAGGGCGCATAAGTCCCTTTGCTTTTACCAATATAGTTGCCGTGGCATTGGGTGCTCAGAAGTTTGAATGGACGGCTCAATTTTTGGAAGCGTATTCCGTTTATTTGCCCCCCAAACTTCAGGCTGCTTATGTCGCTTATAATTACGCTCGTTGGCATTTTTATCAGGGGCAATATCAAGCGGCGGCTGATTTGATTAGTGCAGAAGATTTTGAAGATGTGCATTTGAATTTATCGGCCAAAATACTATTGCTCAAAGTCTATTATGCCTTGGATGAAATACAGTTATTGGAGGGCTTGCTCAATCGTTTTAGTACCTTCTTGAGTCGAAAAAAAGAATTGGCTTACCACAAGAAAAACTACAACAATATCATCCGTTTTACCAGACGCTTAGTAGCCCTTAATCCTTATTCTGAGAAAGCTAAAAAGAAATTGCGCCAAGAAATTGAAGTTGCCCCCCTACTAACAGAGCGCACCTGGTTGCTGGAACAATTGAATCAAGTATAAGATATAGCACTTATGAGCATAAAAAAAGCCGTTCTAGCACTAGGCTAGAACGGCTTTATAATATGTATTTAACTAGAAAGGATTAGTTAACATCCCACCATAGTTTAGTCTCATAAGCATCAGCACCTCCTAATGCTACAACACCAGTTTGGTATTGCTCACCATTTAAGGTCATTTCATCAGTAGGATAGATCATACGATTTGGAATACCAGTTCCCATTAGTGTACCACCAGCAGGAGCTTGTAAAATACCAAAATCTAATCTTCTGTACTCAGCCCATCCTTGAACACCTTGCATATACAAAGCAATCCATTTTTGACGACCAATTACTTCTCTCCAAGTTTGAGTACCCATCAATGTAGTATAATCTACTTCTGGTCGAGCCAAGTAGTTCGTAATATCAGTAGCAGAAAGTGTACCCGCTACATCCCAGTATTCCATAGAAGCAGTAACACCATTGTTGTAGTGTGTTGCAGCAGCACCAGCACCACTCATTCCACGTTCAGCAGCTTCTGCCAATAGGAACTCTACTTGTGCATAGTCCATGAAGATACCAGGAGCCGTTTCTGCCAATACTTGTGCATTTCTTTGAGAAATGTCAGCATCTGCAGTCAAAGCAGCATCTGCCTCTGTAAGACCGTATACTTCTCCAACAAAAGTACCACCATTAGCAGTAGGAGTGTAGAAGAAACCAACACGAGGATCACCCAAACGAGCTAACTCATCTACCATAGTGTTAGAAGCAGCAAAGTCATTACGAGTTTTGTAATCTTCAGCAAGTGGATTGTTGTTTGGCGCACCATTCATGTAAGGAAACAAAGCATTGTCTGCATTAGAAGTCATTACACCAGCAGTGATTGCCTCACTAACAGCAGTAGCAGCTTCAGTAGGTTTTACATCCGCCATACGCATAGCTACACGCATTTTTAGAGAGTTGGCAAATTTCTTCCATTTAGCAACATCACCATTGTAGATCATATCACCTTTAACAGATCCATCGGTATCGTCAAATCTTGCAATTGCATCATTCAACATAGCGAGTAACCCTGTGTACACTTCCTCTTGAGAATCGTATTTAGGGAAAGGGAATTCAGCTCCTCCCAATGCTTGAGAGAAAGGAATTGGTCCCCAGGAATCGGTCATATTTTGATACAACCAAGCTTGCAATGTTTTAGCGATAGCAATTTGGTTATCATTGGCTCCAAAACCTACATAATCACCTGGTTCACTTTCATTCAAACGGATTATTTCTTGTAAATCCTGTAGAGAACGAGTGTAAAAGAATGACCAGTAGTTGTTGGTAATACCAACACGTAGCGCGTATCTAGATTCTGCACTATATTGGTTAGAAGCCCAGTATTGAGCCAATTGGTTTCCACGACGACCATTAAACCACTCATCCCAAGTAAAATCCATCATTGACTTTTGAGCATTTGTCAAAAGAAAAGAGGTAGATGTAGTAGTTGAATTGTTAGGATCTGTGTTGATCTTCTCAAAGTCACAGGCCGTGAAAATTAGACCAAAGGCAGCACATAATAGTGAAGTCTTCAGAATTTTATTTAAATGAATTTTCATATCAATTCGTTAATTTTACGTTAGTAATTATTAGAATTTCAAGTTTAGGTTCACCCCAATAGAACGTTCTGTTGGCAATTGACCACCTTCAAAACCTTGTACGTTTCCAGCATTTACAGCTGCTTCAGGGTCAATGTTTGGTGCATTTCTATGTAGGATAGCAATGTTTCTTGCCATTACAGAAAGAGATACATCTCTAAATGGAGTTTTTCCAAACAATTTGTCAGGGAAAGTATAACCCAAACGTGCTTCTCTGAATTTGATAAAACTAGCGTCATAAACATCCGCAGCGTTTACTACAAAACCTTGATTCAAGAAGAAGTGGTCTTGTGCATCAATATTCACATCATTTGCATTTCCAGTGCTTACCCAGTCGCCATTAGCATCTTGAGTAGCAGACATACCATCTACCACAACACCATCTGTACGAATACTTCCTTCAGCAGTAACATCCAATACACCAGAGTATTTACCCCATTGGTTACTCAAAGAGAATACTTTACCTCCAGCTTGGAAGTCAAACAACATAAACAAAGAGAAACCTTTGTAAGAAAGTGTAGTAGACAAACCACCTGTAAAGTCAGCCAATACAGAACCCAATTCTTGGTTAGCAGCAGTAGCATAAGTACCATTAGGCTTTACTAGTTTGTTTCCAGCATCATCGTATACGTAATCAGTACCTACAAAAGTACCATAAGTCTGTCCTACTCTAGCTTCTAGAGCTACACCAAATAGAGAAGATAAACGAATGTTATCTACACCATCAGCCAAAGAAAGAACTGTATTGTCGTTCTTAGCAAAGTTGAATCCTAAATCCCAACGGAAACCACTCTTAGTTTTAACAGGAGTACCATAAGCTGCGATTTCAATACCATAGTTTAATACATTTCCTGCATTCAATACACGAGAAGTATAGCCTGTAGAACCAGATTGAGAAACGTTGAAGATTAAGTCAGAAGTAACTTGGTTGTAGTAAGTAACATCAATACCCAAACGATCATTGAAGAATCTCAAATCCAAACCAGTTTCAAAAGCGTTTGTACGCTCTGGTCTTAGATCAGCATTTTTCAAAGAGTTAGTAACAGTAGTAGCACCATTGCTACCAAAGCTAGGATTGGTGATATAAGTATTTACCAATTGGTAAGGGCTTTGTGCACCAGCACCAGCCAAACCATAAGAAGCTCTAAATTTACCAAAAGAGAAAATATCATTCTTAGGTAACAATTCAGAGAAAACAAAACTCAATCCAGCAGAACCATAAGCGAAAACATTGTTCTCAACAGGTAAGGTAGAGTTGGCATCAATACGACCGTTCAAATCTAAGTATAAGAAATCTCTAAAGCCAATAGAAGCATTAGCCATAGTAGAGAAAATCTCCAAACGGAAAGTTTGGTCAGTAATACTGATAGGAGAAACTGAATTGCTCAAGTTGTACAAACCTGGCGTGTTCAATCCACCTTGTGTAGCAGAAATATTGTTGCTGTTCAAATCTGTACGGTAGTTAACCCCTACAAAAGCAGACAAAGATACATCTTCACCAAAACGTGTGTTGTAATCAAAGCGACCTTCAAAGTTGCTTTCTCTTCTTGTACGTAATGCTTCAGAATAACCTGCTTCATTCACACCACCTACAGCCGTCCACTCTTCGCGACGATCAGTATAGAAATCAGTCATAGCACGAGCAGTAAAGCTCAATCCTTCAACAATCTCATAACGTAAACCAACGTTTCCAAAGAGACGCTCTCTGTTATCTCTTTGTCCATTCTCATAACGATCCCAGAAAGGATTATCCCAGTATTTAGGGCTTCCATCCGCTTCAGAGTTTCTGTTCCAAGTACGCTGAGTTCCATCAGGACTCTTGTAATCTCTCAAACGATCCATGTTCAATTGTCTTTGGAACCACTGGTTGAATTGGCTCATAATAGAAACACCATAACCAGTGTTTGGACGACCTTGACCATTGTTAGATACGTAATTGATAGAAGTGAATGCTTTCAATTTGTTAGTGAAGTTGTAACTTCCGCTGAACGCCAAGTTATGACGTGTCAAAGAAGAATTCACTTGTGTACCTGTTTGGTGAACGTTAGCATACGACAAACGGAAAGCACCAGTAGTGTTTGCACCGTTGATCGAAATACTGTTGGTTGCCAAGATACCAGTCTGAAAGAAATCCTCTACGTTAGTAGGATTAGCATCCCAAGCTCTAGTTTGACCAAAGTTAGCAGGATCAGCAGGATCATAAGAATCCCATTGTCTTACTTGTTGACCATTCAATTCTGGTCCCCAGCTACCATCGTAACCAAAGTCAGCTACCATTTGATTGGTATCCATAATAGATCTACCAAACGTGTTACCAGCACCTCCACCATAACGGTTTTGGTAACTAGGCAATACAGCTACTTCATTGAACTGAATTCCAGAGTTAATAGATACACCAATAGCAGAACGAGCATCTTCTGCTCCAGAGCCTTTTTTGGTAGTAATCATGATAACACCATTTGCACCACGATCACCATACAAAGCAGCACCAGCTGGTCCTTTTAATACATTGATAGACGCAATGTCATCTGGATTTACATCCGCAATAGCATTACCGTAATCATATCCACCAGCACCACGCTGCTGGTTTCCGTCGGTAAAGTTAGAGTTATCCATTGGTACTCCATCTACTACGAATAAAGGCTGGTTATTACCTAAAATAGATCCAGCACCACGCAAGATAATACGAGTAGAACCACCCAAGTTAGAAGAACCCGTGATTTGTACACCAGCTACTTTACCTTGTAATGTGTTCAAGAAATTCGCATCTCTTGTTTTGGTGATTTCATCACCACTTACTTCTTGAGAAGAATATCCCAATGTTTTCTCCTTACGAGAAATACCCAAAGCAGTTACTACTACTTTTTCTAGGTCTACTCCTTCGGACATAGTTACATCAATGGAAGCTTTACCTTCGATTGCTATTTCCTGAGTAGCATATCCAATATAACTAAATATTAATGCCTCGGCATTTTCTGGCACTTCAAGCATGTATTTACCATCCAAATCGGTGGTAGTTCCTAAAGCTGTGCCTTTTACCAAAACTGTTGCTCCAATAACTGGTTCTCCGCCTTCATCAGTTACAGTGCCAGAGAGATTACTCTGAGCATAAACTGTCCCTAAAGAAAAGAGAAGCAACACTAGCAACGTGTTGAATAATTTCATAAAAAACCTGTTTTTTGAGGTTAAATAAAAGTACTTTACGCCACAAATGTACTGATAAAAGTTTGGTAGAGTAACAATTCGTTAATGTTTTTTTAACTGCTTAGGGAGTGTTTCTCATACGATCAGATGTTTTTTTTAACAAAAATCTAAGAAAAAAAGTAGTTTGAAATTATTTTCTTCAACCCAAACATAGATTTACAATAAGGTGATAATTAACAAAATAGCGTTTGGTGTGGCAAAAAACAAAGAACCATTTTACCCCTATTTAGATTTTTGTTCGCTCTCTTAAAATTTGACCTTGTCTTTGAGAAAAAATGACACTCTATTGCTCAAAAACAACAAACAAACGCTCGCAAAGTGATATTTCAATTTCGCCCAAAACGATCTCTCCTTATAGTAATATCATTTTTATTTTTTGAGAAAAAATATTAATTGCCTGCTCTATTCTCCAAAAAGTGCTTTTTCCACCAACTCGCAAACGGCATGTCCCATCAATAAGTGTGTTTCCTGAATTCTAGGAGTAATCGTAGAGGGCACTTTGCAAAGAAAATCAGCAAATGGAACCACCTTTCCGCCTCCTGCCCCTGTCCACGCAATGGTTGTGACCCCCTGCCCTTGAGCTTGTTGCAATGCCTTAACAATATTAGCAGAATTACCAGAAGTGGATAAACCAATCAACACATCCCCTTTCTTACATTTGGCCTGAACCAACCGTTTGTAGACCTCGGTAAAATCATAATCATTGGCTACTGCAGTTATGTAAGAGCTATTCACATGCAATGCTTCCGAGAAAAGTGGTGCTCGATCCAAATAAAAACGTCCAGAAAACTCCGCTGCCAAATGCTGGGCATCGGCTGCACTTCCGCCATTCCCACACCACAAGACCTTACCTCCTGCTTGAAAACAGGCAATCACATGAGGAACAATTTTTTGCAAGGTATCCATACATGCCATATCCAGCAACAATTTTTGTTTGGTATCAATAGAGTCTTGAATAATTTGACGCAGTTGTTTTGGTACTTTCATATAGTAATAAGAATGATTTAGTATTGGAAAAGGGCAGCTAAAAAAACGGCACTCATTTTTGCAGCCTTGCACTAAGGTAAAGATATTATAATGATACCTCAACAGCCGCTCCTTTAAGAAACATTACTATTGTAAGAATCTTTAATTTTTAATCGAAAAATAAGAGCATATTTCACAAAATGGCTGTACCTTGCTCGGTAATAGCATTTAATAGATTATCTATCTATTACACTTAAATTGAACTTCAATGAAAGCAACCATCATTAATATAGGAGATGAAATTCTGATTGGTCAAATTGTAAATACCAATGCCAGTTGGATGGCCGATCAACTCAATCAAAGTGGTATTGCTGTACAGCAAGTTGTTGTGATAGCTGATACCGAAGAAGCTATTCGTACAGCAGTAGATAACGCACTCGGCCAAACAGATTTAGTACTCGTAACTGGAGGGCTTGGCCCAACCAAAGATGATGTAACGAAGAAAACACTTGCCGACTATTTTGAAATGGAACTAGCCTATCACGAACCTAGTTTCAAAAACATACAACAGCTCTTTGCTCAATTTGGGAGAGTGGCAGACGAACGATATAAAGTACAAGCCGAAATGCCTACAGGGGCAACCATTATTATCAACAAAGTAGGAACGGCTTCGGGTATGTGGTTTGAACGCGATGGACAAATAGTTGTTTCCATGCCTGGTGTCCCTAGAGAAGTGCATTACCTCTTACAACAAGAAATACTGCCGCGTTTGCTGCGCCAATACCACTTTCCTACTATTCTGCACCATACTCTTCATACAACAGGCAAAGGGGAAACAGATTTGGCAGAAATACTGCAAGAGTTTGAAGAAAGTCTTCCTGCCAATATCAAACTAGCTTATCTGCCCAATTCTGCCTTAGGTTTTGTACGTCTGCGCCTTAGTGCTTATGGTGAAGATGCTATGGTACTTGAATCTCAATTGGAACATTACGTAAGTGAATTAGCTCCTTTGTTGGGTACTTTGATTTTTGGGGAGAATGGAGACACCATAGAACAAGCTGTTGGTAAAGTATTACTACAAAAAGGCTACACCTTGGGCACAGCCGAAAGTTGCACAGGAGGAAATATAGCACACAAAATCACTTCTGTTCCTGGTAGTTCTGCTTATTATGAGGGCAGTGTTGTTGCCTATTCTAATAAAATAAAACAAGAGATGCTTGGCGTACAAACCGCAACGTTAGAAGAACATGGGGCAGTAAGCGAAGAAGTAGTGATTCAGATGGCAAGAGGCACTCAAGAATTAATGCAAGTAGATTGTGCCATTGCTGTATCAGGTGTAGCGGGCCCTACTGGGGGCAGCCCAGAAAAACCTGTTGGAACCATTTGGGTAGCGATTGCCACGGGCGAAGAACTCTATACCAAACGCCTACAATTGGGTAAAGATCGTCTACAGAATATCGAACGAACCACCACGATTGCTCTAAACTTATTGCGTTTATTTTTGTTGCAAGCATTACCAACTAATAAAGACAATTAGGTCTGTTGTAGTCGTTTAGATTACAACAAAACTTTTGGTCTAAAAAACCATAAGTTATTGATAGTGAAAAGGTCTGTCTTTTGTCATTAAGCTCATACTATTTTTGTACTTTTGCGCTTGAATTAGGATTCTCACACGAAACAAAGTAATTAAAATGGCTAAGGTTGAATTGATTATGCCCAAATTGGGTGAAAGTGTTATAGAAGCAACTATTCTTAATTGGGAAAAAGAAATAGGCGATACTATTGAAATGGATGAAAATGTGGTCGTTATTGCCACAGATAAAGTAGATACAGAAGTTCCATCACCTGTAGAGGGAAAACTCGTAGAGATACTATTTCAGGAGGGCGATACGGTAGCTATTGGTACAACCATTGCCATTATCGAAACAGATAGTGCGGCCGAAGTACAGGCTTCTCCTGCTGTAGCAGATGCTGCTCCTGCACAGCCAGTATCGAATGCTGCAACACCAACGGCAATTCCTGCAACAAACTTGGATACGAGTAAGACTAGCCGCTTTTATTCTCCACTTGTCAAGAGTATTGCCAAAAAAGAAGGCATAGGTTTACAAGAATTGGAGCAAATCCCTGGTACAGGCAAAGATCAGCGTGTAACCAAGGCCGACATGCTCGCTTATCTAAAAAATAGAGGACAGCAAACCGTAACGCCCAAAGCTGCACCACCAGCCGTGATTGCAACACCAACCCAAACAGGGGCGAATAGAACTAGTGATACCGTGGCACCCCCACAGTTCAAAACCCCGCCTGTTAATAGAAATGGTAATGTAGAGATCATAGAAATGGATAGAATGCGTCGTCTGATTGCAGACCACATGGTGATGTCCAAGCATGTTTCTCCTCATGTTACTTCCTTTGTAGAAGCAGATGTGACCGAACTGTTCAAATGGAGAAGCAAAGTCAAAAAAGAATTCCAAGAACGTCATGGAGAAAAGATCACCTTTACCCCTATTTTTGTAGAGGCTGTGGTCAAAGCCATTCAAGATTTCCCAATGGTTAATGTGGCGATAGATGGCAATGAAATTGTGCGTTACAAGGATATTAATATTGGTATGGCGGCTGCACTGCCTACTGGAAATCTCATTGTACCTGTTATCAAAAATGCCGACATGCTCAATATGACAGGCTTGACCAAAACAGTAAATGATTTGGCCAATAGAGCTCGCAACAACCAATTGCGTCCCGATGAAATTCAGGGAGGTACATTTACCCTTACCAACGTAGGTACCTTTGGGAATGTAATGGGCACACCTATTATCAACCAGCCTCAAGTTGCTATTTTGGCCGTAGGTGCTATTCGCAAAAAACCAGCTGTTCTAGAAACAGAGCATGGCGATGTCATTGCTATTCGTCATATGATGTTCTTGTCACTTTCTTATGACCATAGAGTCGTTGATGGTATGTTGGGTGGCTCCTTCCTGCGTCGCGTAGCTGATTATTTAGAAAATTTTGATGGTAACAGACCTATTTAAAGTTAGTTCGCCTCCTTATATAAATCTTAAAAACCTATTGCTATTTGCAATAGGTTTTTTTACTTTTGTAGTTATAAGGATGCAGAAACACCTATTTGTGTTTTCCTTTTTAACCACTACATTAGAACTGGTTCCCCTTCAATTACAACCATTCTTGAGTAGTTTTACTATTATCAGACCCTCTATTTTAAGTAACAATGAAAAAAGTATATGGCTTTACAGCCCTAATAACACTGCCTGTATTATTGGGTGGAGTTGGCTGTCAAATTGATGAAACACAAGACCTAGATCAATTATTAACCCAACAACTAGAAACCTCTTCTTATGGAGTGGGAAGCAGTTATTATAAACTTCCAGATAGTGATGATTTTAATAACATTCCACAAGACCCCAACAACCCCATTACTGAAGCAAAAGTCACCCTTGGCAAAGCAGTCTTTCACGAAACAGCTTTTGCCGTCAATGTAAAATTTGCAGGAAGCATCAAAGCCATCTCTTGTGCTACTTGTCATAATGCCCCCGCAGGCTTTCAAGCAGGTATGGTACAGGGAATTGCTGATGGAGGTTTGGGTTTTGGTACCAAAGGAGAAGGGCGTATCATTGACCCAGCTTGCCCAATAGACTCTATTGATGTACAACCGATCCGAACGCCATCATCACTCAATGCTGCCTACCAAAAAGTAATGCGTTGGGCAGGTTCGATGGGGGCAACAGGTTCTAATATAGGAACAGAAAGTCAGTGGACTACTGGAACTGCCTTTGCTCAAAACCACTTGGGATTTGAAGGTGTAGAAACCCAAAGTATTGTTGGTCTTACAGGGCACCGACAAGAAATGGACTCGGCCGTTATACATGGTACAGCATACAAAGCCCTATTTGATGCCGCTTTCCCTTCCGTTCCTGCAACCGAACGATATACAAAAAAAACAGCAGGTTTGGCTATAGCCGCTTATTCTAGAACGGTACTTGCCAACCAAGCACCTTTTCAGAAATGGATCAAAGGTGATAAAAATGCGATGACTGCCCAACAGAAACAAGGTGCTTTGTTATTTTTTGGTGATGCAGGATGTTATCGTTGTCACAATGGCCCCGCGTTAGCTACAGAAACATTTCATGCAATTGGCACAAAAGACCTATACCAAAATAACAACGCTACCATCTACAAAGCTTCTGCTAGTAGTCCAGAAAATTTAGGCAGAGGAGGTTTTACAGGCAAAGCAGCAGATAATTATAAATTCAAAATACCTCAATTGTACAATCTGCGTGGTCTACCCCAAGGACATGGCGGTTCGTTTAATTCCGTAAAAGAAATAGTCAAGTATAAAAATCAAGGTATTCCTGAGAATCCCAATGTTCCTGCGAGTCAAATTACCCCCATGTTTGCTCCTTTAGGCCTCAGTGAGGAACAAGTCGATCAATTAACAGATTTTATTAATAATGCCTTGTATGATGATGACCTAGAGCGTTACGTTCCTAGTAGTTTGCCTACAGGCCAGTGTTTTCCAAATGCAGATACTCAATCTAAGGTAGATTTGGGCTGTCAATAAAAAACTTCCAATCTAATTGAACTATTTTTCTATCCCTTTAGTTGCCTAATTTCTATACAGTTTTTTAGCTTTGTTATTACAGTTATAAAAACTAACTGGAAAATTGGAAAGATGTAGCCTTTTTGAAAAGGTTATTGTTATTATTATTCATGAATTTAAAGTACAATGGGAGAAGAATTTAAGCCTAAGTATGCACTCAAAGTGGTCAACACTTTGACACGTGAAAAACAGCTCTTTGAATCACTAACAACTGGCTATGTCGGTATGTACGTCTGTGGTCCTACTGTTTACAATGAAGTACACTTGGGCAATTGTCGTACTTTTTTCTCCTTTGATGTCATTTATAGATACCTACTTTATTTGGGTTACAAAGTGCGTTATGTACGCAACATTACGGATGTAGGACATCTAGTAGGCGATGTGGATGAAGGGGAAGAGGATAAAATTTCGAAGCAAGCAAGATTGGAACAACTAGAACCAATGGAAATTGTGCAAAAATACAGCAACCAATTTCACAGGGTGCTAGGCCAACTCAACAACTTGCCACCAAGTATCGAACCACGCGCTACAGGCCATCTTATTGAGCAAATAGAAATGGTGAAAGATATTATCGCCAATGGCTATGCTTATGAGAAAAATGGCTCTGTTTATTTTGATACACAGAAACTAATCAACGAAGGCAAAGCCATCTATAAATATGGCACCTTATCGGGCAAAAAGCAGGATGATTTGCTCACAGAAACAAGAGATGACCTCAAAAACCAAAGTGACAAGCGTCATTCTTCTGATTTTGCCATTTGGGTCAAAGCTTCTGAGAATCATATTATGCGTTGGCCCTCTCCTTGGTCGGTAGGCTACCCAGGCTGGCATTTAGAATGCTCGGCTATGAGTACCAAATACTTGGGCAAACGCTTTGATATTCATGGTGGTGGTATGGATTTAGAATTCCCACACCATGAGAATGAAATTGCCCAGAATATTGGTGCTTGCGGCTGCCAGCCTGTCAAATATTGGTTGCATACCAATATGCTCTTGCTCAATGGCAAAAAAATGAGCAAAAGTGATGGCAATTCGATTACACCTGCTGAGTTGTTTACAGGTAATAATGCCTTGCTTTCTAAAGCATACAGTCCTATGGTGTTTCGCTATTTTATGCTTCAAGCACATTATGCTGGCGAATTAAACATCACCGACAAAGGACTTGCTGCTGCGGAAAAAGGCTACCATCGTTTGATGGATGCCAACCAAACATTGCAAGAGCTCAAGCACAATGGACAGGAAAATGTTGGTGGTGAAGATCAACAAATCAATGTTTTGCTTGACAAAGCTTTTGAAGCCATGAATGATGATTTTAATACGGCTGCTGCTATTGGAAAACTCAATGGGGTGGTTGCCAAAATCAATTCCCTAGCCAATGGCCGCTTAGATATGAGCACCATCAAAGCCAGTACCTTGGAACGAATGCAAACCGTTTTCAACGAATTGATTGTTGATGTCTTTGGTCTATTGGATGAGCAAAGTGGAGCAGAAAGCACAGGCACTAGCAACAAAGGTCAACTACTAGATGCGGCCATGCAAGTGGTGTTAGAATTGCGCCAAGAGGCACGCACCAATAAGGATTGGGCAACCAGTGATTTGATTCGCGACCGTCTCAAAGACGCAGGCATTCAAATCAAAGATTCTAAAGAAGGAGGAGCCTCTTGGAGCAAAGTTATTTCTTAGCGGCTAAACATACGATTATAGTAAAGCGACTTTCTTGAATACATCAAGGAAGTCGCTCTTTTTTGGCAAATAGTAGCATAGTTTACTTCACACGACCTTGATACAAATAATACGTTGTATCGGCAGGATAAGAACGCCCATTGGGATAATCCAATGTTTGCTCTTTTAGGCAAAAGCTATCATTTTTCCAATAAATTTGTTGATGAACCCATTCGTTTGAAGCATCTGTTCTATGGCGGTAATAACTCCCAAATCCTCTGGCATTAATCAGTGTGTTATCTAAATCAAACGTAAGCAAGGATAAGTCGGGAGCCAATAGCATCGGATAACAGGTATACTCTACCAGCATATCCTTAGTATATTGGGTATCTATTAGTGTTCTAAACGTGGATGGCGGAACAAATTGGATCTTTTGCTGAACGACTTGCAACCTGTACAAACTTCCACTATTGGGCAAAGCAAACCCTCTATTTTTTTTGCCTCTGTAATTAATGGTGCTACAATTGCCATAAGTGCCACAAGGGGTATTGTATGTTATATAAATAGAATCATAAGTGTTGCCATAACGTACCTCAATAGAGGTTACGCCATACGTTCCTACACCATCAGCATAGCTAAATACAGTCTGGTTCATAGAATCGATCTTGATTCGGAAGCCCAAAATTGCCAAGGTATCACCATCGATGATACAATCGATGGTGGCATCGGCTGTATCTCTCCAACTAGAGTAATTGTTATTAAACGGATCGCTAAACCCTCCACGACGTTCTCGTTGAGCATAAAAATTACCTCCTAGTTTAGGATTGGCTATAGAATTTTGTGGAACATTGGATGGAATTTCGTCTTTTTGGCAAGCGACTAAGACTAAGATAGTTACACAGACAAACAATGCTATTTCTTTTTGTATTTTCATGTTGGTTTGTTTTATTGTACACGTCCTTGATATAAATAATAATTGGTATCTGCTGGCATACTAGTTCCATTGCGATAATTTAGAGCTTGCTCTCTCAAATAAAAACTATCATTTTTCCAGTACACGTGTTGATTTAATAACTCTTCCCTAGATGTATTAAGAGCCTTTTGCTCCTGTTTATAAAAACTCTCAAAACCTTTAACAAAAAAAGAAACACTATCTAAATCAAATCTAACTTGTGCTAAATCTGGAGCGGAGGAAGTAGCCCCCCTACTATATTCTACCAACACATCTGTTGTATATTGTGTATCAATAAGCATTGTAGGTACACCTGAAGCATCAAACCTTGTCTCTTGATGATTCACCCGAAGGTTATAAAATGTTCCACTATTGGGCAATTCTACTTGGCTGCCTCTTGTGCCTTTATAATGAACCACCGTATGTCCACTATATTGGCCAAAAGGTGTGTGATGTTGTATATAGATAGAATCATAATTATTGATGTATCGAACCTCAATTCCAAGACCTCCAGGCATTCCTAGACGATTGGCGTAGGTAAATACAGTTTGATTGGCAGAATCTATGGCCAAGTTAAAGCCTAACACTCGTAGCGTATCTCCATCCAATACAGCTTTCACATTTACATCTGCCGTATCTCGAATAGTATAGCCCAGTATAGCAAAAGGCGGGCTGAACGAACCAGCACTGGTACGATGGGCATAAAAAGTCCCTCCTAAATTAGAATTAATTGTTGGATTGGGAGGTGGAGGCTGGACTACAGAATCAGGCATATCATCTTTTTGGCAAGCTATGAATGCTAAGGCTAGAGTTAGTAAAACAAGTGTTATTTTGAGTGGTATGATTTTCATGATAATTAGAATTAAGAGTGATGTTTACAATTACTGTTTACTTCACACGGCCTTGGTACAAATAGTAAGTAGTATCAGCTGGCACACCCCAGCCATTGGTATATTCGAGCAATTTTTGCTCTAAGTAAAAACTATCGTTTTTCCAATATACCTTTTGATAAAGCCGTTCAGGCATACCTTCTGTAGTGTGTCGATAATAACTTTCAAAACCTTCAAAATTAAATATTGTATTCTCCAAATCAAATTGAACGGTAGCTAAGTCAGGGGCAAGAGGAGGTGTATAGCCAGTACTATGCTGAATAATTATATCCTTCGTATATTGGGTGTCGACAAGGGTTACAATAGGCCCTGGAATTATCAATCTAGTTTTTTTGTGATTAACTTGCAATACGTACAAACTCCCACTATTCGGCAAGGTAACAGTTCCTCCTCTACTTCCTTTGTAATTAATAGTGCTACAATTATAATTAATACTACAAGGCGTTTTGTACTCAATATACATAGAATCATAGTTATTGGTATACTGTACTCTTATAGATGTTACACCAAGACTTCCCATACTATCTGCATAACTAAACACGGTTTGGTTGACAGAATCTATTGCTAAACTAAATCCTAATACTTTTAATGTATCTTCATCTAGTGTACAAACCAGCGCAACATCTGCCGTGTCAAACCAATCCCTAGAAGTTACACCATAAGGGTCTCTAAAGCTCCCACGTCTTATGCGTTCAACATAAAAATCACCTGCTAAATTAGGGTTTATCATGGGTGCGGGTAAGGGGCATTCTTCTTTCTGACAGGCAAATAATGTACAGATGACTATAACCAAAAACAGCACTATTTTTTGAAAAAACATATCATTGAGTTGTTGTTGATAGGGGATCATCTATAATGACTCCCCCCGTTCATTTTTGGTTGTAAAACCATTATATAACTTATAAAAAAAGCAACATTCTCTAAAGAGAATGTTGCTTCAAAATAATATAATATCAAGCTATTCGTTAGATAATCAAGCGCATAGGCTCTTCTAATATAGCTTTTAGTGTCTGTAAGAATTTCGCACCAGAAGCACCATCTACGACTCGGTGGTCACACGAAAGGGTCACTTTCATAAAATTAGATTCTTTCACTTCGCCATTGTCCAAGACCAATCGTGGTTTAATGCCTCCAACCGCCAAAATACAAGCATCGGGTGAATTAATAATAGCCGTAAACTCATCAATCCCAAACATCCCCAAGTTGGAAATAGTAAAGGTATTGCCTGACATTTGCTCAGGTGTCAATTTGCGGTCGCGCGCCTTGCCTGCCAAATCGCGGATTTCTGTTGCAATTTGAGAAAGTGACTTGGTATCAGCATTGCGTACTACGGGTACAATTAAGCCTTCATCAATAGCCACTGCAACTCCCATATTCACATAGCTGAAGGTGCGAATAACATCGCCTTGCCACGCAGCATTAATATTTTGGTGCGCTTTGAGTGCTTTGGCAGTTGCTTTTACTACAAAATCATTGAATGAAATTTTAGTATCTGACAAACCATTGATTTGCTTGCGTGTAGCCATCAACTTGTCCATGCAGATTTCCATAGTCAGGTAGAAGTGAGGGGCAGAGTACTTACTCTCACCTAAGCGACGAGCAATAACTTTGCGCATTTGGCTCACTTTGGTGTCCTCGTAGGCACCTTCTGGCTCTGGAAGTTTTATGGGTGCAGCACTTGGAGCAGGTGCCGTAGCTGCTGGTTTTGGTTGTTTGAGATAAGCCTCAATATCGCGTTTAACAATACGCCCATCATCTCCTGAACCTTTCAATTGGCTCAAATCAATGCCTTCCTCTTTGGCCATCGCCTTCGCCAAAGGAGACGCCTTGACACGGCCATCTGCTGAAGTAGCATTAGCAGTAGTTTCTTGCAAAGGCTGAGTGATTGCTTGTAGAGTTTCTTCAGAGGGAGCTTCTTCTGTAGTAGCAACGTCATCTTTGGGAGCTACACTTCCAGCTTGTTCAGCAGCCAATACAGCTTGATAATCTTCTCCTTCCTGACCAATGACAGCAATGACAGCATCCACGGGCACGGCACTCCCTTCTTCTACTCCAATATGGAGCAAAACGCCATCAAAAAAGCTCTGGAATTCCATTACGGCTTTATCTGTTTCGATTTCTGCGAGCAATTCACCAGACTCTACAGCATCTCCAACACTTTTGTGCCAAGCTACTAAAGTGCCTTCCTCCATGGTATCGCTCAAAGCGGGCATACGTACTATATCTGCCATTGTAATTGTGTTTTTTTTAGGAGTTTTAAATAGTATTTTTTATAAATTTCAACTGAGTACATCTTTATAAAAAAGATGTTGGACTAAAGATAATAAGGTTTTTCTACTCTAATAAAATTGAATAGCTTTATTTAGCGTTAGTGATTTAGGAAAATACAAATTATTACAACAAATAAATTATTACGACTAAAATAATATAACCATGCGTCTACAATTATGTTCATGGAGTCTTTTATTACTATTACTAATCGCTTGTGAAGGAGAAAAAGCACATAGTCTGGAGGAATTGAGCCAAAACAAACAAAATAGCCTACAACTTGCGGTGAGCGAAAAGATGGAGCGAGAGGATTATTTAAAACTTTTTGAGACTTTTCAGGATAAGTCGATTGAAGAAACAGAACAATACTTGAGTGGGCAAGCCATTACCCTGCAAGAAGCTTCATTTGGGTTTTATTACTTGGCCAATGCTTATGCCAAAGACAATAAAATGGATCAAGCATTATTGTATCATACCATAGCCGCAGAACAGTATCTCAATCCTCAATCCTATCTCAAACTAGCCGAACGCGAGTATTTTTTGACCAAGGATTTTGCACAAGCATTCTACTATCTACATCATGCTTTGGAGATTGCACTAGAAATTACCCACAACAACCAAACGCACCCTATTGCCAAGAATATCAAGCACAAAGGCCAATTTTTATTACAAGAATTAGAACAAATCGCCTCCAAAGGAGGCTTTGACCGAACAGCTACTTGGGCAAAACTCAAAACAGTTATGGAAAGCGTGGTGCAGAAATATCGTACTATGTATCATGTAAAGATCAACGCAATACAATAACATTTTTTGTAGGGCAATAACGGTTATCGCGAATAGAATTTATGAAAAGAGAGCTGTTCTGATTTTTTTCATTAGCAAAGAATCGAAAACGTGCATCCTCAGAGAGGCTGTGCGTATTTTGATGATGAAGATAAAAAAAAAAATGCTACAGCGAACCATACAACTTTATTCGGGATAACCGTTAATATATTGCCCTACAAAAAATATTATTACTGATGCTGCTTAACAGCGCGACGCTCCTGCTCTATCTGTTGCAGTGCCACATCGGCATTGGGCGTAGGATAATCACCTGACAAACAAGCCATACAGGTATTTAAACCCATCGAATCAAATTGGGCTTTGAGTTCTTCTAATGATTGATACACCAAGGCATCGGCTCCAATATAATCACGAATAGACTCTACCGTTCGATTGGCAGCAATAAGCTCCGTAGTCACCGACATATCAATACCATAAATACAAGGGTGTAACAATGGAGGAGCCGCAGAGATAAAGTAAATTTCGGCAGCACCTGCATCTTTCAAAATCTGTACAATGCGCTTAGACGTGGTGCCGCGTACAATAGAGTCGTCTACAACCGCTACTTTTTTGCCCTCTACTGTTTTGGCAATAGGATTGAGCTTTCGCTTAACAATATCCTCTCGTTCCGATTGTTTGGAAGAAATAAAACTGCGCCCAATGTAATTGCTCTTAACCAAGCCTCGACGGTGGGGGATGCCCAATTCCTCGGCCAAGCCCGATGCCGCAAAATAACCCGATGTGGGTACATCTATGACAATATCAGGTTCTAGTCCTGCTTCTCGTACTTTTACAGCCAATTGGCGGCCCATTTTTACCCGTTGTCCTGCTACCAAACGCTTATGCAAGTAGGAATCCTCTCTGGCAAAATAAATAAACTCAAACACACAAAAACGCTGCTCTACACAATGCCCCTGTCGAGTATGAATTTGCTTGTTGCTATCAATAAAAATCATTTCACCAGGCAATAAATCGCGTACAACCTCATATTCCAAGTGGTCAAAACAGACCGTTTCGGATGCTATGCCGTATACAATTCCTTCGTCTGTTTCTTTTTTGCCCAAAATAAGTGGACGAATGCCATTGGGATCACAAAAGGCCAACAAACCGTGATTGGCAATGATAGACACGACAGAGTAGGCCCCTTGTACGGTTTTTTGTGTCGCCTCTACGGCATCAAAAATATCTTCGGGACGCACATTGCCCAAATCCTTGGCAGCACGCAATTCTGATACAAAGGTATAGAGAATCAATTCCAAGTCATTGGTCGTATTGGGCAAGATATGGTGCTCTCGGTACAATCGCTCACTGATTTCTTCAAAATTGGTCACATTACCATTATGCGCCATAGAAATCCCAAAAGGATAATTGGTTCCTATAGGTTGAGCATTTTTGAGTTCATTGGAGCCGTGGGTAGTGTATCGTACATGCCCTATTCCAATATCGCCAATCAAGCGTTCCAAATGCTTTTCTTCAAATACGCTGTTGACCAATCCCAACCCTTTCTTTTCATGAAAAAGTTTCTTGAAAGTGGTAATACCTGCTGCATCTTGCCCCCGATGTTGCAGAGCCGTTAAGCCCATCATCAAATCGTAAACAATCTTTTCTCGTCCTACAAAACCTACAATTCCACACATAATAATCTCAATTATTGCTAACATCAAAAAAATAGAACCTTGTCCTATTCTTCCAAAAAAATATTTAAATATAGGTTGCTAATTCGCTTCAATGACGCGTTTAATCGCTCTGCTGTAATTGGCATGTTCTACTGCCAACCCTCGACGCTCTACTTCTTCTAGTGTAGTAACATGGCTCAAATCAACAGGATATTGTTCAATAATACTTCCTGTATCCAAGCCCTCATCTACATAATGAACAGTGATTTTTGTTGCTTTTAATCCCTGTTCAAAGGCCCATTGATAACCATTTAGACCTTGATGTTGTTGTGTATCGGCAGGATGAATATTGATAATTCGTCCTTGATAAGCATCCACCAATACTGAAGAAAGAATACGCATGTAACCTGCCAGAATAATGTAATCTAAATCATACTCTGACAACACATCCACGACCTCTTGATCAAATTGGTTTCTCTTTTTGCCTTTAGAGGGCAATGCCAATACCGCCAATCCAGCAGCTTTGGCCGTCTCCAATCCAGCAGCACTAGGCTTGTTGGAAAACACCAATACGATTTCGGCCAATTCCTTCAAAATTCCAGTTTGGCAAGCCTCAATAATGGCTTTCATATTGCTACCACGCCCCGAAATAAAAACGGCTAATTTCTTTTTCATACTCTATGACTTGTATAACCCTTTGTGTTGGCGTTGCCCAATATCTTTTCTGTAAAAATGTCCTTCAAACTGCACGTGCTCACAAGCCGCATACGCCTTATCAATGGCCTCTTGCAAACTTGAACCTTGTGCTACAATATTGAGTACACGACCACCATTATTGCACAATTGTCCATCCATCAAACGCGTACCTGCCTGAAAAACCAAAGCCTTCTCTTGGGCAGCTTCTAAGCCATGAATTGGGAAACCTTTTTCATAGCTCTTGGGATAACCTCCCGAAACTTGCACCACATCTACAAAATACCCTTCCTCAAATTCTAATACAACCTCTCCCAATCTTCCCTCTAAGCAAGCTTTTACCACTACCGCCAAATCCGTCTTCAATGCAGGGAGCAACACCTCTGTTTCTGGATCGCCAAAACGCACATTGTATTCCAACAACTCTGGCCCCTTCGCTCCTAGCATAATTCCAAAATAAATCACGCCTTTGTAATCCATTTGCTCGGCCTGAATACCACGCAAGGTAGGGGCTACAATTTTTTCATCAATCGCAGCTGCCAATGCTTCTGTCCAAAAAGGAACAGGACAAAAAGCACCCATACCACCTGTATTCGGGCCTTTGTCTCCATCTAGGAGTTGTTTATGATCTTGTGAAGGCAACAACAAACGAATACTTTTTCCATCGGTAAAACCAATCAAAGACAATTCATCCCCTACTATTTTTTCTTCTATTAAGAACGGACAGTCTTCGCCATATTGCTCACGCAAGGCATCGAGTGCTTCCAAAGCTTCTGCTTCATTATCACAAACAAACACGCCTTTGCCTCCTGCCAGTCCACTGTACTTAATGACCAAATCGCCCTTCATAGCACGCACCTTTTCCTCGGCAGCCGTCACCTTTTCAAACGCTTCAAACGGCGATGTTGCTACGCCATAACGCTCCATAAATTGTTTGGAAAAAATCTTGGAGCCTTCCAATTGGGCGGCTTGTTGGCTAGGCCCTAGCACCTGAATAGTAGAATCCTTAAAAAAATCTACAATTCCTGCTGCCAAAGGCACTTCTGGCCCTACAAAAACATACGCAATTCCTGCTGTTTCACAAAATTGCTGAATGGCCGCAAAGTCCAAAATATCCATAGGATGGCTGTTGGGAATTCCATCACTTCCTGGCAAGGTATATACCGCATCTTGCCCCAATGTTTGTGCTAATTTCCAAGATAGAGCATGTTCTCTACCGCCCGAACCAATAACTGCTATTTTCATATGATTGCACTATTTCTCCAAAGCCTCTTGGGCTGTTTTTAAAGTTAATTCACAAATTCTTACCGCATCACCAATATAATCTACACTCTCCAATTGATAAATGCGTTCTTTAACAACTTGATCTATATCCAGCCCCTTTACCAATTCCATGAGCATTTCGCGGGTTGGCTTTTGGCCACGCGATACTTTTTTGAGTAAGGTATACGGATCGTCTACACCTACTATTTTAAGAATCGTTTGGATAGGCTCTGTCAACAATTCTGGGCTATCGTTTAACTCCTGACGACAAACCGCTTCGTTGATTTGCAACTTGTTCAAACCACGCATCAACTCCGTCATTCCCAAAGAGGAATAGGCCAAAGCAGATCCCATATTACGCTGTACCGTAGAATCAGAAAGATCGCGTTGCATTCTAGAGCGAGACAGTTTATCCGACAAAAAACCTAGCATAGAGTTCGCCAACATCATATTGCCCTCGCTGTTCTCAAAATTGATTGGATTAACTTTGTGTGGCATGGTAGACGAACCCACTTCGCCTGCTTTTACTTTCTCTGAGAACAAATTCTTAGAAATATACAACCAACAATCTACGTCCAAATCCAACACAATATTATTCAATTGGCGCGTCCAATTAAAATAAGTACCAAAAGTATCGTGGTCTTCGATTTGTGTGGTGCAAATATTGGGTTCTAACCCATGCTTACGCAAAAAATTATGTGCAAACGTCAACCAATCATAATCGGGAAAAGCCGACAACATCGCTGAATAATTGCCTACTGCTCCATTGATTTTACCCAAAAAAGTAAATCGTTTGAGTTCTTTGTAGATACGTGTCATACGATTTACAAAAACCGCAAACTCCTTACCTGCGGTACTGGGCGAGGCTTTTTGACCATGGGTACGACTGGGAAAAGGCATAGCTTTCCATTGTTCGGCCAATTCCATTAGCTTGTTCAAGACCAATTCTATCTGAGGCAAGTGCTGCTCTTCTAAGTAATCCTTGAGCATAAAATTATACGCCAAGTTGTTCACGTCTTCCGAGGTCAGGGCAAAGTGCAATAAATTGACATCGCGCAATTGGGTACGCTCTCTCAGAAAAATCTCACAGGCTTTTACATCGTGATTGGTCTCGGCTTCGATTCCTTTGATGCGTTTGTAATCCGCCTCTGTAAAGTTATCTATACAGTCCTGAATATTGGCTTTCTCGGTAGTATTCAAAGGCTCAAACAAGCCTGCTTCATCGAGCGCCAACACATAGAGCAACTCTACCTTGCACCGATAATACATCAAGCCTTTTTCAGAAAAATAGTTTCGGTGTGGAATTAATTTTCCAGCATAACGCCCATCTAAGGGAGAAATAGCATCCGTTATCATGTTTAATTGATTATTTGTCTTAGTAATTGGGGATTTAGGTTGGCTGTAATTTATCCAATCAGGCCGTGCTTTTTTAAGTTCTTGTTTAAACGCTCTTGAGAGGGCATATCGGGCAATGCCAATGCGGCACCAACTACCCGCTCATAAATTTCTTGGTAGCGACGACTAGCCTCTTCTATAATTGCTGGCACCAAGCTGTTGGGCACTTCACCAGCTACCTTATTATTGAGCATCCACTGGCGTACAAATTCTTTGTCAATTTGTGCGGCGGTAGTTGGGTTCTTAGCATAATCCGCCGCATTCCAGAAACGCGAAGAATCGGGCGTGTGCATTTCATCAATCAGAATCAATTGACCATCCAATAAACCAAATTCATACTTGGTATCTACCAAAATAATTCCACGCTCCTTCAAAAAAGCACTTCCAAAAGCAAACAACTCTAGGGCTTTTTGCTTCATTTGGGTATAAATTTCTTGGCTCACCAATCCTTGAGTAACAATCCCTTCTTCATCAATAGGCGTATCGTCTTTGTCTTTGGTTGTTGGGGTCAGAATAGGATTTTCAAACGCTTGATTTTTGGTCAAGCCCTCTCCTACTGTTGCGCCACTAAAGGTACGTTCACCCGCTTGGTAGCCTCTCCACATAGAACCTGTTAAGTAACCACGCACCACCATTTCTACCCGAATGGGTTCGGCTTCCTTCACCAAGGTAGCACAAGGATCTATTTGCTCAATAATATGATTATCAATAATAGAAGCCGTTTGCTCAAACCAAAAATTAGCAATACCATTCAATACAGCCCCCTTGGTAGGAATAGGCGTTTCCAATACTTTATTAAAAGCAGAAAGACGATCCGTTACCACAATCATTCGGGTAGTTTCATCAATTCTGATACTATCTCTTACTTTTCCCTGATGTATCGTTTCCAATTCTGTAGAAACAAATTTGGTTAAGCAATCCATGTTCTTCTATGTTTTTTATAGATACTACTTGGTGGATTTATGATGATAACACTAGCGCATCCACTAAGTAGCCGTTTAATGAACGATTAATGTTTGAAATGACGAATTCCTGTAAAGACCATAGCCGTATCCAATTCATCGCAAGCCGCAATAACCGACTTGTCGCGAATAGACCCACCAGGCTGTACTATTTTTCTTACACCTGCGGCAGCGGCCAATTCTACATTATCAGCAAAAGGGAAAAAGGCATCCGAAATTAGCCAAGCATTGCCCAGTTCTTGTGCAACATAAGTCTCAAAGTCATTGCCTGTGTACTCATTTTTCAAATTCTCACGGCACTTCTCAATCGCCAGTTTAGTAGCGATTAGGCGGTTGGGCTGTCCTGCCCCCATTCCCAACAATTGGGCATAGCCATCCTTGAAACGCACCACTGCAATAGAATTGGATTTGATAGTTTTGATAGCACGCAAACCAAACTCAATCAAGGGTTGTTCTTGCACCATATCTACGGTTTTAGCCGTTACCACCTCTAATTTGCTGTGCAATTGGTTGTCTGCATCTTGCGCCAATAAACTACCGTTGAGGTAGCGATAATCTACAGCCGCATCTAGCTGTTCAATATCCATTTTGATAATTCTAAGATTCTTATGCTGTTGCAAATACGCCAATGCGTCTGCTGTAAAATCTGGTGCTACTACCACTTCTACAAACTTGCGCTTGCTTCTGTCTGGATTTTTCAACTCAAAAAACTGCACCGTCTCCAAAGCTACGGTTCTATTAAAAGCAATGATAGACCCAAAAGCAGAAATAGGATCGCCTGCCCAAGCCAAACGCAATAAATCTGCTTGATCGTCTCCTTCGCACAAACCACATGGATTGCTGTGTTTGATAACAGAACAAGCAGGGCGCGTGGCTTCGCGAATGGACTCAATAGCACCATTGATATCCAAAATATTGTTAAAAGACAACGCCTTGCCGTGCAATACTTGCATATCAAACAAGGAATTGGCTGGCCCCGTTTGGCGGTAGAATAGTGCTTTTTGGTGGCTGTTTTCGCCATAACGCAATACTTTGCCTTGCTCAAAACGCAAACGCAAAGACTCTACGGCTTCCTCTTTGTCCATTGTAGTAGCAATCAAGGAGTCGTAATCTGCCGTGTGATTAAAGGCTCTAGTCATCATGGATTTGCGAAAAGCATAGCTGGTGGCCCCTTCATGGGTACGCAACTCTGCTGTTAGGGCTGCATAATCGCTTGGTTGTGTAAGCGTGGTGACGTATTTGAAGTTTTTGGCGGCTGCTCGAATCATGGTTGGGCCTCCAATATCAATATTCTCAATTAAGGTTTCAAAATCAGCCCCTTGCTTCAATACCTGCTCAAAAGGATACAAATTACAAACCACCAAATCAATGGCCTCAATGTTCAAACCCGCTGCTTCTTCAGCATCTTTCTCGCGATCAAATAACAAGGCAGATTCGATGTTGAAAGAAATAGTTTTCATACGCCCCCCAAATGCCTCTGGGTTGCCTGTTACACTACTGATGTCTGTAGTCTTGATACCTGCTGCCTCCAATTGGCGTTGAGTGCCTCCTGTAGAAATAATTTCACAGCCCAAAGCCACCAAAGCTTGTGCTAATTCTACTACCGCTGTTTTGTCAGAAACGCTAATTAATGCTCGTTTGATAGGAACCAAAAGATCCATGTTGTTGTCTTGTTTTGATTGATTATTATAGAAAAAAATAGAGTCTACTCAGACTGCTGCCGAGTAGACTCTAGATGGCCTAGACCATTGGTCTTGCAAAAGATACAAGAAGAATGAAGTATATTTTAATTTTATTGGCACTCTGAAAGCCCGTTTTCATTGGTTAGCATTCAAGTAATAAAGTGTCTATTTTATATGGTCTCTAATGAGATTGCAAAGGTAACTTTTGTTGGCGGATGTGTTGTACAATATTGGTAAAAATTTGCAAACCTTCTCCTTTTTCATCGTGCTGTGGATGCTGGCGTTTGATTTGTCCCCAGTTTGGATGATTGTAAATACTCAGATA
The DNA here is from genome assembly GCA_045105775.1 of Aureispira sp. Classification (GTDB taxonomy): domain Bacteria; phylum Bacteroidota; class Bacteroidia; order Chitinophagales; family Saprospiraceae; genus Aureispira. The sequence goes on from JBGCDW010000029.1 coordinate 36,567, forward strand.
CGCTTCGGGGTGTGGCATCAAACCAAAAACCTGCCCTGAAGGATCACTTAAGCCCGCACAATTGAGTGTACTGCCATTTGGATTGGCAGGGTACGCACTCACGGGTCTTCCTGCTGCATCGCAATAGGTCAGACAATCCAAACCCTTGTCGGCAACCATTGCTTCTATTTTTTTGTCTAGCAATAACAACTTGCCTTCACCATGACGAATGGGCAATGCCATTTGCTGAATGCCCTTGAGAAAAGGCGTATTGGTTTTGTTATTAACCTTGCAATACACCCAACGATCTTCAAAGTGTCCAGAATTGTTTTGTGCCAAGGTCGCCTCTGCTTCTACCTGACGATTGGTATTGGGCAACAAGCCCATTCTCACCAACATCTGAAAGCCATTGCACACGCCCAAAATATATTTACCTGCGGCCAAGAAATCTTTGATTTCGTCCATCAAGACCTTGCCAGAGGGCAACTTTTTGTATTTAATTTTATTAGAAACCACCTTACCAGAAGCCAAATCATCTCCAAAAGAAAAACCTCCTGGAAAATTAAGCACCTCGTAATCATGGATAGAAACACGGCCTGTTAGTAGTGCATTGAGATGCACAATAGTGGGTGTTGCACCTGCCATTTGGTAGGCAGCAGCCATTTCCTCCTCACAATTGATCCCAAATCCAGTAATGATCAACGCCTTTACACTTGGCTGATTAGAATTATTTGCTGTACTCATTGTATATCAATTTATCCTTATCGAATTGGGTTAGTAATTATAATAACAAGCCTTCTGACCAAGCTTTTAGCAATTTATCTGTGGACATTTGAATTAAATTGTGCGGCCCTTCAAACACTACCACTTCTTTTTTCTCCGTTACTTTTCCTAACAAGAAAGCACGTTCGCCCAAGATGGCTTCAAAAGCAGCCTGATGTTTGGGTGCAACAGATACCACAAAACGCGAGTGTGATTCTGAAAACAGTTTCACGGTACTCGATAATTTGCCTAGAGTCGTTACGTCAATTTGAGCCCCCAATTGTCCTCCAAAAGCTGATTCCGTCAAGGCTACCGCCAAACCACCATCTGATAAATCGTGGCTTGAAGCAATCAATTGGGTTTCATTGGCCTTCATCACAGCCAAGTACAATTCTTTGGCAGCGGTTTTTCTCACTTTGGGTACATTCGCGCCCAATTCTCCCAATAAGCTATAAAATTCTGAGCCCCCCAATTCATTATAAGTCTCTCCCAATTGATAAATCAAATCGCCAGCAGCCTTAAACTCTGAAGTAACCGAATGGCGTACATCAGGCATTTTGGCTGTCATAGAGTACAAAATAGTAGGCGGTACTGATATTTTTTTACCATCCGCCTTGAAGTCATTCTTCATACTGTCCTTACCTGATGTTAATGGAATATCAAAGTAAGTAGCCATATCGTACAAGGCTTGGCACATTTGCACCAATTTGGCTAGTTTTTGTTTTCCATCTGGATTGCTTTTGGGGTTGTATTCAGAATCGGGCACACAGAAATTGTCATTCACAGACCAAAAAATTCCATCGCCTGCTTGAGTATTGGGCAATCGGCCACCTGCCGAAATAATTTGGCGTATAGCTTCATCAAAAGCACCAGCCGACATTTCGTAGGCATCAATATCGCCATATCGTGGCAAAATACCATTCGATACCGCTACGCCTTCATAACTATCAAAACCAAAACGCAACACCGCCGCATCTTGGGGTGCTTTGCCAGCAGGGCCCATCAAAGGCTTAACAATAGATTTGCCTTTTACCTCGTGGTCATAGCGTCTGATAATGGAAGCTCTAGAACAAATATTTAAGCTGCCCATTAATTGGAGTAGCAGGTAATTATAATCTAGAGCAGGGTTGAGTTGAGGCTCGGTCAACGCTGGTTTTTTCCAAGCTGCATACATGATTTTTTGTGGATCACCTTCGTGTAAGAATTCCATATTGAGGTAAGCTACTTGTTGCTCCTCATAGCGTACATCCAAAAAGCCCGTATCCGTAAAGTGACCAATATCCGTCAGCTCTACTTCCATAAAGGCCGCTAATTCAACTAAAGCTTGGCTGTGTTGTGGCTCTACCACCAAGGACATGCGCTCTTGTGATTCGGATACAAAAATCTCCCAAGGCTTGAGTCCTGCATATTTCAACGGTACTTTTTCCAATTCTACCACCGCGCCTCCTGAGATGGTTGCCAATTCTCCAATAGAAGAAGACAAACCACCTGCTCCATTATCGGTACTACACTTCACCAAACCCGCTATACAAGCCTTGACTAAGAAGTCCGCTACTTTTTTCTGTGTAATTGGGCTACCAATCTGCACGGCAGAGGAAGGCGAGTGTTCGTCAATTTCTATAGAAGAGAAAGTAGCTCCATGTATGCCATCTTTGCCTACACGTCCACCTGCTACCACAATTCTATCGCCAGCATCAATTGGTTTTTCCCAAGAAGGCGCGCCTTTGTAGTCATAAGGCATCAATGCCCCTGTTCCACAATAGACCAGTGGCTTGCCACTATATCTATTATCAAACACCACAGAACCATTCACGGTAGGTACGCCTGATTTGTTACCACCATCTTCAATTCCAGCAACGACCCCTTCCATAATTTGGCGAGGATGCAACTGACCTGTTAACAAAGGTTTGTCATAATTTGGATCACCAAAACACAGTACATTGGTGTTAAATAACAACTTTGCGCCTCCTACACCTGTGGCCAAAGGATCGCGGTTATTGCCCAAAATTCCTGTAATGGCTCCACCATAAGGATCTAAAGCCGAAGGAGAGTTGTGGGTTTCTACTTTCCATACAAACAGTTGGTCATTGGTAGCTTTTACGACTCCTGCATTATCAGAAAAAACCTTTACGAGCCAATCATTTTTATTGGCCTCTAGGCTCTCTTGTACTTTGCTGGTGGTTCCTTTGATAAAAGTCTTGAACAAGGAGTTGATCGTATATTCTTCCCCCGTTTGCTCATCTTTATAATGAATAACAGCGTTAAATTCCTTGTGTTTGCAGTGTTCCGACCAAGTTTGCCCCAATATCTCTAATTCACAGTCGGTAGGTTCGGCACCTAAACCCACTACTTGGCGATCTGTTTGTGTTTTTTTATCTTGATAATGCGCTACAATCGCCTTCATCTCTGCCAAATTCAAGGCCAAGACTTTTTTGCGAGATAACTCCACCAAATCTTCATCGGATAAATCCAAGTTGACCAATTCTACCGTACGATTTGTTTCCAAACGCACCTCTGGCACATAAGCAGGTATGTTCCAAGCTCCATTTTCTGTATGAGCATAAGTAAAATGGTTGATAAGAGGATTACCGAGCAGGCGTTTGGCGATTTTCTCTAGTTGCTCCTTGCCTAATTTTTGCTCAAAGTAATAGAGATTTTGCGTAAAAATGCGTTGGGTATGCACATCTGCATCTGTATTAAAGAAATCCGCCCAAGCCATTTGAGCCGACATACCTTCATCATCCGTCACTCCTGGCAATTGTGCCACTCCAATAAAAGACTGGCAGCCTGCTGGATGTTCCCAATCATTAATCACAATTTCATCGGTCACAACATCTCTAATACAACGATTGGCGTAAGCTTCGAGCTGCTCTAGACTACTGTCGTATTTAATTGAAAATCGCTTGGCCGTTTTCACTTGGCCTGTTTGAATACCCAATTGCTGGGCAGCTTTTTTGACGACTTGCTCGCCTTTGGTATCTCTAATGTTTGATTTTAGGACAACTTGAATAGAGGCTGTCATGGCTGTGTCTGTTGTTTTGATGAAAACCAATATATTAAGTAGTCTTAAAAAAGTTCCCAGACTAAAAAATGGTTCTTTTACCCTAGCTCGGCGTTGAAAATACGCGCTGTAGCCCGCTAAGTCTCCGTTACCTGATTATTCGATACACTGTATCAAATAAGTCAGATCGCTTCGCGAGTGCCTTGATCTAGCACAAAATCTTCCTTTTTTTATTGTACGGTTTCTTTTTTGCACCTACTTAAAGTTGTTTAAAAACAACCTACATACTACTGAAGGCTATTCTTAAACAACTTCTATTTTACAATAAGTAATTATCACAAGTAAATAGCACCGCTTTATACAAGCGTGCTAATAAACGCCCAACACCCTACTTAGGCGTGGCGGTAAACCACACAATTGGCGTGCATTCCTGCTCCTACAGCAGCAAAAACAACAATATCGCCTTTATTAATACTGTGCCCGTCCATCGCTCCTTTCATAATCAAATCTAAAACCGTTGGAACGGTAGCCGCAGAACTATTCCCTAGTTTGTCCACTACCAAAGGCATCATTTCTTCTGGATAATCGTCATAACCATTCAATTCGTACAAGCGGCGCAAAATGATTTTATTCATTTTCATATTGGCTTGGTGAATCACGAATTTGTCTACATCTTCTAATTTCAAACCTGCTTTGCCCAAACACTCGTTCATGGCATCAGGCACTTTGGTTACGGCATAACGAAACACCCCTTTGCCGTACATGCGAATGTATTGTCCTTCTGTTTCCAGTTTGAGCGAATCGCCCATTTTTAGGTAATCGGCCTCTGACAAACTATCGGTTACGGTTATGTGTGACAAAACTCCTGTAGGAAGTACGTCTTCCTCTTGCTCCACTGCTTCCAAAATAGCAGCACCACCACCATCTGCAAACAACATCCCATCAATATCATGTGGATCGGTTACTCTTGAGACCGTATCTGCGCCTACAACCAATACACGCTTAACATCACCTGATTGGATGTAATAATTGGCTTGGATAAATGCTTGCACCCAACTAGGACAACCAAACAGAATATCATAAGCGACACAACGAGAGTTTTTGATCCCTAGTTTATTTTTCACTTTAGCCGCTAAATTGGGCAATAAATCCGATTGGATGGTTCCAGAGGCTACGTCTCCAAAATTATGCGCTACAATAATATACTCTAGTGTTTCGGGATCAATTCCCGCATCTTCTATAGCCAATTGAGCAGCTTGAGCACCCAAATCAGAAGCGTTGACCCCTGCCTCTGCTACACGGCGCTCTACAATCCCTGCTACTTCTTCGAACTTGGCAGTAATGGCCGAATTTGCTTTGGTCATTAACTCATTTGATCGATTGAAAAATGTATTTTCCCAAAAAGCATCATTTGCCTTTTTGATGGTGGGTAGAACAGAGCCGCTTCCTATAATCTTTGAGCTGTATTTTTTCATGAAATTGTTGTTTGTAATTCTCTTGCTGGATAAATAATACCAATTGACTGTATTACTAGGACGAACTAAAGACTAGTCAACCACTATCAAGAACTCATTATTTTTTTAAGTTCTTTTTTTTAACCTCTACTTCTAATAAAAATTAAACTACCTATTTTCTTATTAATTGCAGTGTTCGAAGTTTTTTAATCCATGTTTATGAGAGAATACATTAGTTGTTTAGAAATTGGTGGGAGAAATTGGTGATTCTAAAACAAAGCCAAGTAAGAAGACAGCATCTAATAAAAGTTCTATTGCATTAGTAATACTGGCTATTCCCGATCTTGTGTTTTTTATTTAAAATAAGACAACACACCTGCTTTTGTATGCAGTGTAATGCCTTTATTTGCTGTAATTTGTCCTGCTACCTGTACCTGATAGTTGTGTTGTTCTGCCAAAGCTAAAATAGCATCAACCTGTGCTTCTTCGGCAACCATCAACATGCCATTTCCCATGTTCCAATACAAATACGCATCTTCCAAAGCCACCTTTCCAAGCTCCATGAGACGCTTCATGATGGGCAATGGCTCAAACAACTGATCCAGTTCTGCTCCTACATCATTGGCCTTGAGTACCCGTTGGAAATTATCGGCTATTCCTCCGCCTGTAATGTGAGCAATGCCCGACAAAGAAATACCTTGCTGGTTCAGTGCATTGATAAAAGGGGTAAAGATTAGGGAGGGGGTCAATAAGGCTTCCCCCCAAGTAGTATTGTCTTCGTATATTTCCTCGTGCCAAGTCTCGCCAAACACAGCTTGCATGATTCTACGCACCAGCGAAAAACCATTGCTACGAAAGCCTCTAGCGCGCAAGGCCAAGACTTTGTGCCCAGCTTGTACAGCGGTTCCATCAAAAGGCTGCTCCAAATTATCAGGCAGCACCCCAATAGCCGTCGAACACCAATTGAAGTGCATGCCATCGCCATAGCCTCCAATTCTATTGCCCAACTCTGCAATCTCTCCTCCCGATATGCTAATGCCCGAAAAATCGCAAGCAGCAGCCAAACCTTCCATAAGGCTGTTGATCACTGCACGATCTAGTTGATTGACATCTATAATATTAGAAATATTAGTTGGCTCAAACCCTGCCGTTGCCAAATCATCCGCCACCATAGCTACCAAATCAAACCCTAAGGTATTATAAATCTTGGTGCGTTCTGCCAATTCTATTTTGGTACCAATACCATCCGAAGCAATCCCAATGCGCTGTTGGCCAAATTGTAGTAGATTAGAGAAAACGCCATCAACTTTGAGTGCTGCTGCTCCTGCTTTATTGGCTCTGTTTGGAAAGGTTTTTTTTGCCCAGCCAAAGGCATCCTTGGAACAGAGATTTCCAAGGTCAATATCGAGGCCACTTTTCTTTTGATTAGCCATTTATTTAAAAAGGGGTAAAAAGCGTGAAATAGATAATGGATGTGTGTTATTTATAGGATAAATCAAACGATAACAAACTCCATGGTTACAAGTTTTTATGCTTTATAGAACCCTTAGGTTCCCGAACTTCCTCAATCAAAGTGCAAAGCTAGTATTTTTACTAGTATTTTGTGTATTGCTAGTTCAATTATTCTTTTCTTGTTCCTTAATTAATTCTTCATGGATTAACAGCCCTGCCATCTAGGACATGTGTAGGATAACTTGGAAGAGGCTATAATTTAGTTTACCGTGTGCTTCACATTTTTTTATTGTAGAGTTTGTTTTAAATAACTATTAAAATATGGCAATTTGGAAAGCTATATTTTGGATTTTGTTTAATAAGAACTTACTTTTGCCTGCAATTTTTTCCAAACCACTTACAATCCTTTGCGATGAAAAAGTTGCTAAAAGAAGGGCTCACCTTCGACGATGTACTCTTAATACCCAACTACTCAGAAGTATTACCACATCAAACGTCTTTAAAAACACGTCTTACCAAAAATATTTGGCTCAATATGCCACTTATCAGCGCAGGAATGGATACCGTGACAGAAGCGTCTATGGCTATTGCGATGGCTAGAAACGGTGGTATTGGAGTCATTCACAAAAACATGTCTATTCAAGAACAGGCAGAGGAAGTTATAAAAGTTAAACGCTCTCAAAATTTTGTTATCTCTAAACCTATTTATCTATCTGCTGACCATTATGTGTATGAAGCAGAGGAATTGATGGCTAAATATAAAATTTCAGGAGTTCCCATTACCAATGACGAAGGCACATTAGTTGGCATTCTCACCAATAGGGATTTGCGTTTTGAAACGAATCACAACCGCAAGATTGATGAGGTGATGACGCGCGAAGGATTAATTACAGCTCCTGTAAGTACAACCTTAGAAGCTTCTAAAGCAATTTTGCAAAAGCATAGAATTGAAAAACTGCCTTTGGTAGATAAGGATTTTAAATTGGGCGGGCTCATTACTATCAAAGATATTGAAAAAGCAATACAGTATCCCAATGCTGCTAAAGATGAAAAAGGGCGCTTATTGGTAGCCGCAGCTATTGGCACAGCCAAAGACACCCCTGAACGTACCGCAGCACTGGTCAAAGCAGGGGTTGATGTATTGGTCGTAGATACCGCACACGGTCACTCCAAAGGCGTGTTAGACCAACTCAAAAAATTAAAAGAATTGTATCCTCAAGTAGATATTATTGCTGGCAATGTTGCCACTGCCGAAGCAACGGTAGCTTTAATTGAAGCAGGTGCTGATGCTGTGAAAGTGGGTATTGGGCCAGGTTCTATCTGTACTACGCGTGTAGTAGCGGGGGTAGGAATGCCTCAAATTACAGCGGTAGCAGACTGTGCAGAAGCGGCTCAACCTTATGGGGTGCCTGTGATTGCTGATGGAGGGCTCAAATATTCTGGTGATGTTATCAAGGCATTGGCCGTAGGCGCGCATACCTGTATGATGGGCAGCATCTTGGCAGGTTGTAAAGAAAGCCCTGGAGCGATGGAATTGTACCAAGGTCGAAAATTTAAAGTCTATCGAGGCATGGGTTCTATAGGTGCCATGCAAAAAGGAAGCTCTGATCGCTATTTTCAAGAAGGAAAAACAGAAGCTAAAAAATTGGTTCCTGAGGGTGTAGAGGGACGTGTGGCCTACAAAGGAGAAGTGGCTGACACTCTATTTCAGCTCTTAGGAGGCGTACAACAAGGCATGGGCTATTGTGGCGCACCTGATATTGATACCTTGCACCAAACCGCACGTTTTGTCCGTATCACTGGCGCTGGACTCAAGGAGAGCCACCCGCATGATATTTATATTACCAAAGAGGCACCCAACTACAGTGTGCGCTAATTTTTCTTCTTCTAACAATTTACTATTAACATATTATCATGAACAACCACGAGCTTGTTTTAGTCTTGGATTTTGGTGGACAGTACAACCAACTTATTGCCCGACGAGTACGCGAGGCAAGTGTTTATTGTGAGGTATTGCCTCATTCTGCTTCTTTGGAAAGTATCCAAGCAAAGAATCCCAAAGGGATTATTTTTACAGGAGGCCCTAGTATTGCCTACGAAGAGGATGCCCCTAAAGTTGATCCTAAAATCTTTGAATTGGGCATTCCTATTTTGGGCATTTGCTATGGGGCACAATTAACGGCTCATGTACTTGGAGGCCAACTAGAAGCCGCAGAGCAACGCGAGTATGGCAAAAAAGAATTGGAAGTAGCTGGTGCTCATCCTATTTTTGAGGGAGTAGCTCGAAAAACGACTTGCTGGATGAGTCATACTTATCAGATTACGACCTTGCCTAATAATGATTATAAAATTATTGGTAAGACCAATCATTGTCCTGTTGCAGCTTTTGCTAATGATGAACAAGGTATTTATGGTTTTCAATATCACCCAGAAGTAGTGCATACCCCTGAGGGACAAAAAATGCTACACAATTTCTTGTACAAAATTTGCAATTGCACGGGCGATTGGGTAATGAGTAATTTTGTAGAGCAAACTATTAAAGATATACGTACACAAATTGGGGATCGAAAAGTATTGTGTGCTTTATCAGGTGGTGTAGACTCTTCTGTTGCCGCTATGCTGATACACAAAGCCGTAGGCCATCAGTTGACTTGTATTTTTGTAGACAATGGCTTGTTGCGTAAGAATGAAGGCGACTTAGTAGAACAAGTATTTACAGAGCGTTTTGACTTGAATCTGATTCGGGTCAATGCACAAGAATTATTCTTATCAAAATTAGCTGGCATAAGTGATCCAGAAGCCAAGCGCAAGAATATTGGGGAAACGTTTATTCGTGTATTTGAGCAAGAAGCAGAAAAACTAGATGGCATTGAGTTATTGGTACAGGGTACGATTTACCCAGATGTCATTGAAAGTGGTAGCGAACATGCTGCTGTCATCAAAAGTCACCACAATGTAGGAGGATTGCCTGAGGATATGAGTTTTACAGGCATTATAGAACCACTTAGAGATTTGTTTAAGGATGAAGTACGCGCGGTAGGGCGCGAACTTGGCTTGCCAAGTGATGTGGTGGATCGCCAACCTTTTCCTGGCCCAGGACTGGCTATTCGAATTATTGGAGATATAACCGAAGACAAATTGGCCTTGCTAAGAGAAGCCGACTGGATTTATAGAGAAGAAATTAAAAAAGCAGGTTTAGACAAAGAAATTTGGCAATATTTTGCAGTGTTGACAGGCATCAAAACAGTAGGAGTAATGGGCGATGAACGCACGTATAACTACACGGTAGGACTTCGAGGCGTAACTTCCTTGGATGGTATGACGGCTGATTGGGCGCGTATTCCTTTTGATGTATTGGAGGTTATTTCTAATAGAATTGTGAATGAAGTCCCCAATGTCAATCGAATTGTATACGATATTACCTCTAAGCCCCCCGCTACTATTGAGTGGGAATAAACCTTAAGGATATAAACGGAGAAGCAGGATAACAACAAAAGTTATCCTGCTTTTTTATACTAGTATTATTCTTTGTTATTTTTAGTTAGGTATTCCCTTCTTTTTCTTGGAGGAAACCACTCCGGCAAACTCTTCTTTGGCCGCTTGCATGGGAATAGCAATGCAGCGTTTTTCCATGTACTGCATCATACGCTCAATTAAGTCTTGTGCTTCTGTATCCAAATTAGAAACTTCGTCTTTAAAAACAGAGGTAAATGCATGTTTGCGAATAGCCTTGACCTGTGCTGGCAAATCTTTGAGCGCCAGCTCTACTTGACGACCTTTATAGATATTTCTAAATTCTGCCACTCGTTCATTGATGATAACCTGTACATTAGTTACTTCTTTTTCTCTGAATGTTAGATTTTCATTGACCAATTCCTTCAACCCATCAATCTCTATATAGTCTGTTGCATGGTTCTTGGGAATAGAGGCATCTATATTATTGGGAATAGACAAATCAATTAGCAATTTATGATCCGTGTCCTTCTGTAACAAATGTTTGTATAATTTTGGTGTAATAACAGGCTCTGTGGCACCTGTACAAACAATCATAATATCAAACCCTTGTTTATATTCTTGTAATGTCTCTAGGGTATACGCTGCTCCCTTGAGCATAGCAGCCAAGGCTTGAGCATTCTCTATAGAACGATTAAATACAGTACAATTAGTAAAACCATACTTAAGTAAGAACTTTCCAACTAAGGTATTGGTTTGTCCTGCTCCTACCAACATGATACGAGCTTCTTTTGGTGGATTTTTGGCCAATAGCTGGCGAATAGCCAGTGATACTACTGAAACAGCTTTTTGACCTATACGAGTAGTAGAATAAACTTTTTTAGCAGTTTCTACAGCCAATTGGAGCGCCATTCTTATGGAGTCACCTGTAGTGCCCAGTTTATTGCAACGTTCGTACGCTAGACGCAATTGACGCAAAATTTCTCGTTCCCCAATAACCAATGAATCTACAGAGGAGGCAACTTCTAATAAATGAGTAATAGCAGCATTGCCACAATAAATACTAGCAGAGGCTTTTAGACTAGTTTTGACAGGTAAATCAGGATAAACTAGGTTCTCAAAGGCGTGTACAAAACGATCGTCTACGGGCTTGAAAGTTGTAAATAAAAACAAAACTCGATTGCACGTTGCTACATACAACAATTCCTTCAGTTCTAGTGCTTTTTTAATGTGCTCTAGCTGCTGTTGTAGTGCTGCCTCATCGTCCATATTGGGCAATACAAAATTGCCAATATTCTTGAGAGGAGTACTTTTGTGAGTAATGGTTATTATCTTATAACTACTAAGTGTATCCATGTACAAAAAGAAATACGTTTGTTAACAATACTAGTACTACAGTAGATTTTTATACGATTATTAAGAAAGTCATCATCTACATTAACAAAACTGTGATTATTGTAATTAAAATCATGTTAATTTTTAACTACAAAAAAGATGCTAAATACTATCTACTCAAGAGCAAAAATACAGCAAAAAAGCGATTTAAGCTGTCATTTTTACGTCAGTTCAAAATCACTATGCTTATTTAAACTCAATCTAAACTTCACTGATATTTAGCATATCCAAAAGATACATTTAAAACACTTAATCTATCATAATGATGGTCATAGGACTGTAATTAGACTGTTCTCGGGGGTTATTCTGACACGATTATAGCAGTTGCTTCAATCTCAATCAGCAAAGCAGGGTCAATCAATGCTTGTACTTGTACCATAGTTGCCGCAGGCTTTATTCCTTTAAAAAATTGGCCATGTACTGCACCTACTTCTTTCCAACGCTCTATATTGGTGACATACATTTTTGTTCTAACAACAGATGTTCTATCTGTTCCCAAGTCCATTAGAGCTTGTTCTATCTTTTCGAGGATAAATTGGGTTTGAGCAGCAAGATCGTTTTCTCCGATAATTTTATTTCCATCTACGGCTGTTGTACCTGCAACCTCTATTGTATTACCAACGCGTACAGCTCTAGAGTATTGTACTAATTCTTCCCATTCTGTACCAGAATGACTCCATTGTTTTGAAATATGCATACTTCCAATGTATTGAAAAAAGATAAAACAAGCAGCGTTGTATTTGTTTTTGCTCGTTCTTTTTACTTTCAAATGACATTTTAAAGAGCTTGGCTGCTCTGTTCAAGATTCTAACAATAAAAATTGGATTTAAGCAATTTGGTAGAATTACCGTTATCGCAAATTGGACAATTAAAATTTTGTAAAACAATCTGATTTATTTGTCCCTAATTGAATACCTGAATCAACATAAACTCCAATAAGTCCTATGCGACTACAGCGATTCTCGGTTTAGATAAAAAGATATATCATTCCAAAAGAGGAATATTAATAGTAAGTTCTTTGACAAGAAAACGATAAATAGCATTCATAGAAGCACAAGGGAATTGATTAAAAACCTCCCTGATTTTCTGCCAAGTAAGTTTTTTAGAACCAAACTTATCCCAAACACGATTAAAATATTGGTCTATATGTTGGGTGATTTGGTCAACTAGAAAAGCAAGTATAGTCAACATAGCAAAGTTTGTAGCCAAATACTTTTTACCATGTCCATAGTTATGTTCTAGGTGGTAGCCTTGATTTTTCAAGGTGTTAAAGGTCTCATTTTCAATCTTCCATCGACTCCTAGCAACGGCAACAAACTCTTCTAGACTAAGCTGGTCAATAGGTAAATCTGTAAGCCATTTACCATCGTAATAGATTTTGCCTGTTTTACTATCTATTTCTGTATACTGAACATAATTAACAAGCAAATCTTGGTTTTGTCCATTTAGGATTAGACCAGTGGTATAACACGCTTTACAAATACGTCCTTTCTTACGCCATTGTTTTGTTTTTACTTGCTCTTGCTGTTGTAAACGCTCTGCTTGCAAGAGCGCGTAGCCTTGTTTTACAACAGTTATGAATTTCATTTCCTGACTTTGAACCAAGCGTATGAAGGAGCTATTTGCATACAAAGCATCAGCAACTATCAACAATTGGTCATCAGGCATTGATTTTCGTAATGATGGAAGCAGTCGCTTACTCGCGTTAAGTTCGCAATCATTTTTTTTATTACCATCTTGCTGAATAATAGCTTCTGCATCAAGAGGGAATACGTTTTTTTGATCCGGATGAACTTGAACTACTGCTAACATTTGGTGGTAGTATTGTTTTTGTCCATTTCTTAAGGTTTTTACCAGACAGTTTGCACAGTTTGTTTTACAAGAACAAAATGTACCTGTTGCATCCAAACTTGCTGCTAAATAGCCTCCTAGAACTTTTCGAGATGAAAATATCTTTTTATCTCGTATAATTGACTGAAATTCAACCAATTGATTTGATAGTTCTTTCGGTGGTATTTTGTCTAAGGTTTCACGCATTGCTGTATCAGAAGGTATTTGCGTTAAGCCATAAATACGCTGTAAATTATCTGCTCTTGCTGCGAATTCTTTACGAAATACCAATAAGGATGGGTCTTTTAGCGAAAACATCGCAAAGGCTCCCATTAACGAATCTATCTGAGCGTAGCTCTTGTTGCTTTTCCGGCTATCTGGTATTTTACATAGATTCGCTCTTGCTTGCTTTATTAAAATGTCTATCATTAATTACTTTCTTCCAAAGATATGAATTCTGTATCTTATTTTTTTTAAACCGAGAATCGCTGATGCGACTACCAACATATTGCAAAAAAAGTGCAAATTCATGCTAAAAATTATATATTTGTGTTCCAATTTTGAAAAATATTCTGTTGGTCAAGTAATCAGGCAAACATCTACAAAACATCAAACTACAGGTTAATATTAATCACCAGTTTTTAGACGAAGACTTTGTTGTAAAATTACTCTTAATTTATAATTATTAAGGCTTAACTTACAGCCTCTTAATTGCTATATAAATTATTCTGCAATACAATTATTTATTTAATTCTAACTAAAAATTGGAATTGCATTTTGTTTTTACATTAAATAATTATATTTGGGGGACAGTATTTATGATGTCGTATCACCAACAACAAAACTATTACTTAAGTAAAAAACTTAACATA
>JBGCDW010000030.1:0-9995 GCA_045105775.1 Aureispira sp.
CAGAGACAAAAAGTAAGGTTTTTTCATCAATCAAGGCAAAAATTTAGTTCATAGCAGTGCTATGGAATCAATTTTTAACGATGAGTGAGGGAAAAAGATGCTTTTTTCGCTACGAATTTAGTCGTGATAATGTCTAATTATAAGCACCTAAATTAGATAAAGTGTTTCTGTTTGATAATTAACAATAGACCTCTATTCTTATGCAAGAACAAAAAATAGCTGCTCCTATTCCTAACTTTGTTTTTAAAGACCATCTCGCACCTTATGAAGTGTATCATGGAAAAATTCCTGATACTAATACCAATGTATGGGATGGCAACAAAGGTTGGTTTAGTCCTAGACGCTTACAGCGCAAAGCTTGGATTTTTTTGGGCGCGTATACCAAGGAATTATTTGTTGGTTTTTTCATGATAGATGCGGGCTACTCGGCTAATGCCTTTTGTTATGTTTATGAACGCGCCACAAATACGTATTGGGAAAAAGAATGCATGCGCCCATATGGATTTGACAAACATTTTCAGGCAGGACTAAAAGAACACTGGCAATTGGGCCCTTATCAAATTTGGCAGGAACAAGGTCAGTGGAACTTTTCTTATCAACACAAAAAAACCGAGCTGCTGCTACAATTTACCGAGCCACATCAAGGCATTAGCGTGATATGCCCATCCGATAAAAAGCGTCCATTTCATCACACCTACAAAAATCTACTGCTTCCTACCTCCATTTATTATAAAAATGACGGCAAAGAATATAAAAATACCCAAGCAATGGGTAGTTTGGATTACTCCAAGGGGTATCCTCCTCATCACATCCGCTGGAATTGGACTTCGTTTATGGGAAAATTAGACGATGGCACCCCCATAGGAATTAATGCGGTGAATGGCATTAATAAGGAATTAGAAAATGCACTTTGGATAGGCAATAAAATTGAACGCTTAGGCAAAATGGAGTATCCGCCCTCTACTCATCCTGTAGAAAAAAGTTGGTTTGTGAAAGCTAAAAATGATCGCTTGCAGCTGCAATTACAGCCCGAAGGTATCCGTCGTCAAGATATTAATTTTAAATTCCTAAAAAGTCATTTAAAACAATTTTTGGGGCCTATGAAAGGCAAAATCTATCGCCAAGAGACTTGGCAAAATTTTGAAGGGTATGGTGTTATGGAATATCATGAAGCATATTGGTAAGCCCTAAAAATACCCCACAACAATATTTATAAAACACAAACACCTAAATTAGACCTTATTAAATGAAGTATTTTTATTCGATTATTTGCATTATCAAAACATCCATATATCATTCTTATGAAAATACAAGAACAACAAATAGCGGCTCCTATTTCTAGCTTTGCTTTTAAAGATAATCTCCCTCCTTATGGCGTTTATCAGGGCAAGATTACCGATACAAATACAAACACATGGGATCGTGGTAAAGGGTGGTTTAGTCCTAGACGTTGGCAGCGCAAGGCTTGGATTTTTTTTGGCGCACATACTGCCGAACTAATGGTTGGTTTTGCCATTATAGATTTGGGCTATACAGGAAATGCCTTTTGTTATGTTTATGAACGCGCCACAAATACGTACTGGGAAAAAGAACATATGACACCTTTTGGGTTTGGCAAAAATTTTCATGCAAGGCTAGAAGACCATTGGGAGCTTGGGCCTTATCAAATTTGGTCAGAGCAGGGACAGTGGAATTTTTCTTATCGACATAAAAAAGCTGAATTGCTCTTACAATTTACAGAACCCCACCAAGGTATTAGTGCTGTATGCCCTTCTGATAAGAACCGCCCATTCCATCACACCTACAAAAACTTACTGCTTCCTACTTCTATTTATTATAGAAATGGTCAAAAAGAATATAAAAATACACAAGCAATAGGCAGCCTAGATTACTCCAAAGGCTATCCGCCTCGTCACACCATCTGGAATTGGACTTCCTTTATGGGAAAATTAGAAGATGGTACTCCTGTAGGTATTAATACGGTCAATCGTTTTAATAAGGAACTGGAAAACGCCATTTGGATAGATGGTAAAGTTAAACGCTTGGGCAAAATGGAGTATGCTGCACCCACTACTCCTATAGAAGATACTTGGAAAATGAAAGCTAAAGATGACCGTTTGCAGCTTCAATTACAACCTGAAGGCATACGCCGTCAAGATGTTGACATCAAATTGTTGAGAAGTAAGTTTAAACAAGTTTTTGGCCCTATCAAAGGGCAATTGTATCACCAAGGCAGTTGGAAAAAATTGAAGGGGTATGGTACCATGGAAGACCATGAAGCACTTTGGTAACCGCACTCTTTCTGTTATCAAGATGTCAAAGAATTACTTTTCTTGAACTACTATATGCAAAACTGCTGTTATTGGGGTATCTTTGGTGTTACAATTACTTATGAATAACGCCTGTTATAATCAAAATCATCAAAAAAGACATGAAACGTGTGGTAGTGGGCCTCTCAGGGGGCGTAGATTCTAGTGTTAGTGCTTATTTATTGCAACAACAAGGATATGAAGTTATTGGCCTTTTTATGAAAAATTGGCACGATGACTCGGTTATTATTGACAATGAATGTCCTTGGATAGAGGATAGCAATGATGCACTTATTGTTGCCCAAAGTTTAGGCATTCCTTTTCAGACCATTGATTTGAGTGCAGCCTACAAGACTCGAATTGTCGATTATATGTTTGCAGAATATAAAGCTGGGCGCACCCCCAACCCTGATGTGCTCTGTAATCGAGAAATCAAATTTGATGTATTTCTCCAAACTGCTTTGGAATTGGGCGCAGACTATGTGGCTACAGGCCACTATTGCCAAAAAGCTACCTTACAAAAAGAGGGTAAAACTTATTATCAACTACTAGCTGGAGCCGATCAAAATAAAGATCAAAGTTATTTCTTGTGCCAATTGAACCAAGAACAACTCGCGCGTGCTCTGTTTCCGATTGGTCATTTACAAAAATCGGAAGTACGAAAAATTGCAGCCGAACAAGATTTGATTACAGCCGATAAAAAAGATTCTCAGGGGCTTTGTTTTGTGGGCAAAATCAAATTGCCCGAATTCTTACAACAACAATTGCAACCCAAAAAGGGCGATATTATAGAGTTGGACCAAACCGCATCTTTGTTTGTGCAACAACAGCAACAATTGGAGGCCATTGGCGAAAGCCGCAACCCAGCAGCATTGGCCTTATTGAGTCAAACGCCTGCTTACCAACCCACACTAGGCAAGGTGGTAGGACAACACAATGGAGCACATTATTTTACCATTGGTCAACGTCGTGGACTGAATGTGGGAGGCACCAAAGAACCTTTGTTTGTTCTGGCAACAGATACACAAAAAAATGTCATTTATACAGGCCAAGGCGCACATCCTGGCCTATTCAGAAAAGGATTGTTTGTTCCGAATAGTGATGTGCATTGGGTACGTCCAGATTTGGCCTTGGCTGTGGGAGAACAACGTCAAGTGCAAACGAGAATTCGGTACCGCCAAGCCTTAACCAATGCGACCCTTTACGCTACCGTTGATGGTATTTACAGCATATTTGAAGTGCCGCAACGAGGGGTAACCCCTGGGCAATTTGCAGCGTGGTACGACCAGAATGAATTGATTGGTTCGGGTGTTATTGCCTAGTAGCACCACAAGATTTTGTGGTGCTACTAGATTTTGTGGTGCTACTAGATTTTTTTCTTGATATTAAAAGACATCCCTATTTCTGGTAAAAACAACGTCTTATTGGCTTTTGTGAAGGCATTTTTGGCAGCACTTTGATCGATTTTGATGGGATCAAAGGTATCGAAGTGACAACCAATAATGGTATTGCACTGTATAAAATTGCTGGCAATAACGGCATCTTCGTAGCCCATTGTAAAGTGATCGCCGATTGGCAAAATTGCAAAATCTAAACGAGGACACAACTGCGGAATCAACTGCATATCCAAGGTAAGAGCGGTATCTCCTGCAAAATAAAAGGTACCACTAGAAGGATTGGAAATTACAAAACCTACTGGATTGCCCGCATAGCTTCCATCTGGAAAAGAGCTAGAATGCACCGCTGTTACCACTCTTAGCAATCCAAAATCAAATTGGTGGCGACCGCCTGTATTCATACCGATGCCCTTAAACCCTTTATCTTCATACCACCCTACTACCTCTGCTACCCCTATAATTTGAGCTTCGCTTTGTGAGGCAATTAATTCTACATCGGCAACATGGTCGGCATGACCGTGCGAGAGTAAAATATAATCTGGATGGATCGTACTTACATCAATATTGCTGGCTGCATGTTGTGGGTTTCCTGTTATAAAAGGGTCAAATAAGAGTTTCTGCCCTCCTACTTCAACCAAAAAACAACTGTGTCCATAATAAGTTATGCGCATAAGTTTAAGCGTTGTATGTCTGTTCACTTCCCCATGACAAGGTTGTAATAATGAAAAAATAATACCGTTTATCGTTTAAAAGCCAAAGATAATGTACAAAAAATGACTCATAATTCTGCTATTTCGACTCCAAAGTTATAGAAATTAACCCTATAGCATTTTCATCAAAAATACTCACAACCATACGCATAAAACATTGTTGTAAATATACAGTAAGCGATGAGTGTAATGAAATCTATATGCACAGTCTTGCAGACATTAGAGAATGATTCGACAACAAGACCGATTCTTAATGTTCCCAAACAAGTATTACCACCGTATAAAACACCTTTTTATGATTACCGTATTCTCTGGTACCAATAGAACCAACAGCCGCAGTGCTGTAGTAGCCAAAAAAATCTATGAATTATTGCAAGCCCATACTGATGAGGAAGTGCTACTTTTTGATTTAAAGGATCTTCCAACAGATTTTGTACATCAAGCCATGTACAGTCCAGATGGTCAAGCCAAAACATTGGCAGCCATTCAAGATAAATACCTAATTCCTGCTACCAAACTCTACTTTGTAGCCCCTGAATACAATGGCGACATTCCAGGAGTGCTCAAACTCTTTATTGATGCTTGCTCTGTTCGCGAGTATGCCGCTTCGTTTCATGGAGGCAAAAAAGCGGCCTTGGTTGGCGTAGCTGCTGGTCGTGCAGGTGGTTTGCGTGGTTTGGAGTCTATGACAGGCTTTTTGAACTATCTAAAAATCAATGTACTGCCCAATAAATTGCCCATTTCTAGCATTGAAACCTTAATTACAGAGGATCAATTGACGGACAAAGACACGCTCAAAGCACTAGAACAGCAAGTACAGGAATTTGTAGCCTTTTAGGATTTATAAGTAGCAACTGTTAAGAAGTAAGAAAATTTACTTAACATAGGATAGTTTTTCTTCTTTGACCATTTAGAATGTGTACTTTGGGGGTTCTATTTTTTATACGACGCTCAATCTAGTAATTATGTTTGCTGTCTTGACATGGAATCCTGATCCTATTATTGCAGAGTTTGGTGGATTTGCCTTGCGCTGGTACTCCCTACTGTTTGCCACAGGTTTTATTATTGGCTTTTTTATTCTTAGAAAACAGTTCTTGGAAGAGGGTGTTCCGTTAGAGATATTGGATAAACTCTTACTCTATTCTGTGATTGGAACTATTTTGGGTGCGCGTATTGGCAATTGCTTATTTTACGATTTTGATTATTTTTCGCAACACCCCTTAGAAATTTTACTGCCCTTTCGTTTTTCTCCAACATTCAAATTCGTAGGTTTTAGGGGCTTGGCCAGCCATGGAGCTTTACTGGGTTTGATAGCGACCTATTGGTTATTATCCAAACAAACAGGTTATAGCATACGTTGGTATCTAGACAAAGGAGCACTCATTGGGGGATTGTGTTTGGCTTCTATTCGTTTGGGAAATTTTATGAATGGAGAAATTGCAGGTGCGCCTACAGATGTTTCTTGGGCTGTTATTTTTCCTGCTGTAGATCAACAACCTAGACACCCTGTTCAACTCTATGGTTTTGTAATCTACTTGAGCCTCTTTTTCTTTATATTGTATTATAATAAGCGACTAAAACAAAAAACACCTCCTTTACAAGAAGGCCATTTATTAGGGGTCTTTTTATTTATTTTGGGAATATTGCGCTTTAATATGGAATTCATCAAACGCCATTATGTGTTGGATGCCGATAGTTGGCTCAATATGGCACAATGGCTGAGTATTCCTATGATTGTAGGGGGTGCTCTATTAGCTTGGTATACTAGCAAACCTGCTGATCCTAATCCTACTTCTTCCACATCTTAAGATTTCCGTAAGGCAACAGTTATAGTTGATAACCAACTTGAAGTAGGTACAAAAAAAAAGCTCAAACAGTTTCCCGACTGTTTGAGCTTTTTTAAACTTGTTATGAATCTTGTTAATTTAAAAGCTTCCCAACTTTTATTATGTTTAACTAAGATCTACACTTATTATGATTATTAGGTTTTATTTATAAACTTTAGAAGTTTCCCGACTTCTTTATTTTTGTTTTAATAAAACTTACAACTTGTTAATTTTGTAGTAGCTACTTGTTTAGCTGACTTACTTAATGCCAATAAAGTGCCAGAAACAAAAACACATAACAAACAATTCTTTATACATTTAAATAAAAAAACTTCATTTTCATAATGAAACCATATACCTAAAATGATTTAATTATGGTACTAAGTACTACGCTCGAATTGCTTCTACGGGTACCATTTTAGACGCTCGATAAGCGGGAATAATTCCAGCAATCACGCCTGATGCAGAAGCAATAAACAATCCTCGAAAGGCATTTCCAGAGGACAAGAAAATCTCATATTCTGCTATACTGGTAGCCAATTGTGCTCCCAATACAACAAAAATAAGCCCTACGAAACCACCGATCAAGCATAAAATCACCGATTCCACCAAGAATTCCATAAGAATAACATAGTTCTTGGCACCCAGTGCTTTTTTGATTCCAATCAATCGTGTACGTTCCTTGACCGAAACAAACATAATATTAGCCACACTAAAGCCTCCTACGATAATGGCAAAAAAGCCAATAATATACCCTGCTATTCGGATGATACCAAAGACACTTTCAAATAATTGTGAAACAATAGAAAGGGTATTGAGGGCAAAATTACTCTCTTCTATAGGCTTGAGACGGCGACGACTGCGTAAAACTCCTGTCAATTCAGCCTTGAGGGTTTCTAGTCGAACGCCTTTTTTGGCCTTGACCGAAATAGAAGTACGCCCTCTGTTGAATCCTATTTTATTGAGATTGACATACTTACGTGCCGTATTGTAAGGAATAATTCCAGCATCATCAAAATTCAATGGATTGATTAAATCTTTGCCTTCTTTTTCCAAAATACCAATCACCTGCAAGCGTTGTCCTTTCACCTTGATGTATTTGCCAATCAAATTTTCCCCAGGTCGCGATAGTGCCTTGGCGGCATCATAACCAATAACAATATGGTTGGTGCCTTTAAAAAACTCGGCTGCCGTAAAAAATCGGCCTTTGTAAAATTCTAAGCCAAACATATCTTTGTAATCGGGAGTAACGCCCAGAAAGAACAAACCAGAAGCCGTATTGGTGTTCGACTCTACAGTTGTACCTCCCATAAAAACCGTGAAAGTTGCTTTTTGAGCAGTTTTCACCCTTTCCTGAATGGCCAAAAAGTCATTGTAATTGGCCTCAGGACGACGCTGGTACTTCCAAAAATTGCCCTCTTCAGGCGACTCTCCCCAAGGGATTTTACTCACATAGACCACATCATCTCCCAATTGCTGAAAGCTCTGTTGTATATTGGCCTCTAACGAATCTACAGCCGAAAGCACCATTATTACACAAAAGATACCAATCGTAATGCCAGATAAGGACAGCACGGTTCTCAACTTGTTTCCAGCCAATTGTTGAAAAGCTTGACGGACACTTTCAAAAAATATTCTTGGTAATAAAACAAGTGTATTCATAATTTTTTTCGCAAATATTAAGGCAATATCTCAAAAGTTGTTCGGCGATTGCCAGCCCTTCCTTCTTTGGTTTTATTAGAATAACGAGGCTGGATTTCACCAAAACCCTTCGCCTCTAAACGCTCCGCATCAATACCCGCTTCTATCAAATAGGTTCGAACAGCATTAGCACGCGCTTCTGACAAGGTTTGATTATCGTTGGGCTCTCCTACATTATCGGTATGACCACTCAATAAAATACGCATATCAGGATATTTTTCCAATAGTTTCTTTAATTCTTCTAACTCTGTTTTGGAACGTTCTTTTAATTTGGCAGAAGCGGTTGCAAAAAATACATTTTCTAATACAATAGGTTCGCTTTTGGGCTTATTTTCTTCTTTATTAATAACAATAGGTTGCAATTTGGCCTCCAATGGGTAAGGTTGCTCCAATGATGTGGGCAAACGCAAGTCATAATTGGCCGAGAAAAACAAGTAGCCTTGTTTTTGAGCACGAAGGCCATATTCGCCAGTAGGCAAACACACCACAAATGCACCGTTCTTGGGTGTTCTTATTTGGGCAATTACCTCCTGCGTGGATAAATCCACCAATTCGACCTTAGCAGACAAGGGCTGTTGTGTATGTGCGTGAATAACACGCCCTTTGATATAGGTAATCGCCGACGGGCGAGCCGATTCGGGCAATTCAAAACTATACAAATCCATTGACCCTAAGCCTCCTGTTCTATTAGAAGCCAAATACGCTAGTGTTCCCTGACGACTAACCGCCAGTGCTTCCTCTTGCTCGCTCGTATTGATTGGGTAGCCCAAATTGGTGGGTGCCGACCAAGTTCCATCTGCTTGTAGGCGTGCAAAAAACAAATCATAACCGCCCATGCCGGGGTGTCCTTGTGAACTAAAATATAAGGTTTTTCCATCAGGGTGTATGCTTGGTGAACCCTCATCATAAGGCGTATTCAACGCTTGAATCGCTTCGGGCTGTCCCCATCGTCCATCTGCTTGCAAAGTGGCCTTGTACAAATCTTTGTGGCCTTGTCCACGCGCCCCCCCACGTACAAAATACAAGGTCTGGGCATTGGGCCCAATACTGGGCTGCGACTCCCAATTGCCTGTATTAATAGGTGCCCCTATATTTTGAGGGGCGGTCCATCGACCATTCATTTTGCGCGCATAGTACAAATCGCAACTCCCAAAATCATTGGGGCGATTGCAGACGGTAAAAATCAACAATTTTCCATCGGCAGAAATACTTTGTGCGCCTTCATTTTCAGAAGTATTGATATTGGGCAAGGGCAGCCCCTTTTGCCAAGCTCCATCTTGAAATTGGCTGCTGTACAAATCCTCTTGCCCGCGTTGTCCTGCTTGCAATTGAACCGTGTATACCAATTCATCTTCCACGGTAATGGATGGAAAATATTCGCGCTGAGGGGTATTGATTTGTGACCCCAGATTTTGAGGTTCAAAAGGCACGGGATTGGCCAAGGCTTGTGGCCTAAATCGAGCATCTCCCAATCGCTTATTGGCAATTTTGAGCAAATTGGGGTGCAGTTTGTCATAGGATAAAAAATGCTCGTATCGAAGGGCAGCATCTTTATAATCGGCTTTTTCCATTGCCAAATTGCCCAAAGCCAAATAGATTTTGGGATTGTAATCGGGCGCAATTTTGGCCGCTTCCTCAAAGGAGGCATAAGCCAAATCTAGGCGTTGCGTGCCTTGATATAAGCCTCCCAACTGCAAATGTACATTGACAAATTTGGGTTCTTTTTTTAGAATTTTTTTATAGGCTTTCTCAGCAGCAGCATAGTCTTTTTTTCCTTGATAACTATAGGCTTTTTTGTAGGCATCTTTGAGTTTGGACGATGCGGTTTGCATGGTAATATAGTCCGCTTGGGCTGATAATACCATGCTCCAACTACTACTTATAATAAGCCATCCAATTTGGAATATAGATACTTTACTAATCATTGCAAATATTTTTTCTAAAGTAACGATTTCCCCTACCTTACCCAATCCTTATAGACCAGCAGCAAGGGCAATTCTACCAATACCATTGTTTGTCTATTTAATAACCAAAAAACTAACCAAAATAGTA
>JBGCDW010000031.1:0-4244 GCA_045105775.1 Aureispira sp.
TCCTGTCAAGATGACACCGCGCAATCCTTCTAATTCTAAAGCATCTTTGGAGAATAATTGACGCAAGTCACTCAACGTTTGCTGATTTAAGGCATTGAGTGCCTTTGGGCGATTGAGGGTAACCAATAAAATACCATTGTCGTATGTTGTTAATAAATTGGTATAAGTCATTTTGTGTTACTTTTTAGTTGAAATGATAGGCTGCAAAGGTAGACATTTTTTTTTGTTGAGAAAGTGTATATACTGCAATATAATCTATTTCTAATTTAAAAATATTTATTTCTGCTGCTGTTGAAATATTAAGCTACTTAGCATTTTTGGTATTAATGTCGTACATTTGAAAGGATTTGTTTCTACGATTAACTATTTAACAGTATGGAAAAGAAAATACAGCCCATAGAATCTTTTGTAAATAAAGTAATCCAGGGAGATTGTTTGGAGGTGATGGTTACTATTCCTGATAATAGTATTGATATGGTATTGTGCGATTTGCCGTATGGAACAACACAAAACAAATGGGATTCTGTAATTGATTTAAAGCAATTGTGGGAGCAGTATAATAGAATCGTAAAGCCTAATGGTGCCATTGTATTGACGGCACAAGGAGTGTTTACAGCACAACTGATTTTGAGCAACCCTAAGTATTTTAAGTACAAAATTGTTTGGATAAAATCTAAAGCAACTAATTTTTTGAATGCTAAAAAACAACCCTTGAGAAAACATGAAGACATTTGTGTTTTTTACAAAAAGCAACCTACCTATAATCCTCAAATGACAACAGGAGCAGCGTATGATAAAGGATTTCGAAAAGATCAATTAACAGGTAGTTATGGTGATTTTAAGTCCAATCACGTAAAGAGTGACGGTAAGCGATACCCTACAGATGTGTTAGGAATAGAAGAGGTAGACGATTTTGTTTACATCAAAACAGCAGAGTCAGAAGGAAAAGTACATCACCCCACTCAAAAACCCATAGCACTAGGCCGTTATTTGGTCAAAACATTTACTAATGAGGGAGATGTAGTGTTGGATAATGCCTGTGGCAGTGGTAGTTTCTTGTTGGGAGCTTTATTGGAGAATCGAAAATTTATAGGTATAGAGAAAAATGAAAACATATCATTGCATAAAATAGGAAAAATAGATTATATTAAAGTTTGTAACAAGCGTATAGAGGAAATATATGAAGAACAGCAAATAAAGGCGGCCAATCCAACATTATTTGAAAAGCAGTGAAATGAACATAAAATATAATGAGAGAAGTTGGGCAATAGATGTAATAAGTGCAATTAATGAATGTTGTAGAAACAAGGATTGGCACTTTGACCGTGGAGGGGGAGAACACTCTTTGAAGATTAATAAAAAGACGTTGTTTCCAGATGTGTTACTATTCAAGAATAAGGAAGTTATCCAAGGCTGGGAACTAAAAATGCCAGATACAGCTATCAATGACCACGAATTGATTGAAAATGCTATAGTTAAGGCAAATTCTATTGGCAGTGCTCATTTTATTTTATGGAATGTTAGATCAGCGGTACTTTATGTAAAAGAGGAAAGTGGCAGTTTTAGGTTGTATCATTCTTGGCCTATTATTACGGCTATTAGTACCCGAAGTGAGGTTGACCCTAATAGAAGTTTATGGATAAATTTACTGAACGATATTTTATTTGACCTTAATGCTTTTTTGGAAGAGGGGAAGATTGCTCGAAGAACAAATGAAAGCATTATCGCTATTGACCAAGTTATTGAGGTTATCACCAAAAATAAGGTAAATACTGCTGCTATTATTTTCAAACAGGCAAAGGTAGATAATATTTTTGAGGCCCAATTAGAAGATTGGTGGTTAAATGTAAAAACAGACTATTGGGAGATGAGGGCTTATATGGCTCTAGCAAAATTGGTATTAACCGATTGGATTTTTAAGTTTATATTTATTCATACGATCAAGAGGCATTTCAATGAGGCTAAGAGTATTGATACTATTACTGCTGCAACTACTCCAGAGGAATGTTTAGCTATATTAGAACAAATTTCGGGGGTTTGTAATTTTTGGAATATCTTATCTAGTAATTTTGCACAAGCTCTAGTATCAGATACGGCTTGGGAACAATTACTTGAATTACATTTTTTCCTTAAAGAGAATATTCCTCCAACAGATAACAATGAATTGTTGCAAAGTCTACTGGAACAGGCTACGCAAGCAGGAAAACGAAAAGTAGCAGGGCAATATACGACTCCAAAACAACTGGCTCATTTATTAGCGTTGTTAACAGTAAAAGATAAAACTAAGATAGCTTGGGATCCCTGTTGTGGCACGGGAACGATTGTAGAACAAATTTATAAACTAAAAGAAAAAATAGAATTAAGCACACCAGAGATATTAAATAGTGTCTGGGCATCTGATAAACATGCTTTTCCTATACAATTAGCAACACTAACATTAACAAAGGTTGATGCAATTGGAGAAATAGTAAAAGTGTTTAAGAAAGATGTTTTTGAAATTGCTACAGCAGATAAAATAGTGTTTCGGGAACCCCATACAGGAGTAGAAATTGAGTACAGTTTCCCAAAGATAGACTACATTATTTCCAATTTGCCATTTATAAAATCGAAGGAAGTTCCTGAAAATATAAAAGAGGCTACACAACAATGGCTCTCCACTAATGGGCAAATACCATTGAACCTATCTAAGAAAAGTGATTTGTTTGCTTATCTACCGTTTCAATTCTACCCTTTATTGGCAGAAAGTGGGCGCATAGGTCTAATTTTGTCCAATGCTTGGTTAGGAACAGATTATGGTAAAGAATTTATAGAGGCATTGCTTCATTTTTATCAGATTGATAGCATAGGTGTTTCGGGTAAGGGAAAATGGTTCAATAATGCTGATGTGGTGGCAACCTTATTAGTAGCAACTAAGAAAAATGTAATTTCAAAACAACAACAACAATCACCAATCTTATTTTATACTATAACACAATCTATAGCTGATGATGTCGGCCCACTTGGCAGAGAAATATTACTAAAAAAGACATCTCCGAGGGTAATTAGTAGAAATTATACACTTCAGGAAATTAGAAAATTAGAGGGTATTGGATTACCTTGGTCGGCTTATTTTACAGACTTATCTTGGCTGGATACGCTTGGCAAGAAGTTGATAAAAATCACCCAATATTTTAGTTTGTCAAGAGGTGAACGTAGAGGGTGGAACGCCCTATTTTATCCTTCTAGCAATGAACAAATAGAAAAAAAGTATACTAAACCTCTGTTGAAGAATCTACGCAGAACGAAGGGACTTATAGCTGTAACTGATTCTAAAAAAGTAGCGTTTTGTTGTTCTTTGAGCAAAGAGGAGTTAAAAAAACAAGGACATCAGAAAGCACTCCAATGGATAGATTCCTTCGAGCAACAAAAAAATAATTCGGGGAAACTGTTAACCAATAGCCTAAAGAGGCCAAATTTACATTGGTATGAAATGTTAGCCAATAATACAGCGGAGTTTGCAGCTAATATAAACTATAATGAAAGTTTATTCATTGCTTATCTCAAGGAACCAGCATTTGTCGATCAAAGAATGATTGGATTATCAGTTAAAGAAGAGTATGCAGATGAAAATAAACTACTTTTTTTGGCGGCGTTGAATAGTACCCTTAGTTTGTTTTTTATTGAAGCCCTTGGATTTGGAAGAGGATTGGGCGCATTAGATTTGAATAAAACAAAGTTTCAAAAAGGTTTTAGAATATTACCCATCCATCAATTAAATCAACTACAAAAGGATAGTGTAATAAAAGCATTTCAACCTTTAATGGCTAGAAATCGCCTGCCTTTAAGAGTAGAACTTCAACAGGAGGATAGGCAATTTTTTGAGAAGGTACTTATGGGGGTATTTGGTTTAGAATATTATTTGATGGCCATTAACAAAAGCTTGCTAGAACTATATAATATTAGAAGAACTGTCGTAGAAACAGTGAATTAAAAAATAAAATCCCTTAAAAGAATGCACTTCTAAGGGATTTATAATAATGGAATGGTATCAAAATAATTTTTAACGCATCAAATACATTTTACCAAAGCCTTGGCGAAACATATAATCATTGCGTGTGCTCCTCATTTCATAATCTTGGCCATTTCGTTTGGTAATAACGCGGTACAAATAAACCCCGTTTGCCAATTGATCGCCATACTCATCGCGCCCATCCCAAGCATATTCGGTACGATTGATACCAATGCGTAGGGGGCCTAATTCTTCT
>JBGCDW010000032.1:0-4730 GCA_045105775.1 Aureispira sp.
ACCAATTTACCTACAGGTTATCAATCTATTATTAGCAATGGTCGTCACAGCATCTTAGGTGATGAGCCTATTAAGAGCAAAGGAACTGATCTTGGATTCTCACCAGTAGATCTTATTTTATCTAGTATAGCCATGTGCAAAGTGGCAACAGTTCGTTTTGTCGCCCGCAAATACAAATGGGATGCACTTATTAGAGATGTAAAAGCGGATTTATCGATCGAAACCAAAAGAGGAAAAGATAGAAAGTTGTCTACCAATGTAAAAGTGGCCTTGCACATTGAGGGGAATATTACAGAAGAGCAAAGAGCCAAATTGATCAAAGAGGCCAATGCTTGTTATGTACATAGAATGATTGAGGGCGAATGGAACATAGAGGATGCAGTAGCATTAGAGTTGGAAGAAACCGTTTAAGGTTGAGTGGGTCAGTTGTTTAGTGTAAACGGAAAGAGTATATTTCTATAATAGTGCGGAAATAGCTCTTTCCTTTTTTTACGTAAACGGGATAAACTTTTGAAAATTGATGCATAGAGCAAGAAATTATCTAACAAAAGCGTATTTTTGAAAAACACTTCTTTCTTATAAATTTGAATCTACCTGCATGAAAAAGCGCGTCTTTATTGATATGGATAACACTCTTTGTGATTATACCAGTAAATTTTTGGAAATGCAGGATCAAAGTGATGTGCCTCTACATTACCCTCAATCTCAATATGGTTTTTTTTCTAGCCTAACTCCCTTGAAAGGAGCTATTGCTGCGTACAAAAAACTGGAGGAACATTATGAAGTATATATTCTAACCGCGCCTTCTTATTATAATCCGTTGTGTTATACCGAAAAAAGAGTGTGGGTAGAGAAGCATCTAGGTTTGGAAACGACCAAGAATTTGATTATTTGCCAGCGCAAGGGGCTGCTTAAAGGAGATTTTTTAATTGATGATCACCTGTATCCTGAATTTGAGGGCGAGCAAGTGCATTTTGGACAAGCTCCATTTGAAACTTGGCAGCAGGTATTGGAGCACCTAATTCCCTCTTTATAAATTCTTTATTGTCTTAACATAACACTAACAATGGCTTAATTTTTGAGGCATAACAGCGACTCTCATAAGGTGTTATTTTTGCTATAGAATTCTTACACCCAATCTCCAATCATCATTAGAAAGTTATTGTTGTATATGAAAAAAATTGCTCCCTTTGCAGGTTTGAGCACTTGCTTTATTTTGTACAGTGTTATTGTGTTTTCGGCTATGGAATACATTGGTCAACAAGGCGAAACATATTCTATCTTTAATCATTTTATTTCAGAATTGGGCAGTACTAAATTTTCTGCACGGCATCTAATCTACAATAGTGGAATTGTTGTTGGAGCAGTAGCTTTTGGGCTATTTGTGTATGGATTATCGGCCTATACAAGCACTAAGTTGAGTAGAGTTGGAATCTCCATTGGTGTTTTTTCTGCTTTTTTGTGTGCAGGGGTGGGCTTGGTGCCAGAGGATAATAGAGTGCCGCATTTAATATTGGCCTTGGGTTTCTTTTTTATGGCAACCTTATCGGTATCTATATTCTCTTGGAGTATTCTTAAAGAATCCAAAAATCCTTTTCCCCCTTATACCGCTGTTCATGGCTTCTTAATTCCTGTTGCTTTTGGGTTGTTTATGAGTATGCCCAAGGATCTGATGGCTGTAAAGCGTAGTGCAGGCCCTTTGTTTGAGCGTCCAGAGATTTGGTGGTTGCCTTTTCTTGAATGGGTGGTTTTTGCATTTATGACGACTTGGATTTTAGTTATGTCTATCAAAATGCTGCAAATACAACAAGTAGAGCGGCTTCCAGAATTCGCAGAACAAGCATAGAAGTTGTTTAAAAATGGAATAGCGTTGATAATGAGTGATAATTTAATTCTAATCAAGGCAAAAATTTAGTTCATAGCAGCGCTATGGAGTCAATTTTTAACGCAGAGTAGGAAAAAATTAGCTTTCATTAGCGACATTAGGCTATTCTTAAACAACTTCATAGTACTAGAGATATTGTTTAAATGCCAGCGAAATTTACCTATATTTCCGTAACTTTAAATACAATCATTGATTTCTATGGCACACGAACATTGCGACCACAATCATGAGCATTTTACGATTTCCACCGTTAATCGTGCGTTTATCATTGGAATTGGCTTAAATATTCTATTTGTAATAATAGAAGTCTTCGCTGGATGGTGGTACGACTCGTTGGCACTGCTGTCAGATGCTGGACATAATTTTAGTGATGTTATTGCGCTAGTGGTTGCTTTATTAGCATTCAAATTATTAAACATAACACCCAATAAGCACTACACGTATGGCTATCGCAAAACTACCATATTGGCGGCATTGGGCAATGCAATTTTATTGTTGGTGGCTGTTGCAATGATTTTGTGGGAGAGTATTGCTCGATTTCAAGAACCCGTGGTCGTAGATGGAAGCACGACAGCTATGGTAGCGGGAATTGGGATTTTGATTAATGGTTTTACCGCTTGGCTTTTTCTCAAGGATAAAGACAAAGATTTAAATATACGGGGGGCTTACTTGCACATGTTGGCAGACACGCTCGTTTCGGTTGGGGTAGTGGTTAGTGGCTTGGCAATTTTGTTTACACAGTGGTATTGGATCGATACACTAATGAGTTTGGTTATTGTTGCCGTAATTATACTATCTACTTGGAAACTGTTTAAGGAGAGTGTGAAGCTGAGTCTGGATGGTGTACCTAGTGAGTTGGATAGTGAGCAGATCGAACAAATGATAATTGCCACAGAAGGTATAGTAGCGGTTCATCACTTGCATATTTGGGCGTTGAGTACTACAGAAAATGCATTAACGGCCCATTTGGTAGTTTCTAGTGATTGTACCTTTGAGCAAATAACCCTTGTCAAAAAAGATATAAGACATCAGTTAAGTCATAAAAATATTCAGCATGTTACTTTAGAGGTGGAGCGCGATGGAGATGGCTGTTCAGAGCCTATATGTGTGATCGTACAGAAAGGCATTTCACTTCATAACCACTAAAGCACTTTGCTTGGTTCAAAACTTTGTATTATGAAAGCTATTTTTTTAGGAACAATTATTTTATTGTTGGTATCCATCAGTTGCGAGGAATTGCCTCCAACCATTACACCTTGTCAAACTGATCGAGTGGTTTTGGTAGAAGAATTTACAGGTATTGATTGTGTGAATTGTCCAACTGGGGCACAGAAGTTAAAGGAAATTTCTTCACAAAACCCAGGCAAAGTAATCATTGTAGGCATTCATGCAGGGTATTTTGCAGGAGATCACAATGGATTTAATCTCAATAGTCCTGATGGTGAATTGTTAGAAGCACAATATTTGGGGCCTGTTTCTGGCTATCCAGCAGCGACCATCAATCGCCGTTTATTTCCTGGCGAGAGTGATATTGTCACCGCTCAAACCAAATGGGCTGGAATTATCAATTCAGAATTGTGTGAACGCGCTATTGTATCGTTGGATATTGTGAGCACCTTTGATGCTGCTACTAATAAGGCTTCTATTACGGTAGATGTAGCACCTAGCGATTTCTATATCACTACAGTAGAAGAAGATGTTGCTTTGACTATTATGATAACAGAAGATGATATTGAAGGCTATCAAAAAACACCCAATGGTATAGATCCTGAATATAACCATGAGCATGTGCTGCGCGATGTAGTCAGTGTCAATTATTCGGGTGATGTGTTGTTCTCCAAAGGAACAGCTATGGAACCTGTTCAAAAAGCGGTCACTGATTATGTGGTACCATCCGATTGGGATGTGGAAAACTGTCGTGTAGTAGCATTTGTACACCACAAAGGAGGCAAAAAAGATGTGTTGCAAGCAGCAACCAAATGGTTGAAACCAAGATAGTATGAGCGTATGGGCGTATGGGCGTATGGCAATACGCCCATACTACGCCCATACGCCCCTGCTAGTTTTTTTGTTTTATGATAACAAGTATGGCTTATTTTCCTTGGAAATTAGCTTTGCGTTTTTCTACAAATGCAGCCGCCCCTTCTCTGAAATCTTCTGTATTGGCCGTGTCGCCAAATAGTTTGACTTCTTCGGCAAATCCATCTACTTTTTCGTTATAAAAAGCATTAACAGCAGCAATACACTTGGCTATTGCAATGGGGGCTTTTTTGGCAATTTTGGCCAATATTTTCTTAGCGGCTTCTACTTCCTCACCATGAGGTACTAATTGATTGGCAAGCCCCCAATCAAATGCTTTTTGGGCATCAATCATATCGGCAGTCATCAACAATTCCAAGGCGCGTCCCTTGCCAATGTACTGCACCAAACGCTGTGTGCCTCCATAACCAGGAATCAAACCTAAATTAACTTCAGGTTGGCCAAATACAGCTTTCTCACCTGCTACACGCAAGTGACAAGCCATAGCCAATTCGCAGCCTCCTCCTAGTGCATAGCCACCAACAGCCGCCACTACAGGGCAATGAAAACGCTCAATAAGATTAAAAATATCGTGGCCATTTTGTGCCATGTCCAAGCCTCCTTGAGTATCTAGCCCTGAAAATTCTGTGATATCCGCCCCAGCAACAAATGCTTTCCCTCCTGCTCCTGTCAAGATGACACCGCGCAATCCTTCTAATTCTAAAGCATCTTTGGAGAATAATTGACGCAAGTCACTCAACGTTTGCTGATTTAAGGCATTGAGTGCCTTTGGGCGATTGAGGGTAACCAATAAAATACCATTGTC
>JBGCDW010000033.1:0-13347 GCA_045105775.1 Aureispira sp.
CGTAGCGAAAAAAGCATCTTTTTCCCTCACTCATCGTTAAAAATTGATTCCATAGCACTGCTATGAACTAAATTTTTGCCTTGATTGATGAAAAAACCTTACTTTTTGTCTCTGTACAACTCCAGTCGTGATAATGTCTAAAGAACAAGAAGTATTACCACTCCAACTGCCTTCTATTTTCTAATCTTGGCTCACATAGGCTAGACAAATTTGTACATTTTACCTAAAAAAACAATTATCTGTTATGCAAGAATACTGGCAAATCATTGTAGAATCCTATCAGGGATTTGGTCAATACCTACTCGATGAGATTACCCTCAATTATGATTATAAGCCGCTATGGCAAAACTTTTTTTACTTACTCATTTTCATTTCCTTGTCCTTTTTTGCACTAGAAATGGTTCGTCCTTGGCGCAAGGACCAACCCAAGTTTAGACGAGATTTTTGGTTGGATGCTTTTTATATGTTCTTCAACTTTTTTTTATTTTCGCTCTTGGTTCTTCATGCGGCAAGTAATGTGGTGGTACAACTCTTCACGGATGGGTTGGGCATCATTGGAATTACCAACTTAGTAGCTATTGAAGTACAGAGCTGGCCTATTTGGGCGCATTTGTTGTTGGGTTTTGTGGTGCGCGATTTTGTACAGTGGTGGATCCATAGACTCTTGCACAAAGTACCTTTCTTGTGGGAATTTCACAAAGTACATCACTCGGTTAGAGAAATGGGGTTTGCCGCCCACTTACGTTATCACTGGATGGAAAATGTAGTTTACAAAAGTTTAGAATATTTGCCACTAGCCTTAATTGGTATTGGGTTGAATGATTTTTTTATTATTCATGTATTTACGCTTATTGTAGGGCATTACAACCACGCCAATATACAGCTCCCCGAATGGGCCAAAGGCATTGGTTTTGGAGTATTGATTGGTGCTTTTGCGGCTTTTGTAGCAATGGAAACCACAGGCTGGGGGGCCTTGTTGGTTATGGGCATCGGTGCAGGTATTGGCATTCTGATTAGCCCTGTTATCAAATACATCTTTAACAGCCCCGAAATGCACATTTGGCACCATTCTTATCACCTACCCGAAGAACGTCATACAGGGGTTAACTTTGCACTTACATTGAGTATTTGGGATTATATTTTCCAAACCAATTATATTCCTTATTCTGGTCGCGATATTGAGCTGGGTTATCCTGGTGTAGAAGATATGCCCGATAACTTTTTTAGTCAAAATGCACAGGGCTTCAAGTAAGCCATCACCAAATTACAACTAGATACAACAACAATGAACAAAGAATTTAAAGGTACAAGCGATTATATAGCCTCCGAAGATTTGCAATTGGCTGTTAATGCCGCTATTGCTATGGAAAAGCCATTGCTTATCAAAGGCGAGCCGGGCACGGGCAAAACCATGCTGGCACAAGAAATTGCCAAAGCATTGGACAAGCCGTTGCTGACTTGGCACATCAAATCTACCACCAAGGCCCAACAGGGCTTGTACCATTATGATGCCGTAGCGCGTTTGCGCGATTCTCAATTGGGCGATGAACGTGTACACGACATTGGCAATTATATTGTTAAGGGTACCTTGTGGGAAGCGTTTGAGGCCGATGAACGCGTGGTTTTATTGATTGATGAAATAGACAAAGCAGATATTGAGTTCCCCAATGACTTGCTTCAGGAGTTGGACAAAATGGAATTCTTTTGTTATGAATTGCAACGCTCTATCAAAGCCAAAAAACGCCCTATTGTCCTGATTTCTTCTAACAATGAAAAGGAATTGCCCGATGCATTCCTAAGACGCTGTTTTTTTCACTACATCCAGTTTCCAGATAGAGCTACCCTAGAAAAAATTGTAGACGTACATTTTCCCAATTTGGAGCAAAGTTTATTGGAGGAAGCCTTGAATCAGTTTCAAAAATTGCGTCAATTGAGAGGACTCAAAAAGAAACCTTCTACCAGTGAATTGATTGACTGGATCAAACTGCTATTGGTGGCCCGAATTAATGCTGAAGCCCTTCAAAAAGCCCGTGCCGAAGGACGTTTTCCATTGGTGGGTGCTTTGATTAAGAACGAGCAAGATTTGAATTTATTAAGTTATTTGCGTTAAGCGATTTATCATTATGTTTCTAGACTTTTTCTTGTTGCTCAAAGACCAAGGAATTCCCGTTAGTATTGGGGAATATTTGACTTTACTGGAGGCTTTATCTAAGGATTTAGCCCAGCAGAGCTTAGAGCGTTTCTATTACCTTTGCAGAACCATTCTAATCAAACAAGAGCAGCATTTGGATGATTTTGATCGCCTCTTTGGACTCTATTTTCAAGGTATGGAGCATATTAGTGAAGAGGATTTGTACAATATACCCGAAGATTGGCTCACGCAAAAAGGAATGCGCCATTTCTCAGAAGCAGAAAAACAGGCCATACAAGCTATGGGTGGCTTAGATGCCTTGATTAAACGTTTTCAAGAAATTTATGCTGCTCAAGATGAGCGGCACCAAGGGGGCAATACTTGGATTGGCACAGGAGGTACGTCGCCTTTTGGGGCTTTTGGTTATAACCCCGAAGGCATCCGAATTGGGCAAGGTGTTTCTCGGCACAAACGCGCTGTCAAAGTTTGGGAAGAGCGCGCTTTTGCCAATTTGCGCGATGATGTGGAATTGGAAACGCGCCAATTGAAACTCGCTCTTAAGCGGCTGCGCCGCTTGACCCGTTCGGGCATGGACACAGAGTTGCACTTGGATCAAACCATTAAAAAAACCTCTGAAAATGCAGGTTTTTTGGATTTACAATTCCGCCGTGTGCAAGAAAATTCGGTGAATATATTGCTGCTGTTGGATGTAGGAGGCTCTATGGATGAGTACATAGAACGATGCTCTCTATTGTTCTCTGCTGCCCGTTATGAGTTCAAAAACCTAAAGACGTATTACTTTCACAATTGTATTTATGAGCGTTTGTGGACAGACAATTCGCGCCGACACCAAGAGTTTACGCCTACGCTAGAGGTACTTAATCGTTTTAACAAAGATTACAAAATTATTTTTGTAGGAGATGCAGCCATGTCCCCTTATGAGATTACCATGCGCCACGGTAGTGTAGAACACTATAATGAGGAAGCAGGAATCACTTGGTTGGAGCGTTTCCAAAAGCAATTTCCCAATATGGTTTGGCTCAATCCGATTCCAGCCGACGAGTGGGAACACACCTACTCTATTCGATTGATTAAGAAATTTACAAAGGATAAGATGTTTCCCCTAACCCTGCGAGGATTAGAAGAAGCAGTCAGTGCCTTGTCGTCTTCTTAGAGCGATTCCATCCATTATTTCGATTTCATGGTAGGCATGGGAATATAGGTGTCATCGCCTGGCACCGTAGGGAATGCTCTATTTTCCCAATCTTCTTTGGCCTCTTGCAAACGCGCTTTACTGTGCGAAACAAAATTCCACAACAAATAGCGTTCTTCCGCTAGGGGCTGCCCCCCAAACAAGAGCACTTGCGTATCTTTGTTCAAGCAAATTTCGCATTGATGATCGGTTTTGCTAATCAACATTTGCCCTGCCTCTACCGTTTGCTCTTGGTCAGCAATAGAACCTTTTACAATGACAAAGGCTACCTCGCCCTCCAATTGATCTTTTAAATTGATCGTAGTAGCCTCTGCGGCATAAATATCGACCATAAACAAAGGCGAAAAGCCCTGCAAAGGCGCACTTTTTCCAAAGGCATTGCCCGCCACCAACTTGATAGTTAAGACTCCTTCTGTCCAAACAGGAAGAGTATCTTTGGGATAATAATCAAATTGGGGAGCCATTTCCTCTTTGTCCTTGGGCCATGTAGTCAATAAAAGTAAAAGGCCCTACTTGGCGTTTTTTGCGAAAAGGAAGCAAACGTCCCACCATAAAATTGCCCAAATCTGCTTGTCTTTCGTTTACCAGAAGCTTGTTGTTTGCCATATTGCTGTTGTATTTAGAAGTTGCTTGCTTAGTAGAATGTATTAATTCGTTCCCTTGGGATTGTAATTAGGATTGATGGCTTGCCATTTTTCGCGATATAAAGCGGCTTGGTCCATATTGCCCAAGAAGTGATGTGCCATTTGCAAATTGTACAAGACGGCTATTGCTTCGGGGTCAATTTCTAAGGCTTTTTCAAAATATTGAATGGCTTTTTGGTGCATGGCTTTGCTCTCCTCTTTTTTGCCTTCAGGATCTAGTTGCACGGCTTTTATCCCTGTTGCTACGCCCAATAATCTATAGCTGTTTATATCTTTTTTATAAAAAATAGCATTTTCCAAAGAAACAATAGATTCATCCAACTGCCCTAAATATTTGCCCAATACCTTGCCTGTCTCTCGGTACGCCACACTCATATTTTGCTCAATATCAGGGTGTGTTGGGCGCAGTTTTTCCACCTTTTTATAAGCCACTACGGCTCGTCTATAATGTGCCAAGGCTTCTTCTGCAATTTCAGTTCTCAAAGCAGAATTTAATTCTGTTTTATCTTCTAAGGGTTCCAACTTTACCTCGGCCAATCGGATGTGTGCATTGCCCAACAACAACCAAAAATTAGCTTTGTTAGCATTGAGATGGGTGGCTATTCTGGAGTGCAACAAGGCTTCTTCCAAAATGGTTTGTTTATCGTTGGTTGCTTTTCCACTTTGGTCTTGCAAGGTTCCTGAAAGGGCATTGTGCCAACGTGCGTAAGTGCCTTTCCATATTCTCAATTTATTCGTTTCCTTGATGTGAATGGCTTTTTTGTAGAGGGCAATAGCCTTATCATGCTCGTCCAATTTTTCATAAAAATCGCCTGCATCTCCCAAAATAAAAAACTGTCTTTTGGTGTATTGATATTTTATGGCAATTGCTTCTGCTTTTTCAAAAGCTGCTTTTCGCTCTGCGATAGTTTGTTCTATAGCATATAGCCCCTCTTTGCGTAAGGTTTCCATTTGGAGGGAATCTTTATACTGCTGAGAGGACTGGCCGTATACGGTTAGGTGTATCAATAAGAATAAACTGCTTAAACTAGCGTATTTCATGGCTCTTTTGTTGTTATCAAACATAAGTGTATAAAAATTATTACCCTGCACTCTTTCCTTGAGTCAATTTAATCAAGGTACTTTCAGTGGCAATATTATAACGACGACTCACCGCATAGCAAAACTCAATGACCCGATTGTCTTGTTGATCTTGCTTCAGAGCTGTTCGGATTTTGTGTATGCCCCAAGGCTCCAGCCCTGACATACTCACTGTAATTAGGTCGGCTCCTTGCTTTTTCAGTTCGTACAATAACACTACTCTTTGGGTAGCATCTACATACTTGATTCTACGATCCAAATCAATCTTTAGTTCCTTTTCTGCATATTCTAGCAACATCTCTTGATTGACATTGGATTCTTGTTCGATCAACGCTCTTACGGTATCTGTTCGGCTAAACAGTGTATTGGTGTGGGTCAAATTGAGCCATTGAAACGTCTGTTTATGCTCAAAAATACCTCGATTGGTGTGAAACTGTATATGCTTGCAATAAGCACCCAGTAATTGGTGCGAATGCGCAATAGCTGGTAGTGCAAAACTTATCCAATCTCCTTTCCACAAACGCAAGGTTGGGAATTTTACTTGATTGACTACTGTGGGGGGAATTTTTATCATCTTTTGTGGGGCCTGGTGATATATTCTTATTTAAGAATTCATTATACCCAGTATCCTGCTGAACTTGTATTGATTACAAAGTCTAATATTTTTTTAAGAGCACGTTGTTCTTGGATATTGTATAATGTAATTTCTTCTTGTGTATGTCCAAAATCTAATTGCATAGGAATTTGGTTTACTTTTTTAATGGCTAACTGCATGTAATCTATTTTATTCACAGATACATTTTTCAACTCTTCTAACCAGTATTCTCTAGTTGTATCACCCAGCAAAACAATAGAACTGCGTGTCAATATATATTCTAAGACACCTTTTGATTGCTGAACTAATACAATTTCTTGATGATACTTGGTAGTGGGGTAAACATCAAAATCAGAAAGGTGGATTTGGCCTTGCTCTGCGGCATTTTGTTCGGCCAGTTGCTTCAAATCCTTGATTCTCCAGGGGGTTCTCTTAGTGCTTTTTTGTAAAAATTCTAATAGATTATTGGTTATCTGCAACATCCCTGAACGCTTAGAATTATAAAAAATAGCCCCAGACAAAGCAGCTTTTTTATTCACCTCTATCATCAACCACTTTCCTGTTGTTAACAACGCTATAGGACAGTACTCTAGTGTTTCCAAGCCATTATTTTCTTCTTCTTCTTCATACCACTTGCCCAATTGTTCCAAACTCAAGAATTCTTTAATAGTCAAGTCTCCCGCTTGGTATACCAATGACGGCCCCTTGGGTATATGCCCAGCAGTATGAATCAAAAAGTAAGCATAATCCACAGGCAATCCCCAGTCTTGCAACTGTTGCCAAACTTCTTCCCTCCTCCTTTCAAAACTAGGCATACTCAGTTGCTCTTCTAAATTGGGATAACAACGCTTAAAAAAGGTTTTCATTTTATGTAATAATCTAATGTAATTGGAGCACGATTGAATTACTTTGTTTTTACAAAATATGAATTAATCTACTATTTTTTTTCTTTTGACTCCAATCTCTAATATTATCTTCACAACATTCCAACAAAGTGTCTCTTTTTTTTATTTTAAACACATAATCTGTATTAAACTCAATTTTCTACGCTTTATGTATCTTTTTAAATCAAAACGTCTAGGTTTTAGAGCTTGGCAAGATAGTGATTTGGCTCCTCTACATGCACTCAATGAAGATCCTATAGTTATGGAGTTTTTCCCTGCCACCAAAACACTAGAGGAAAGTCGCCAGTTCTTGGAACGAATGAAAAACGATTTTAAAGCACGCCAGTACTGTTTCTTTGCCGTAGAATTATTGCACAATCAAGAATTTGTGGGATTTATAGGCTTATCCCTGCATGAGTACGTACAAGAGTTAGGTGAGATGGTAGAAATTGGTTGGCGATTACAACAAAAACACTGGAACCAAGGCTATGCTACCGAGGGTGCCAAAGCTTGTCTAAAATATGGTTTTGAAAGGCTCCAACTCACTACCATTTATGCTGCCACTCCACTTATCAATAAAAAATCGCAACGGATAATGCAGAAAATTGGAATGCAATTTTTATTAGAATTTGAAGAAGCCAAATTGGCATCAGCTCCTCATCTCAATCCTTGTGTTTTGTATAAAATAGAATGCCCTGTAGAATAATAGATGCTTCATATACGCACAAAAAAAAATCTAGCAGATTTCCCGATCTGCTAGATTTTTTCCTTGTTAAAGCGTTAATTTCTTTTTGGTAATAATTGTTTCCCTAAGAATAGTTGTAAGGCTTCCCGACCTTTATTCTTCAATTATTTACTAATTTTTCTTTGGTTGTTGGAAGTTGGACTTGAAAAGCTTCCCGACTCTTCAAGTCCTAATCACCCCAATTAAAACCCAAATTTATTATCGTGAGTTGAATTTTACTTCCCAATAAAAGCCAACTTTTAATTTCTTACTTGTTAAGTTGCTTTACTATATGCCAATAAAGTGCCAAGAAATTTTTATTTTAATAATCAGCACTTTATGTATTTTTAAATAAAAATTTGTTTTCGTTTTGAAAACCATTTTTCTGTTTTGAATTTATGGAGACACTACAAGATTTACTTACAGGCTTATTGTTAACTGTAACTAAGAGGTTTTGTTAGTCTAATAGCTATAAAAAAAATGTCAGCCACATTCAAAGTGGCTGACATTTTTGTATCTGATTTTGTAAGGCTACTTACAGAACAGGAGTCTGTTTGAATTCACAGCACTTAGTCATTCTTAAAGGAACATTAGGCACACAACTGCCTTCATCTATATCAGAATAAGCAGGAATATTATCAGAATCCATAAAGGTTTTTTTGATGCCAATAAATTCGCCTTCTTTTTCCTTATAAATAATTACTGCTACATCTTTTCCATCTTGGTAGTAATTAATTTGCCCTTTGGAATAATAGCCTGAGGGTGTTATGACCAAATCAACTTTGATCTCTTGGGTGATTCCAGCAGGCAAAGCAGCTTTGGAGTCTTGGAACGAATTGTCTTCACAAGCAGCACAACTTCTAGTTTTGATATGTTGATTGTCTTTTTCGCAAGAAACCATTAAAAATGCGGAGAGTAGGACTAAACTCAGTAGTAAGTTTTTCATAAAGTAGATTTGAGGAAACATAAGGAATATACCTTGATACTTGTTGAAACGTTAATTCTACTATAAAAGTTAGTACAAATTAAATAGATTTTTGTGTTTCTAATTAAAATTTTGAGCGGAGACGACTCTATACAGTATTTTGTTACTATATTTTTACAAAAAAAGGAAGTACTACTAGAGTTACTTCCTTTTTCAAATAGCTGTTATCAAAGTAATTTACTACTCCTCCAACTCGTACAAATCCTGTTCTTTGGCCTCTTTTAAGGCACCTTTTAGCTGAACGGGTTTTTTGCCTGAGCGCAATTTGATGTTCAACAGCTCTACCGTCAAAGAGAAGAAAATGGCAAAATACATATAGCCTTTGGGGATGTGTACATCTTGGGGTATAAAATGCGCGCTGTGTGCCCCTTCTACGATTAGCATAAAGCCAATCAAAATTAGGAAAGATAGTCCCAATACTTGAATAGAGGGGTGTTTGTTAACAAAGCGGCCAATAGCTCCTGCAAAGGCAATCATAATTATCATAGAAAAAACGACTCCCAAAATCATAATAGGAAGAGGGTCGTAAAAACGGCTGGGATCAGAGAGCATGGGGGTGCGTGCTACGTCTTGAGTAAGTCCTACAGCCGTGAGAATAGAGTCAAACGAAAACACAATATTGAGCAAGCAAATTTGAAAAATAACACTCATTAAAGAGTTTTTTTCTGGTGTGTTGCCTTCTGCGACAGCTTCGGCTCCTTCTAGTTTGTGGTGAATTTCTGTGGAGGATTTGTATAGTAAAAATAATCCTCCTGTCAATAAAATTAAACTTTGCCCTGTAACTTTGGCGTGTTGACCAAAGAGGTGCAGCTCAAACAAGGGATCTTTCATCGCCACAATAATGGTGATTCCAAATAAGAGGATAATTCGGAGAATCATGGCTAGAAACAATCCAATGTTACGCCCTTTGCTCTGGTCTTCAGGGTTTAGTTTATTGGCAACAATGGAAATGAAAATGATGTTATCAATGCCCAAGACAATTTCCATCATTGTTAACATGCCTAGAGAGATCCAAGCTTGAGAGGTGCTAAATAATTCAACAATTGCTGCAAAATCCATAATTTTTTGGGGCCTATTTTTTGATTTGTAATATGTAGTTTTGTTTAGAAGCTGCAAGGTAAGTGTTTTTATACAACTTCAAAAAAAAAGAAACAACAGCTCTTCATTCAGCTTGTTGTTTCTTGTAAATTATAATAAATGATATGGTCTTTTGCTTACTGAACAGAAGGCTTTAGGCCACGCAATCCCATATCTACAATTCTTTCGACACTATTATTGGACATATCTATATCCAATTCTCCATTACTGTTGAGGTCTACCCATTCCAAACTTTGGTTGATAGAAAAGGATAAATTAACTACAATATCTTCTGTTTCATCCCCTTGTATGTCTAAGCCGCTGCCATCAAAAACACCTGTAACCAAGCAAGATCCAGCAGGAATAGGAGCGGTAGAGCTTAGAGGATTGACCACAGTTGTACCCGTAGCATCGCCTGTATAAATGGCATTAAAAGAGGAATAAGGGGCATTTAGATTGCTTTCAAAAGCCCAATATCCTTGTGATTTGTTGGTATTAACAGTTTGAGTCAAGGTTCTAGGCTGTACGGTTTCTACATAATTATTAAAACCTAAGAAAGAGGCAATCGTCCCTGTTTGTTGGTTGAGATCGGTGGTTTGTCCACCACCCAAGGGAATATTTTTGATGTTAAATTTAATGTCATAATTCTGGTAACTTACAGAAACACGGATATAAGGGTAATTTCCTACCGCAATATCCTTAATTGGAACACTTACAATAGTCTCTCCATTATTCACAACGACTGCTTTGGAAAAATCAACTGCTTTTTGTCCACCAGCATTCGTTTCTGCTCCATGATAAACAATAGCCCCCTCATTAACTAGGGTAATTGCACTAGGTACCAACTCAATTTTGTGAGCACTAAAGCCATTAAAAACGGGGGTTTGCCCTGCATTGCCTGAGGGAATAGTTGAGGGTTGAGCCAAGCCATCAAGGCGATCTTGGTTGGGGTTTAATTGTAATTTAAAAACCAAATTGGCATCTGAGGTAGGTTCCAGTGTGCTTTTATCACAAGCAGATAAAACAAGCAGCATTGCACTTAAAAAAACAAATAGTTTGAGCATAATGTAAGAATTTATGAAGTTAGATAACTTGGTAAGAATTAGAGTAGGTTGCTCCATGAACAACTATAAAATATACCTCTTTTAATTAATTTTTTAGCAAATCTAACACTGTTGAAGGGTGTAAAAGTGCCATTTTTTATAAAACACACACAAATTTGTGCCAAACTAAGCGAGTATAAGACATAAAAATGACATGAATCTTTAGAATGTTTTATCTTCGTGCCGTTCTATAAATTGGCTGTTTAGTTATACTAAGCATTCAATATTTAATATTCCAAGGAGTAGTTATAAAATAGGAATATACTACTTCAATATACCACCTAAAATTTAGTAAAATGAATACAAGTT
This sequence comes from Aureispira sp., assembly GCA_045105775.1. Lineage (GTDB taxonomy): Bacteria > Bacteroidota > Bacteroidia > Chitinophagales > Saprospiraceae > Aureispira. The sequence continues at coordinate 10,746 of JBGCDW010000033.1, forward strand.
TATTTCTATTTGATATAATGGAATTTTTACAGGGAGATAGCTTTTTGAGCGCTTTGAAATCGTTGGGTTTAGCGATAGTTGTATGGATCGTTGGGTCTTTTGCAGTCAACAACGTAATCAATTTATTAGGTAAGGCTATGGAGCGTAGTTCAATGGATGCTTCTTTGCGCCCGTTCCTAAAATCAATGATTGGTGCTTTGCTCAAAGTATTGTTGTTGTTGGCCGTAGCGAGTACTTTGGGTATGCAAGTAACTTCTTTTGTAGCCATTTTGAGTGCTGCTGCCTTCTCTGTAGGTTTGGCATTGCAAGGAGGCTTGGCCAATTTTGCTGGTGGTGTAATGATCTTGACTTTTCGCCCATTCAAAGTAGGAGATATTATTGAAGCACAAGGGTATACTGGAACGGTTAAAGAAATTCAGATTTTTAATACTATATTGAATACATTAGATAAAGACACAATTATTATTCCTAATGGGCCATTGTCTAATGGATCTATGAAAAATTACAGCACCTTGGAAAAAAGAGGTTTGGTAATGACGTTTGGAATTGCTTATAGCGCGGATATTGACAAAGCTATGGAAGTAATCCAGCAAGTAAAAGAAGCTTGTCCCTACTTGATGGACAAAGCTGGTTCTGCTCCTGCTGTAGCTAGTTTGGGCGATAGTTCTGTCAACTTAGGCATCCGATTGTGGGTATCCCCAGCATCTGCTGGTACTTACTTTGATGCTTTATTTTATATGAACGAACATGTGAAAAAAGAATTTGACAAAGCTGGTGTGGGTATCCCTTATCCAACAATGGATGTGAACATTGTAAAATAATTATAACAATCCCGTTAGGGGTGAACATAATTAAAAAGGAGGCTGTCGATATTTTTTCGACAGCCTCCCTTTTTTGTACTTAATATTGGGTATAATTACTAGTTCAATTGTTGAACCATCTTCACCTTTCGGCCAGGCAAGAAATCCCAACTATCTTCCTCAATACCTTGTCCTGTAATCATCCAAAGAATAGGCTTTCGGGAAACGACTTCTGGGGTAGAAGCATAACCGTCTGTAAAATAAATAATGGCATCGGGGAAATATTCTTCATTGGCAAAGATCAATGGGGCATTAAAATCAGTACCTCCTCGGCCGCTGATGACCTCTGGAGGAAGGCCTTTGTAGGCATAGTGATTGTGGATTTCTGTATCGCACTCAACTACATAAATCTCTGCTCCTTGTTTCCAAATGTAGTACAGTTCTCCAAAGAATTCCTTCAATTCATTTTTATTCACCGAGCCAGAGGTATCAATAGCAATCAGTAATTTTTGCTTGGCTTGAATTTTAATACCAGGGTTGGTACCATAACGTTTAGAAGGGCGGCGAATGGTGTTTTTGAGACGTGTACGACTGCTACTAGCTGTGAAGATACGCAAGATTCTTCTCCAGTTGACATTGGGTTTGAGCGACTCGACCAATAAATTGATATATTCTTGCAAACCCGCAGGCAAGTTTCCATATTCCTTGCTCTTGATACGAGAAACCGAATTTACAATCGATTCATTAATGGCAGCATCAATCATTTTTTGCTCGGCACTAGATAATTTCTCAAACTCATCCCAAAACTTGTGCTGGTCCAAGTGTTGGTTATCCTCGCTTTCTAGCAAATCTTTGAGATGTTGTTGTGCTTGGTTAAAGGATTGCTCTTGTTGTTCGCCCGACCCCGCAGCACTTTCGGTAGATTCTGGATCATCAGAAGGGGCGGCTCCTCCTCGATCATCTTGTTGCATATTCTCCAATTCCTCGGCCAAACGCTTATAATAATAATCAATACTCTTACCACGCATCAACTCAAATTCAGGAAAGTCTTCCATTTTGATGGCATCTTCTGTCAATTGGTCGGATTGAATGTACTGATTGGCGGCCAAATCAGAGGCAATTCCAAACAATTTTTTATTGCCAAATTCAGGAAAGCGCAAAGCGTGTTTGAATACAATATGCAGTATTTGGTGCTTGATGGCTCCATAGCGCAAGGCTTTGGTTGCTTTTTCATCATTGGGAACTTTTAGAATCTTGTCCCAATAATTAGGATTCACAATAAGCTTAATCATGTTATTGCTGCCCAAAGTAGTTGCAATAGAAGCAGTGCGCTCTGAAACATCTTTGAGAATACTGGTAAAGAAGTGCCCATAAAATGTTTCTTTTAACATTAATTGTATACTTGTCTTGGCAACTTCGTCTAATATGCGTTGATGACTCATTGAAAGGTAATTATGATAGGTGCAAATACATACACGAATTATTCGGAGAGTAGTACTAGGGAATAACTAGGCAAAAATAAGGGTTTTATGATAGAGTTGTTAAGCTTGTTATGTATTTCTAATAATGTCCTGTATATTTTTTTTCTAAAAATAGTCTTACAGCGACCTACGTCCGCTCAATAGGATTGGTTAATGTGCGGGCATGGTGCTGAATTAGTTCCCATGCCTTTTGAACATGTTTGGTGGTTACATAGGTTTGAGCTACTACCAAACGCAGGGCATATTGTCCATTGATTTTTGTATGTGTCAGATACATATCACCACTCTTATTCAACACGTCTAATAAAATCTTGTTCTTTG
>JBGCDW010000034.1:0-5730 GCA_045105775.1 Aureispira sp.
AACCGTATTGTACAAAGAGGTGTACTTGGATGCAGGTATGAACCACCTAAGAATCGAAGAAGCTGCATTTGCAAAAGGTTTGTATGTGGTTAATATTACCACCGAGCACGGCAAACAACAAACCGTGAAATTGAGTTATCAATAATTTTTATTGGCGTAGTAGGTACAACACATGTGTTGTACCTACTACGCCAATTGCTAATATATGGTGTCCCTACACCGCCAATTGATAAATATCATTGTACTGTCGCCCCAACCCATCATAATCCAATCCATAACCAATAAGAAAACGATTTTCGACCTCAAACCCTACATAGTCTAGAGGAATCTCGTATTGAAGGGCTTCGGGTTTGGTGAGCAAGGTAAATATAGCAATAGAAGCAGGCTCAAAAGCTTCTAACTGAGGCAAAAACTCATGCAGTGTTTTACCCGTATCTACAATATCTTCTACCAGTATAATAGGTCTTCCTTTAAGATCTGTATCCAAGCCAATTAGGGTATTTACTTGTCCTGTGCTGCTGGTACCTGCATACGATTGAAGTTTTACAAAGCTAACCGTACAATCTATGTCTATATAGTTAAACAAATCACCAGCTACTCTAAACACTCCATTCAATACACTCAAAAAAACAGGTTGCTTATCCGCATACTCTTTGTTAATCTCTGTTGCCAATTCTTTCAATCGCGTTTGAATGGCTTCATTACGCAAGAAAATTTTGAATTGTTTGTCTTTGCAGGTTATCATTTGAAAAAAAGATAGAGGTGATAAAATTAGGCAGTAATAAAGCACAAAAGTAAGAAAGTATTTGAATATTTAGAACTCCTTATATTTTACGTTGTTATGCTAATCAGGAACATCTTGTAAGGCTTCTAGTTGTAATACCGTTAAATGGCTTCCCTTTAAATCAATCCAGTTAGAGGTTTTAAACTCTCGCAATACCCTTGTTACGGTTTCTTTGGTGGTTCCTACCAAATTTGCTAGTGCTTCTCGACTTATTTGTACTTCAAAGGGCTGCTGGTTGGCCGATAGCGCATATTTATGATGCAGGCGCAATAATCCTTCTGCTACCCGTTTGCGGACAGAACTATAAGCCATTTGCAATAACAAGTGATTTTTGTGTTTGTTCTGTTGTGCCAATAAATACATGAAATGCTGGGCAACACTCGGCTCTTCTTTTAACCAAGTTTCAAACGCTCGTTTAGGGATGATATAAACTTTGGAAGGGGCAGTAGTGGTGGCATTTATGGTATAATTGCCTGTAGTTAATAAGGCTTCGAGCCCCAAAAAATCTCCCATCCCATACAAATCCAAGGTCAACTCCTTGCCAAAATCGGTTTGAACAGAGCTATGTATACGCCCTTCTTGGATATAATACAAAGCATTGGGCGTATCTCCTGCTCTAAAGATCCATTGTTGCGTATCGTAAGAATGCAAACTGTGTTGGGCAATAAACAAGGGCAATTGTTCCTGAAAATGCTGCGCTGGATTAAAAAAGCCTTGTCCTGTCGCACTCAAAACAGGTGTGTGACGTTCCTGTTTGTCTAAGCGCAATTCCACAGCCTCCAAGAGTTCAATATCCGTAAATGGCTTGGTGATATAATCATCTGCGCCTAGATTCATGCCCACTCTAAAATCTTCTTTTTCGGCTTTGGCCGTGAGGAAAACAAAGGGGATTTGTTGGGTTTTGGGATTGTTTTGCAAAATCTTGAGCGTGCCATGACCATCCAATACAGGCATCATAACATCACAAATAATAAGATCAGGCACATGCTCTAAGGCCATTTTAACCCCCATTTTTCCGTGTTCTGCTTCCGATACCTCATAACCTGACAATTCTAGCAACTCGGCTATGTTTTCTCTAACTTCTAAGTTGTCTTCAATGACTAAAATCTTTTTCATATTGCAAGGGATTGGAAGGTGCTACAGCTTGGCTGAGGAAGCTATATTGGGGAATTGGATGGTAAAGGTAGTGCCTTGTTTTTCGACACTTTCAAAGCGAATACTGCCGTGGAGTTGCTCCAAGTATTTTTGAACAATATACAGCCCCAAACCAGTGCCCTGAATAGCCGTCGCATTATCGGCTCTAAAAAAGCGCGTAAAGAGATGCTTTTGTTGTTCTTTGGGAATACCCATTCCATTATCTTGTACACTAATAAGGACTTGTTGGGCTTCTGTTCGCGCATGAATCTGGATGAGTGCCCCCTCAGGCGAATACTTGATGGCATTGGATAGTAAATTGAGCAAAATATTTTTGAGGGCTTGCAAATTGGTATCCAATATCAATTCCTTAAATTGCTGTTGCAAAACAAACTGTTGCTGTGGTTTTGCCATAACTTTTACTTCTTCCAAAACCGATTGGAGCAGTGCATCTAGCGCGAAACTTTGATGTTGTTGCTGCACTTTGCCCTCTTCTAAGAACGACAACGAGAGAAAATCTTCTAGGATATGCGTCAGATTCTGAACAGAAGATTTAATTCTATTGACATGCTTGAGCCGCTTATCTTGTTGAGCCGTTGTAGGGTAACGTTCAATGAGTGCTGCCGAAGAAAGAATACTGCTCAAAGGCGTGCGAAACTCATGAGAAGCCGTGGCAATAAAACGTGTTTTGAGGTCGCTCAATTCGCGCGAACGATCCAAGGCCGATTGGATTTTGGCTTGTGCCGCCAAGAGCTGTTGTTCCATTGCCTGTCGTTCTAAAATCTCTTGCTCTAGCTCTTCTTGGTGTTGTTGCAGCCGTTTCATGGCTTCTTGTAGGCTTTGTTCTTTGCTGTGCAAGGTTTGATCTAGTTGTGCCTCTGCTTGCGCCAAATAGTCATTGAGGGCAGGCCGTTCTTGGTGGGGGAGAAGCAAGACCAAAAACAAAGCATCATTGGCTTGGCCTAGTGCTTGGCAACGGCAATGCAAGGAAAGTGCCGTGCCATCCTGCTGGTAGAACAACCATTCCTGTGCTTTTTGGGTTGTCCAGTCCAAATGCACCCTAGTAGAGTGCTCCTGGTGCTTGCATAACATGCTCATAGCTTGCCCCAGTAGTTGTGGAGCGGTATAACCTAAGAGCTGTTCTAGTGCAGGGTTAATTTGTTGGATGATGCCCGCTGTATTGAGCAAGAGGGCAGGCTCTTGTAAACACTGCAAAAAAGCATCTAGTGAAAGTGTATTAGAAATATGCATGGTATCGTATAGTTGGTCAATTATCACGCTTGGAATTCTCCTCAGGTGCATCAGGAGGCGGCAAGCTACCCGTTTTTTGAGAGGCACTTTTTTTAGAAGTAGAAGGTTTGTCCTTTTTTTTCTTTTTGAAGAATGAAAAGGGCTTCTTCTTGGTTTTTGCACCCAATTTTCGGCTGCCTGCTTTGTTGTTTACTTTGTTTTTGGAGGAGTTAGCTGCTCCTTTTTTAGTATTAAGACCTCCTTTTTGAGAAACAGCACTTTTGTTGGTGGACGGGGTGGTAGACGTATCAGAATTGAATAGCTGTGTACTATCCATGCTCATGCTATCTATCAATAGGCTATCCATGGCAAGACTATCCATACCTAAACTGTCTATTAAGGTGCTATCTACCAGAGGTTCAGGCTCAGGAACGCCCCAGAGTTCATATTTGGTTTTGATCCGTAAACTATCCACCCATCTAAATCCCTCCAAGAGCAAACTTTGGTGATCGACTTGGTGCATGGGATAGACCACCGCTTTGGGGGCACCTTGATATTTGATACGTTGCAATTCAGAATGGGCAAACATCAACAGCATGTTTTCACAATCAATATCATTCACAAACATATACGCCCCTTGGTCATCCGTCGCATAATAAACGGTTTCTCCTTCCTTGGTGACTTGCATGGTAGATAACTTTCCTTCTATAAATTGTGCGACAGCATCGTTGCCCTTGATCTGATTAAAAAAGGTATCTTCTTTGGTGCTAACCACCAGCGAATTGTTGTACAACAAAACTTGGTCGAGCTTTGATAGCTTGAGGCGCATTTTGACCGTATCGGCTGTAAATTGATTTTCATTGACCCAGAGTTTGGGATCGTTATAGAACTCAAAGGTGGAATCTATCCCATCATAAAACAGCGAATCACAACGGGCTTGCATGTCCGATTTGAATACCCTTACATTATTAAAAGCATACAAATGGCGTTGTTCTGGAAAAGCAGTGTCGGGCATAGAAATGAGCGTGTCTGCTCGTAGCCATAGACTATCGTTGTCAATGAGGGTAGTGAGCATTGGTTCTTGTTGAGCCAATAAAAAACCCGTACTATCATTGTAATAAGCACGCCCACAATTGATGCGTAAATTGGCAGCGGTGTCTATCCAAACGACATGGCCGCGCGCCAAGCCATTTTTTTCTTCCGTATTATAATCCAAACTATCGGCCATAATCACCTGAGCATCTTCTGAAACCACTACATCCCCTCTAAACAACATGGTGTTATTGATGGCATCATAATCGGATTGCAAGGCTTCAATGCGTTGATTACTCGTTGTATCTTTGCTTTTGAACTGAGGATTACCAATAAAATAATACTGCTCTGTTTCCCCTTCCATGATAATGGTGTCGGCATCTACGGCTTGCTCCTTGTTCTCAAAATGGGCATTACCAATCAAATAATACCGATCAAACCGCCCATCGTAAATAATGGTATCGCCTGTGGCAATTTCTTCTTTTCCATTTTCATAATTCTCAAAACGAGCATTCTTATACAACTCAGCATAATTATTCTTACTATCATAATAACCATCCTCACAATACACCACTTTATCCTCATTGTAGACTTTGGTAGGCCCCAAGAAGGTAGCTACTTCTGTTTGTGTATTAAACGCCAGCGAATCGGCTGTGAGTTTGTAATTGGGATTGGTAATGCGAACGGAATCTAAAAAATACGCTTCATTGGTATTGGCGTTATAAGTGCCGTGCTTGCTAATGAGGGTCGAAGAATCACTTTCAATAAGGGATTGTTCGGGAAAGTAAGCCATCTTGGTATTGAGGTCATAATCTAGTTTTTCGGTAAACAAGGTCATGCTTGTATCGGTCAATACCACATTTTGGCGCAATCGAGCAAAACGCATAAGGCCATCATAATACAGCGTGTCCGAAAAAATCCGAATACTGTCATCTTGGAGCAGTTCTACATTGTCAAATGCCTCAATTTGCTTATTGGGAAAAATAAAGCCCAAATCACACCAGAGGTGCATTTCTCGTTGTTGAAGATGCACATTGCCCATCAACTCTCTAAAAACACCTGCATCCGTACTCCGTTCTTTGTATTTATCAATATTGATAATATCAATTCTAGAACTGTCTTCTTGCAGTTCAGGATCAGGAGGCGTATCAAATGTTTGAGCCTTGGCAACAAAGGAACCTACTACTAAGAATACCCACAAAAACCATTTCAGGCGCATCATATCTAACATATCTAACAAAGGTCGATTAAGAGACAACAAAGGTAATGTATTTTTTGCTGCTTTTTATACGCCCAATTTAGTAGGTGCAAAAAAGAAATCGTACAATGAAAAATGAGAGTTTTTTGTTCAGATCAAGGCGGAAAACACAGTTTTAGCGGGCTAAAACGCGTATTTCCAACGATGAGCTGGGGAAAAAGAATCGTTTTTTAGTACGAGAGCTTTTTTAAGACTACTTAGTACCAAAGTTGGAAGAGGCAAGGAAAGAAGAGTGTTATTGATACTAATCCGTATTTAGAATTGGTACTTATGTTCAAAGAGATTGGAGTGG
>JBGCDW010000035.1:0-90854 GCA_045105775.1 Aureispira sp.
GGGGTATTTAAGTAGTCTTTAAAAAGTTCCCGTACTAAAAAATGGTTCTTTTGCCCTAGCTCGGCGTTGAAAATACGCGCTGTAGCCCGCTACAGCTTTGTTTTTCGCCTTGATCTAGCACAAAATCTTCCTTTTTTTATTGTACCGTTTCTTTTTTGTGCCTACTTAAGATTGGAATAGACGTAATGCAATAATTTTTGGTCTGCACATTGTTTCTTATCACGATCGGTTCCTTCTATAGCTTCGCAACCTGGAAACCGAGGCATGATTTCCGTAACATGAATTAAATATTCTTCTTTTGAAGGCGGTGGTGTATCTTGTTGCATTTCTGTAGGAGCAATGGCTACCATCATTTGGCTCCATATAATCAACCAACAACTTCCTATAAATTTCAGTGCTGTATTCTGTTTTATCATGTTATTTATTTTAAGTTGAATCGAATAGGGAGGTGCATTTGCACCTTCACTGGTTTTCCTTTTTGCTTGCCTGCGACCCAAGGTTGGGACAATGTGTTCATCAATTCAATCACTCTTGCAGCTTCCTTTCCCAAACCTCCTCCTGGGTTTCTTACCACCTCAATATTCTCCAACTTACCTTGCTTATTCACCACAAACCCTACTATGGCCAGACCTTCTTCCAGAGCCCCTTTTTCTGCTGATGGGTAAGTGATGTTGTTATAAATAAACTTCATAAGTTTTTGATCTCCACACATTTTTTTTGTTCTGTAGTCGTCTATGGAGTCACATCCTGGAAATATAGGCATCTCCTCAGCCATGCTAAATACTTCGTCCTCTTCTTGCAATTCTTCTAATTCCGGGGCTTCTACAATTACCTTAGAACTTTCCCCAAAGCCCTCTGGCAATACACAATCTAAATCGTCTTTGATTACGGGTGGCGGTGGTGGTGGTGGTGGTGGTGGTAAAATATCACCGCCCTCGGTTGTCAACAATACTTCCATTTCTCGTTCTGGACCTAAAAGGTCTTCTGCTGTCGTATCAACAGGTATAGAAGTGGTTACTTCAATAGCGTGTTCCGCCTCAATTATAGTTTGATTATTAGCTGCTTGGTCACTATTACAGGCCATCAACAACAAAGGAATTCCTACCAATAGGTATTGCAGCCGATGTAACCCTATTTTTATTCGGCACAGAAGAGGTCTCGTTATTATAACGTGCATCATTATTTGGTTTATTGTAAAAAATAAAAACAGCACTCTCGTAAAATGAGAGTGCTAAACATGGGCTTACGAACACTATCTAGCAATGATATGTTTGTTACTTTATCTTGAATCGTACAGGTAGATTGTATTGTACTTTTACAGCTCTACCACGCTGTTTACCTGGTGTCCATGCTTTGGGCAAATTATTCATCATACGAATGATTCTAATAGCTTCTTTGCCTAAACCTGCCCCTGGATCTCTCAATAATTTTATATCTTGAATTTTTCCTTGCTTATCGACTACAAAACTTATGACAACAGTACCTTCTACATTTATTTCTAGTGCTTGTCTAGGATAACGTATGTTATCATAAATAAAGGAAAGCATTTTTTGGTCTGCACACTGCTTCTTTACGTCGTGTTCCCCGTCTATATCTTCACAACCTGGAAATCGAGGCATCTGCTCTACAATGGTCCATGTTGTTTCTACAGAAACTTCTTCTTCTTTTGGTGGGGCTGGTTCAGGCTCTATAATAATATTTCCAAGACTCAAAGCAGCCTTGCCATCATTAGGGCCAGTAGTAGGAACAATTGGTTGAGGTTCTATTACGGGTTGAGGTTCTATGATAGGCTTTTCTTCGATTTTTATATTCAAAGGGTCTGTAGCTGGCGGTGGTGGCAATGCAGGCAAGTTCTGTGGAGGATGTGTGGTAACAGGGACATCTTCTAATAGCCCCTCTACTACCAGTCCATCACCTTCATAATAAGCGTCATAACTGTAATGTGTCCAAGCAAAAATTAGCAAAACCAAGCCAATTGCGGACACCAAACTCAGCAATTTGATATTAGAGCTATATTCTCGTACATCTACAGCACTATATTTTTTTGAGAGGGTGGGCATATCTTTAGCCTCTTCGCGATAATTGGTATGTTGTTGTTGCCAGTACAGCTTCACTCCCACTACTAAAGCGGCAAGCAACATTGTTATTCCCAACAATCCTACAAGTACCTGATTGCCTGTTAATACGAGTGTAGATAAAAAAATAAAAGTTGTCATTTGTTGGTGGTTTTGTATACCAGCATCTACTGTTGCTTTTCCTTGTTTTTGGGCAAGGCAAAGCCGCTACTAGTTCATGCTAGTTGTTGTAATTTCTAATAGGATGTACGTTGTTATTGTTTAGGGGTCTGGTTTAGAGGAAAAAGTGTCTGTTTTTGATTGTTGCTCTAAGAATGGTTTGGAGAGTAGCTTTTTTAGGATAGATGCCTCTATTTTTGTTTTTGGTGGTTTGGGTTTATTTTTTTCAAAAAAAAACATCTTGAACGAGTTCAAGATGTTTTTTACCAGTGCTTAAGCTTTGTATTCGGTTTACTCCTCTTCTTCTCCTATTGCTGTTTTATCTTCTTCAGCTGGGGGAAGAGGTTCAGAAAAGGTTTCTGTTGCTTCTGTTGCTTCTGTTGCTTCTGTTGCTTCTGCTACTTCTGCTACTTCTGTTGCTTCTGCTACTTCTGCTACTTCTGTTACTTCTGTTACTTCTGCTACTTCTGTTGCTTCTGTTGCTTCTGCTACTTCTGTTGCTTCTGCTACTTCTGTTGCTTCTGCTACTTCTGTTGAAGCTAAAGCTTCAGCAGCAGCTTTCTTTTTTGCTGCTTCTTTGGCTGCTGCTTCTTTGGCTTTGCGCTTTTTTTCCTGTTCGGCTCTGCGTTTTTCTTCCCGTTCAAGACGAGCTTCGTTCTTTTGATGCTTGTATTCCAAGTCCTTCATGGTATTGTGCATATCTTGCAATTTGTTGTTCTTGGAATCAATACGCTCTTGGATCAACTTGGCTCGCACCTCTCTCAGTTGTGTTTCTAACTGACTCACGCTACCTGAATTCAGTTTATTTTGTTGAATTACCATCTCTTTTTTGTCTCGTGCAATGGAGCGTTCCATTTTTTGAATGGCAGCATTTAAGCCTTCTATTCTTCTAGTCAAACGTCCTTCTGGGGAGCTGTTTGGGGAGCGTTTTTTCTTTACTTCCTTGAATGCAGTATCAATTCTATCCCAGAGTTTTGAGCGTAAGTTTCTAGTGAGAATGGCTTTTTTGAAGTGTTGTTGTAAATCCTTGAGAGCGTTAAAGAGTTGTTGTAAATCTGCTTTTTCTGCCTGAATATTTTCTTCAATAGGTTCTAATCGCGCTACAATTTCATTGTAGTTCACCTCTGCCTGTTCCTCGTATTGGTTATCTTCCTTAGAGCGCATGGTTTTGAGTTGCGAAAACAATTCATTGGTTCTGCTTCTCAAAGTATTGATGTGCTCTCTAAACAAGTTTTGCTCATTAATTTGTTGCTGTACTTTGCTCCAGAATCCTTTCATATTATTCCAAGTGTCCTTGGAGTATTTAGTGAGTCCATCTACTTTTTCCTGCAATTCATCCAGTTCGGTTTTGTAAGTTTGATACAACTTGGTTGAAAGTACCATAAAGATCCACTCTGTTTGTGTACGGGTCAGCAACTCCTGTTTTTCGGTTATAACCCCTTCTGGCAAGAGGCTCACGCTGGCAGATAAGGTTACTTCAGTTGCTTCAATTCCCTCAGGAAAAGCAACTGCCTGTCCTTGTCGCCATTTGTTGAGTAGTTCCTTCGAGAATTCCTCTGAGGCTTGTTCGCCTTCAAAAACCCATGTTTTAACTTTATTAGTCTCAGGATTTAGCTCTAAAGCTAAAAGTACTTTTTCCTGTATTTCTTCTGTGCCTTTATGCCCCCACAGTACAAGTTTTGTTTTCATAACACCACTGCTTTCAGTAATTTGTAATCTAAATTCTAATTCATCGAGTCATTTACACAACTCTTGTAAAACTACCTGTAGGTAGACTAAGTTATTTAGTTATGCTTAATGTGAATTCTTTGAGCCTCCATTCCAATAAACAGGAATAAAACATCAAAGAACTTATTTGATTATAGCTCTAATTTAAGCTTTCTTTTTCATAAAAAAGACCTCTGCCCCCAAAAACAGGGCAGAGGTCATGTATATCATTAAAAATATATGGAGCTAATAGCGTTTTTGCACTAGACTAAATATTCTAGTAATTTACTCCCAAAGCACGCAATGTTTCAAAGTCCAATTGACCAACTGGTAATCCATTGGCTTTTTGGAATTTAACCAAAGCCTCCTTAGTTTGTTTTCCCATGATGTTATCTACTGGGCCAGGGTCATATCCTTTAGCTTTTAGTGCAGCTTGAATTTCTCGCACTTTTACTGCATTCACTTTGTTCTGACACAGTACCTCTCTCCACTCCGAGAATCCCCCTGCTTTGACCAAGCGACGATTAGAAACCGTTCTATACTCAGCAGGAATTTCAGTAACTTTGGTTTCAGCAGGTGCAACCAATACCGTTTTCTTAACATCTTTATATTCAGCAGGAATTTCAATTGTTTTGGTTTGGGCTGCTTTTACCATTACCGTTTTTGTAATTGTCTTGTATTCTGCAGGAATTTCGACACGACGTGTAGTGGCAGGCGTTTTTACAACGCGATCTGTAGTTGTTTTGTACTCAGCAGGAACAACTACTTCTTTGGTAGTAGGAGGTGTTTTCATAACCGTTTTGGTCAATGTTTCATACTGTGCTGGTACTTCTACCAAACACCATACTAAACAATCATCAGGGTCTTGTGAAAGACAGTTTTTGTCCCCTTTGCGTTTCACCCATTTGGTAGAAGCAGGCGACACCTCTATTTGTTCTGTTACCGTTTCATATTCGGCAGGAACTTCTACCAATTTCACTTCTTCAGGACGTATCATTACTTGACTTTCTACCGTTTCGTATACAGCTTGAACAGGTTCCAAGCGGAAAGTAGCAGGCTTCACCTCTACACGCTCTGTTACGGTTTCATACACGGCTGGAATAACCTCCAAACGCGTAGCAGCACCCTTTACCTCTACGCGCTCCTCTGCTTCCTCAAATCTAGCAGGAATAATCTCTAAACGCTGTGTAGCCTGTTTGGTCAATACTTCTTCCGTTAGGTTTTCATACTGGTCAGGAATCATACAGCGTGCATAACACTTACCAGGTTCTGCATTGGGTGGATAGTCCTGTGCAAGCAGCGTACTACAAGATACTGTTATTATTATAGTTATTATAAAAAATAAGTTTATTTTTTTCATTAATTATACATTTAAGTGTTATTACTAGAAATACTACGTTTTGTCTTTAGATTTATATCTTAATTGCGTAATTAAGAGATTTTTTTGGTATTACTAATCTGTCTTATTCAAATTATTTCAGTCAACAAACAACAATATTAGTTATATTTCTCTGAAGTTGTTTAAAAACATCCAATTAGTTGCTAAACACTAGTGCTTTTACTTACGTGAAACCTTCGAGATTGTGCCTTTTTTGCTTGGGCTTTTGTCCTACTAGCAGTAGCAACGCAGGCAAGCCTAATATAGATTGAAAGCTAGGTTCTTCTAATTCGATTTTTTAAACAACTGCTCTCTTAGGCTTTGATTTCTTTGGGGTAACATGCAAAATATTTAACAATTTCTTTGCTCTGGATACAGTGTTCTTGCCATTCCGAAATAGGTCGAACTTGATTATTCTTCAATAAAATTAAGATTTCTTCCTTACCTTTTTTGTACGCATTATTAGCTTCTTGCCCTTCAAATACGAGGTAATCTAATTCCTTAGTACTCCAATTGGGCCAAGCCTCTGCTAACCTTGTTTTGGTTTGCGCTACAAACTCTTTTTCTATTGGTTCATCTTTCAAATCTACGCCCAACAATCGGCGTTCTAATAATGCTTTTGCTAAAAAAGATAGCACATTATCATCATGATAAGCAAAGCTTTTAACAGCCGCTAGTACATCGGTATCATCGAGTCTGTAAAAGTAGTCTAAAATTTCTGTTGTGTTTTCTTCTAAAGTCTGTTTATTCAATTCTTGACTCAAAAAATAATGCAGTGGAGGAGATAATGCCAAAGCCACTCCTTGTTGCAAGAGTTCTCTGGCTCTTCGCATGATTTGTACAAGCATTTCTCCAGCACAAATTACATTCTTGTGCAAATATACTTGCCAGTACATCAATCTCCTTGTCATTAGGAAGTTTTCTACCGAATAGATTCCCTTAAACTCAATTACTAATTGGTCATTGTGTACATGGAGTAATTTTAGGAGTCTATTGTATCCTACTTTACCCTCTTGCACCCCTGTAAAAAAACTATCTCGTGTCAGGTAATCCATTCTATCCATATCCAACTGTCCAGAAACCAATTGGTGCAAAAAGCGTTTGTGATAGGTTCCTTCAAAAACCTGCAAGGCCATGGTTAGTTGTCCATCAAAAATTTCATTGAGATGGTGCATCATTTTTTTGGATAACTCTTCGTGTACCACATCAATCAAGCAATGCTCTAGAGAATGCGAAAAAGGACCATGTCCTATATCGTGTAATAAAATAGCAATGGTAACGGCTTCTAGTTCTTTATCACTGATTTTAATCTGCTTTTCTCTGAGCGTTTGAACAGCTTTTCTAACCAAATATACCGCGCCTAAAGAATGATGAAAACGATTGTGTGTGGCACCTGGATAAACGTAATGTGTAAGCCCTAACTGCATAATTCGACGCAAACGCTGAAAGTAAGGGTGTTCAATCAATGTTATAATAATCCCATCTGGAATTTCTATCAATCCATATATAGGGTCATTGACTATTTTACCTTCTTTTAATGGATGCTGCAAAGGGTTATTATTCATTAAATTATAAAATATTGTGACACTTTAATTAACAATTGAATTCAACATCTAAAAATACAAATACAACTTAAAAATTAATAAATTCATATATCTAAATTACATTATCACCTGTTCATCAACAGACTGTAAAAATTCATCTTTTTTTGACCTAAACCAATTATATTCCACTTTTTTCACCAAATCATTATTCTTATAGATTGCAAAATGGCATTTTTTACAGTATATTTAAGTTGTTACACCAAGAAAAATTGCTTTTGGCAAAAAAAAACTGCTTTTTGGCAATATTCCCCCATTTAATAATCCTTGGTATTCAACCATTCCTTTTTCATTTATCAACCTGCCCCTATCTTCATTCTATACATATGAAACTCACTTCATATGTACATATATTCATTAACTAGAATCAGTATTTTATGAGGCTATTAATTTTTACACTATTACTTTTCGTCCCTATACTTAGTGGCAATAATTTATTTGCTCAAGATGACTGGCGAACAATGATGTAAAATCATGATTTAAATTTTTATGATATTCAGCGTGCCTACGAACAAGAGTTGGGCAATGTTCCTTACAGAAAAGGCTTGGGCATTAAACAATACAAACGTTGGGAATACTACTGGCAAAGTCGCGTAGATGAGCAGGGTAATTTTCCTAGAGCAGGACATGTATTAGACGAAATGCAACGTTATTATAGTACACACCAAAATGGTCGCAGTTATCTAACAGGATCTGGTAATTGGTCACTTTTGGGCCCTGTTCCTATTCCTGCTAATGGAACAGGACAACTCAATGGAAATGGTCGTTTGACCTGTATAGCATTCCACCCTACCGATCCCAATACATTTTTTGTAGGTGCGCCTGCTGGCGGATTTTGGAAGACGACAGATGGAGGCGCTTCTTGGACAAACCATGTTACGGGGCTAACTCGTTTAGGAATCTCGTCTATTGCAGTGGATTATAATAACCCTAATACCATTTATATTGCTACAGGAGATCGTGATGGTAATGATGCCCCTGGCTATGGCGTTTGGCGCAGTACTGATGGAGGTTTAACATGGTCACCAAGAAATACAGGCATGGGCAATCGAACCATCAATGAAATGCTAATTCACCCAACCAACCCTAGTATTCTCATTGCAGCAGGTTCCAATAGACGTATATACCGATCTACTAATGGAGGGGCTTCTTGGACACAGTCGGCTGATATTGGCCACAACCCCAAGGATATTGCCATGCACCCTACCAATCCTGATATTCTCTATGCCGCAGGTACTAGATTTCATCGTTCTACAGACGGAGGTGTTACTTGGACGCGGATCACAGCTGGTGTTCCTACAGGCGTTCAAAGAATAGCCGTAGCCGTATCCGCTGATGAGCCTAACTGGGTTTATTTATTAGGTGGTGGTGGTAATGGCTTGGTAGGTATTTATCGCTCTACCAATAGCGGTGTTGGTTTTAACTTGCGTACCAATACGCCTAATATCTTAGATTACGCACTCAATGGTTCAGGAACAAATAGTCAGGCTTGGTATGATTTGGTAATGGTTGCCGACCCTAATGATGCCAATACCATTTATACAGGAGGTATCAATATTTGGAAATCTACCGATGGTGGAAGTACGATGAATAGTATCACCTATTGGGTAGGGGCTAGTGGCGGTAGAGATGGGGTTCATGCCGATCAGCATTCCTTGGACTTTTCACCTGTCAATGGAAATTTATACAATGGAAATGATGGTGGTTTGTATGCTTCTTCTAATGGTGGAACTACTTGGACAGACTTAAGTGGCGGTTTAGCTATTGCTCAAGTATACAAAATTGGCGTTTCTCAACAAACCCACGACTTGGTTATTAATGGTTATCAAGATAATGGAACAGGAATTAGTCGAGGTACTTCCTTCATAACAGAAATTGGAGGAGATGGCATGGAATGTATTATTGATCCTACCGATGACCAGTTTATGTATGGGGCATTGTATTTTGGCAATATTCGTCGCTCTACCAATGGTGGAAATACTTTTGGTTCTATTTCTGGCCCTACAGGAGAAGGAGGCGGATGGGTTACGCCCTACAAGCTAGATCCTAATAATCCTAATCGAATGTTTGCTGGGTACAATGATATCTGGCGCAACGATGCAGTACGTACAGGAACTGCTTGGACACAGATTTCTAACTTTGCCAATACATCAAACATGGTTGACATTGGTATTGCACCATCTAACAGTAATGTTATGTATATATCCAAAGGAGGAAGCAGTAATTTTTATCGCACTACCAATGCCTTAGCAGGCTCTCCTACTTGGACAAATTTAGAGGCAAATTTACCTGCAGGTGGCACTCCTAGAGATATAGAAATAGATCCAACCGATCCTACACATTTATTCATTGCCCTTGGCAATGACATCTATGAATCAACTAACAGTGGTAATTCTTGGACCAACATCTCTGGCACCTTACCTAATATTAGTTTAAATACCATTGTCATCGACCATGAAAGTCCTGTTAATGCCATGTATGTTGGTATGGATGTAGGCGTATACTACAACGATGACAACTTGGCCGATTGGGTACCTTACTCTACTGCTTTACCCAATATAGAGATCACAGAATTAGAGATTCATTACAATTCGGCAGAATGTAAAAATACCTTGTATGCCGCTACCTATGCACAGGGATTGTGGAAAAGTGACTTGAAAGATCCAGGTAACGTGGCTGCAGTGGCTTGTTTTGAGGCCGATGCCACCAATGTTTGTATGGGTTCTCCTATTACTTTTACGGATAATTCAGATTACACCCCCACTGGGTGGACTTGGAATATTACCCCTAATACCTTTAACTTTGCCAATAGTACGACCGCCAATAGCCAAAACCCTAGTGTTGTTTTTACAGCCCCAGGTACCTATACCATAGAGTTGGTGGCCAATAATGCTACTGGATCAGATACAGAAACTAAGGCAGGGTATATTACTGTTTCTACTGCTGCTGTGGCCAGTAGTTTTAATGAAGATTTTGAAACCCAGGCTGCATGTGCAACGGCTCCCAACTGTGGGGCTACTGTTTGTAATATTACAGGCAACTGGAGCAATGAGGTGAATGGCACAGATGATAATATTGATTGGAGAATTGATTTTGGTGGTACACCATCTGCCAATACTGGCCCTACGGTAGATTTTAACCCTGGTACGACAACAGGCAATTATGCTTACTTGGAAGCTTCGAGTGGATGCTGGGGACAACAAGCCAATCTAATTTCTGATTGTATTCAACTAGACCAACCTTATACGATGAATATTGGTTATCACGCTAGTGGTGGTGATATGGGTAGTTTGCATTTAGATATTTTTGAAAATGGAGGCTGGACTCAAGACTTTGTACCTGCTATTGTTGGTGACCAAGGCACAACTTGGGGGGTACTTTCAGCCGATTTATCCGCATTTACAGGTCAAACAGTACGTTTGCGTATTCGTGGTATTACAGGGCCAAATTTTGAGAGTGACATTGCTATTGATGATATTGAATTTGTAGCTACTGTAATCTTACAAACTAGCTTTGCTGGCATTGAAGCAAACTGTATGGGCAATGGTCAGAATACACTTTCTTGGCAAGTATCTGATGACCAGCACAAGGGCTATTATCAAATTGAAAAGTATGTGCAAGGGGAATGGAAAAGGATAGACCAAATCCAAGCTCAAACAGCAATAACGGCTTATGAGTGGACTGATTTAAATCCGTTCTTGGGAGAAAATCTTTATAGAGTAGGTATGGCAGATATTGATGAAACCATTACTTATTCTAGAATAGCTGTCACTAATTGTGAAGTGGATATCAACCGTTTTGTATTGTTTCCAAATCCATTTAAAGACCATATACAACTACAATTGTATGCTCCTATGGTTGCAACATTGCCCTATACGATTACCAACGCTCTAGGACAAATATTATACGAGGGAACATTCCAAACACAGGAAGGGATTAATACCTTTACCTTACCTACTGAGAATTTACCTACAGGCATTTATTTATTTAATACTCAAGGAAAAGTCGTCAAACTCATTAAGAATTAAACACGAGCAAGATACTGGATTCACAAATGGGGAGTCATTCTGTTCATACAGAATGGCTCTTTGCTTTTGGTGTAGGCGAAATAAAAATCACCACAGATTTTTAATAAAAAACTGTGGTGATTTCATGGAAACAAGTTTTGATTTATACCTCTACTCGATCTTGTTCGACTCTCAAATTTTGAATAATATCTCTCTGGCGATCTGCTGTGTTCTTGCCCATATAATAAGAGAGCAATGCTTCGGCATCGGTGGCAGGGCTCATTTGTACAGGTTCTAAGCGAATATCTTCTCCAATAAACTGCCCAAATTCTGTTGGCGAAATTTCTCCCAATCCCTTAAATCGGGTTACTTCTGCTGTTTTACCGAGTTTTGCCATAGCTTTTTGCTTTTCGCCTTCGCTGTAACAATAAATGGTTGTCTTTTTATTACGCACTCTAAATAATGGCGTTTCTAAAATATACAAATGTCCTTTGGTAACCAACTCTGGAAAAAACTGTAAGAAGAAGGTTAATAACAACAATCGAATGTGCATTCCATCTACATCCGCATCAGTAGCAACAATTACCTTATTGTAACGCAAGTCATCCAAGCCATTTTCAATATTCAAGGCGTGTTGCAAAAGATTGAACTCCTCGTTTTCATAGACTACTTTTTTGCTTAAGTTGTAACAATTTAAAGGTTTACCACGCAGACTAAAGACCGCTTGTGTTTGTACATTTCGTGCTTTGGTAATGGAACCACTGGCTGAGTCTCCCTCGGTAATAAACAACATTGTTTCATTGGCACCTTCCTTGGAAGTATTATAATGCAAGCGGCAATCGCGCAACTTCTTGTTGTGCAAGTTTGCTTTTTTGGCTCTAGTTGTTGCCAGTTTTTTGATGCCTGCAATCTCTTTGCGCTCTCGTTCCGATTGGATAATGCGTTTTTGGAGGGCTGTGGCTATTTCTGGGTTTTTGTGTAAGAAATTGTCTAATCGTTTTTTGATAAAATCATTGACAAAAACATTAATGCTAGGGCCTTTGGGGCCAATATTAATCGATCCCAATTTAGTTTTAGTTTGCGATTCAAATATAGGCTCTTGTACCCGTACACTAATGGCCGCTACAATGGCCGTACGAATATCAGCCGCATCATAATTTTTGCCATAAAAATCACGTACGGTTTTAACCAAGGCAGATCTAAACGCATTGAGGTGGGTCCCCCCTTGTGTTGTATTCTGACCATTTACAAATGAATTGTACTGCTCGGCATAGTGTGCGCCGTGCGTCATTGCCAATTCTATATCATCTCCTTTGAGATGAATAATAGGGTAGCGAATTTTTTCTAGATCCACCCGCTTCTTGAGCAAATCCAACAAACCATTCTTAGATACAAAGGTCTTACCATTAAATATAATACGTAGTCCTGCATTGAGATAAGCGTAATCCCAAATTCTGTCCTCTATATATTGGCGATTAAATTTGTAGTTTTTAAATATAGAAGTGTCTGGACGAAATTCCATGTAAGTACCATTTTCCTCATCAGTAGGCACCAATTTACTCTCTTCTAGTAAATTTCCTTGACTAAAAGTAGCTACTTTCTTCTTTCCATTTCTATGTGAAACAACTGTAAAATGTGTAGATAAAGCATTAACAGCCTTGGTTCCAACTCCATTCAAACCCACGGTCTTCTGAAACGCTCCTGAATCGTACTTTCCTCCTGTATTAATCTTAGAAACACAATCCACTACCTTACCGAGTGGTATCCCACGTCCATAATCGCGAATACTTAATAAACCATCTTCGGTAAGTTTGATTTCAATCTTCTTTCCCGCCCCCATCATGTATTCATCAATGGAGTTGTCTATAATTTCTTTAAAGAGAATATAAATACCGTCATCAGAAGATGTACCATTACCGAGCTTTCCAATGTACATTCCTGGACGCATACGAATGTGTTCTTTCCAATCGAGGGAGCGAATGTTGTCTTCTGTATATTTTACGGTTGCCATTGTTATATCAATATGAATTAGAGACAGTTTGTTTAAAAAGTATTGCTTTCAGTAAAATCGAAGATACAACATTCTTACTTTAAAAACAAATTGTTTCACTTTTTTCTATTTAGTCGTTGTTTTTTTCAAAAGGAATTTTTAAAAAATCAAGTTTCAGGACCACTATTGAATCCTTCAAATGTCTTTTAGCTTTTTCCTAATTTTCACTTACGCCCATTCTTTTCCATCAAAATAAGTCAGCTAGTATATAGCTGCTGCCAAAGGTCTCTATAGGCTAAGTAGTTCTGGTTATTATAGAGGAGTACATTAGACGTATAAAGGTTTTGTATGCGTGTTTATAAGGTGATGCTAAGTATTATAACATAAAAAACTGCCCTGAATTTGTTTCAGAGCAGTTTTGCAAAATAGTATATCTTTGAGCTAAAAAAGCTTCTAGTATCTTCTCTTAGTTTGACGTTTGTTGGTTTTGAACTGGTTTCCACCTTTGAAACCATTACCGCTAGGAGAACCTGTGCGTGTCATTGCACAACGGAAACCGAGATAAGCCGAAGATTTGTCTTCTTCTAAGAAACGACGTGTACCAGGAGATAACCAATAAGCGCGGTCATTCCAAGCACCACCTTTGTAAACACGTGTTTTGTCAGAGACCAAACTATGCTTACCAAATTCGTAAGTTGCTTCAGATTGTGCATCACCATCCAAGTGGTTGATTACATTAGAGAACTGGAAGTTTCTTCTAGTTGCAATTTCGTTAGCATCTAGTTCTTTGTATTTCAAACGACCTGGTGCAATCGTATCATTTTCTAATTGGGGCTTGCCATCTGCATCCAACTCCAATTCCATAAATACGTTACCACGATAAGGGCTCAAATCTTGAGTTTCCACATCTCTTAAGGTAGTACTTGTCATTGGACGATAAACATCTTGTACCCACTCATTGACATTACCAGCCATATTGTACAAACCATAATCGTTTGGTACATACGCACGAACAGGTGCTGTAATAGAAGCATTATCGTTTAAGGCACCAGCCATACCCATGTAGTCACCACGACCACGTTTGAAGTTGGCTACGATTTTACCTTGGTTTTGGCCATGCTGAGGGTAACGAACAGTTGTTCCATCCCAAGGATAGATTCTACGGTCAGAGATACGCTCATCTCTAGCATAAGATTGGTTTCCAATCAAAGCCAAAGCAGCATATTCCCACTCTGCTTCTGTAGGCAAACGATAATCAGGCAAGATGATACCATCTTCAAAACGTACCCGACGTTCTTCGCCTGTAGCTGGGCTTACCATAGGTTTGTCACCTGGCTCGGCTTCATACAATCCAGCTAAGTACGTTTCGGTAACAAAATTGTTAGAACCTTGCTGGCCTTCCATATCGGCCGAAATTTTACCTGACTCAATCAACATCATTTCGTTCACACGGTCAGTTCTCCACTTACAATATTCTTGTGCTTGCAACCAAGTTACCCCTACTAGTGGATAATCCATGTAGGCAGGGTGGCGCAAGTATGTTTCTACATAAGGCTCGTTATAAGATAATTCTTCCAACCAAACCAAGGTATCGGGCAAGGCTTTGCGATACAATTGTGGCATAGTAGGATGAACGCGTTGCAACCAATCCAAGTATTCTAAATAAGCAATGTTAGAAACTTCCGTTTCATCCATGTAGAAAGAGTTGACCGTTACACGACGTGGAATGCCACGATAATCTTTCATGACATCTTCTTCTGTTTGTCCCATGTTGAAGGTACCCCCTTCAATAAACACGAGGTTGGGACCCGTTGCTTGACCTTGGTAGTCCATGGGCTTTTCAAAGCCCCCCCATTTTTCGGAGTTGTAGACCCACCCTGTTGTGTCAGAGCGTTCTTCCTTTTTACAAGAAGAAGTTGCTACGAGCATCCCAAGCAGTCCCAATATAAATATGTTCTTCATTACGAGCTAAGATTTTTTATGATCTATAATAAAAGGCTAACAAATTTAGTAAATTTTTTGGCTTACCTAAATATTTCTAGGCAATCGTTGTATCTATTTCGGTTGTTCTGTTTTTTATACCACCAATTGAACGTCAAGGCAATTTCGTGTGCTCCACCAGTGGCTACATTCAGCGCAGATACCGTAATATCATAACTATAGGCTATTTTAAACATTCCTGTTTGAAGCCCCAATAGAACTATAACGGCATCAGCATTGCTAAAAGTATGTCGAAGCCAAATTCCTCCCAAAATAATTCCATGTTGTATATGCGCCCCCAAATTCAATTGGCGAAAAGCCCCCTGTTGGACAAACAAAGCATTGGGTGTCAAGTAAGACTTGGGACCACGCATTCTAGGTCTTCTCAAATTAATTTTGCTTCCTGCATGTATATTATAACGCAAGGGCCAAACCTCTGAACCATCCAAACTATTGGTGGTCAAGGCTACGCTTGGTGAATTGATGTGTTGCAAAGACAAACCTGCATAAAAATAAGGTGTATGGAGCAATAAGCCTGTACCTATATCTAGGTAGGTGGTCGTATTATTTCCTTGCAACTCTCGCCCAGTAGGGCTAGGCGTGGTCGCTCCTACGGTCAATTGATCCAAAAATACCAATTTATTCCAATCTAAGCGCACATTTACGACATTCAGTTCCAATCCTGCACGAATATAGAAATTCTTATTAAAACGAATGTCATATGCATAGAACAAGCCTGCTCTATATTTGGCCTGTGCATTTTGCCCCGCTACATCTGCCTCTACCAACAAACCAAAACCACTGTGAATATTTTTAAAGTAATGGCTCACAGAAGCCGCATAAGTAGCGTAGGCATCAGGAATATTCGGCCACTGGTTGCGATAGTTGAGCGTCAGCACAGGAGCTTCGACCAAGCCTGTTAGCGCAGGATTTAGTTGCAAAGGGGCTGAAAAATATTGGCTGTAAACAGGATCTTGTGCCTGCAAGGCAGTTAGTCCCAAACTACACCCCATCCAACAACCTATTATTCTCAAAAGTATCCCTTGCCTCACTTGCATGGTGTTTTTTGGTTTTAATGCCTAAGAAATCTATTCATTAATACGCCACAAAAGTATGTAACCGTATTGGATGACAACAGTTGTAATTGGTATTTTTTCAACGCTTGGATGGGGGTTTTATTGTTTGGAGTGGGGTGCTTTTGGGGGTTGATGAGAAACTATGCTTCTCCTGTTATTGTATTATCAATTAAAGGAATAAGCTGGTCTTCAAGTTTTTCTAATAAGACTAAGCTTTTTTCGATAAATTTACTAGAATCAGAAGCTCTAATACTTGTTGTTCCATGAGACAACGGATTCATTGCTATCTTTTTGTATAGCTTTGATTCTTTCAATACATTTTTTAGATCGTTGTACCCATTCCATTTGTATTCATTAATTTTAGCTGTTAATCTTCCTTTAAGAGATGCTTGATCTGGATGCTGGCTTAGAATTATCTCTAACTCTTCAACTAAATCATTAACATATTTTTTCTGATCTCCTCTAACATAAAAATACACAACACTCCCATTGAGCATTCTATCAAAAAGATTGCTATGCTCCTCTACATGATCTACAAGGAGTATCTTAGCAAATTGATGTACCAACACTTCAAAACGTTTTCTAATCAGATTAGTAATTTGATCAGCAGGATTTCCATTTTTATATACTGCCCGTATGCCACTAACTGTTTCAGTAGAACCTCTTTTATAAGTAAAAATTTCATCTCCTCGAATACATAAATTGCACAGCGA
Source organism: Aureispira sp. (assembly GCA_045105775.1). Classification (GTDB taxonomy): domain Bacteria; phylum Bacteroidota; class Bacteroidia; order Chitinophagales; family Saprospiraceae; genus Aureispira. The sequence goes on from JBGCDW010000035.1 coordinate 16,687, forward strand.
CCAGTCATCTATTTGATTGGTAATTTCTTGCCCCAAAACATATTTAAACAGATTAAAAAAATTGATATTGTGGGTCAATACAATGATTTTAAATTCTTCAAATGTTGTTAATAAGTGCTGTATAATAAACACCCGATTGGCAGAGTCTAAGCTTGTAATAAAATCATCCAATACTAACACCTTGTTCTTGTCATCAGGAAGTTCATCTGCACATTGCTTGATAACAGCAAAATAGGTCAACAACAAAACTAGATTAATCTTTGCTTCATTGAAATATTTAGGAATTTCTCGTTCTTGCTTATCAATATTTTTATGGTTATTGGATAAACCAATACAATAATCCTTGCTAGGATCTAGGGAGTAGCTTAAATCGCCCTCCAAGAAATCTGCTAATTTATCATTTACCGTTGTTTCTATGGCATTTTTATGTTGTTGACAAAAAGCAACTGCATCGTCTATAGGCAATCGCACTTCCTTAATCATATCTACCAATCGCCAATCATTACTAGTGCTTTTGTAGTGAATTTGCTCGCCATTTAGCATAAACAAAGCGTATTCATCGGGTTGAATAAGGGCTTGCGTTACATCTAGTATTTTTATCTCAAAGGTACTACTCGGGTCAGAATTGGTATGTCGATACTTATCAAAGAAATCCCTTTTTCTTTGTTCTACCTCTGTTTCTGAAAGGGTGGGGTCATCTAGGTGGGCAACCAATTGTTCTTTAAAGAAAAACATTTTAATTGCCTGATAAATACTACTCTTACCTGCTCCATTTTCTCCATAAAGCAATACGTTTTTTTCTATATCTAATTGAAACGGAGGATTATCTGTATTTGATGGAGGATATGCCTTAAAATTGTCTATGCTTAGTATTTTCATGAGGATTGGTTAAAGAAGTCCAATAATGTTTTCACCAATTTTGCTTCTCGCTCTTCAAATTTTTGGTAAGTGTACTCCATCTCAAAGACAGCTTTTACCTCGTTCAGTTTTGATGTTTCAAAATAGCTTTTTTTGTTTTGAAATAAAATCTGACGCTGTGGAATATCTGCAACCACAAAATTAGCCAAGTGATCTAATTTTTCTGACATCTCTACCGATTTCCATCCCTCAATATAATCTTCAAAATACTGAAAATCTCTTGTGTTAAATATTTTACCTACATAGTAATTGGTTAAAGCATTTTCACGCTCTATATAATATGCCAATAATGCATATCCATATTTTAATCGCCCTAGAGGATATAAATGTTGGGGTTCAAAGTTTTGCTCATAAGACTTTATAAAACCTCCCTGACTCACTTGCTTGATGATGTTGTATATTTCGTATTTGATAGTGGTAGTAGCCCCTTTAGCATATACATATCGTATCAAGGATTTACAAAATTGGCTTGTTACCTCTTGTCTACTTTCATCCAATCCATTAGTAAACAAATAAACAATCAACGCCCATTTGGGATATTGATTACTGTAATAATCAATCAATTGCAACCATTTGGCAAGTGGTGTAGCTCGTTTTTGTTCTTGTTCAATATATTCTACAATAGTAATAATTTGAAATAAGTCCTCTAGTACTTCTTTATAGCTTTTATTGTTGAACGGAGAGAAGTCTTGATTTATAAAAAACTCACGCATATTAGTCTCGTTAGAGGTGATGCCCTTTTTGCCTCTAACAATGTGAGAATAGTAACGGAATATATCATCAATTTCCAACCCCAAATCATCACATTTGCTCCTAAAGTCTTGCCATTCACTAATAAACGCATCTGCCTCCTTAACCTTTTCTGCTGCCTCATACAATTTGGCCTTAAAGATGTCTGCGTCCTCTAGGCTCATACCTCTGTTATTGACCGTCTCAAAAATAATTAATGCTTTGCGGCGAGCATCTTCACTTGTTTTTCCTGTCAATTGAATGGGTAACAAATACACATTCTCAAATAGGTATTCCATAAATTTCTGAAACGCATCTTCCCCCCCCTGTTTAAATCGCCTCAACCATTGGTAAAAACAAAGAGCATTTTGCTCAAATTTATGGTTGCATTTTCGGGCATTAATTACCTTATCTTTTCCTCCAATCAAACACTCCTCTAAGCGTTTCTCAAACCTATCTTGATCATATTGGAGTATTTCAAATAAATTTTGGGGATCGGCAGTTTCTATAATTTTTGATTCTAACCGAATAACTACTTCCCCTTTCCAATTGGTAGATTGAATAAACCTATCAATATGTTCACTGCCCTCTAATACTGCAATGACCTTTATCATCAAAAAAAACGTAGTGAGGCGTTGCTGTCCATCTATTACCTCTAATTTTTTCTTTTCGGAGTTACTAACGGCCAATATGATGTTCCCAACAAAATAATCCTCGGCAGATTTGTAAGCGTCTGTTAAATCATTATAAAGTTGTAAGCATTGCTCATAGTCCCAAGAGTAAGGTCGTTGAAAAGCAGGAATAATGTATTGCTCCTCTCGTTTGAACATTTTAGCAATCGAACACTGCTCTGCATTGAGTGATAATGCCATTTTATTCGGCTTTTAATATTTTTATAAATAAACAATTGAACCTATATACCAAGGTAGGGAATTAATCTATATTCGCCAATTTTCACCAAAAAGAAGCAATAGTCATATTGTCCCCTAAGAAGATTCCCAACTCTTTTCAATTTTTTTTTGCCTTCAATACAACCTTTTGCCGTTCCAAGGAGTCGTTTAGGGCAGTGTATTGATGAGCGCGCGTTTTTACTTTTCCTAAAAAAAGTTTTTTTGCCCAATACAATCAACACTTCCAATTATCCCCACGTTCTTAGAATATAACGACTGTAAAACTAGTTTGCTTTTTTATTTTCTTCACCACCAATTACTTGATATTTATGCAATAACTTTACTTTATTTTTTTGTTAGGATATAATTACAAAAATGCTGTTAAAACCAATGGGGTTGTTCTCAAAAAGAATAATATCGCTATTGTGTAAATTATTAACAGCCTCCAACTATTTGAGTCCTGTTCTTGTCATGTATATAAAACCTTGCAAGCAGTTCGGGCAACATCCTACAAAGATTCTGTATCTTTATTGCCTATTTTTTGTTGATGGAAGCTTCACACAAGCCCCCCATTTAACATTTTCTAAAAATCAAGTACAATGTTTTCAGTCTCCTTTAGAATTTTATTGTTGTGCCTAGTATTTTCTAGTGCTGCAATGGCTCAAGTTATCAATGAGTCCATTACACTCAACTGGGAAGAACAACCCCGTGTTATTCCTTTGCCAGGAGAACAACAATTGACCCGTTTGGTGTTTGAGAAGGCACATTATGATCCTACCAAGCCACAAATACCCATTTTTGCACAGCAATTTGATTTACCAACCTATGGGCGTTTAGAAGCTATTCTTATCAATCCTCAGTATGCACCTTTGACTGAAGTTGCTGACATAGCATATCCACAAAGAAGTTCCTTGAATATAGAAACTCAAGTCACCTTCTCGCGCAGAAACCCTGTTGGTATTGTTTCGTTTGTTCCTATTCGCAAAAATGCGCTTACTGGACAATACGAAAAATTGGTTGCTGCTGACTTGCGTATTACCATTCAGCCAGAAACTTCGCCCCTCACACGCAGCTCTAGAAACTTTGCTACGGCTTCTAAATTAGCGGATGGTACGATTTACAAAATTGCTGTTACCAATACAGGCGTACACAAAATAGATTACAGCTTTCTGCAAGAATTGGGGGTAGATGTGGACAATATTGATCCTCGAAAAATTCAATTGTTGGGGCAGCCTGGAAAAGCAATTCCAGAGCGTATGAATGTGCCTATTGTGGATGATTTATTAGAAAATCACATTGTAGTATCGGGTGAAGGAGATGGTTCTTTTGATGCCAATGACTATATCTTATTTTATGGCGTAGGGCCACAGACTTGGGATTACACTTCTACAGCCTCTTGTTCTCCATTCAATCACGACATAAACCCCTACACCAACGAGAGCTACTATTTTATTAAGATAGGTAGTAATAATGGTTTGCGTATGAGCAACCGCTCATCTGATCCAAATGCTACTTATGCTACCAATAGTTATGATGCCTTGTTGTTTCATGAAGTAGATCAGCTCAATTTGATGGAAAAAGAATTTGCTCTACCGCCTTCGGGCAGAGAGTGGTATGGAGAATCCTTCAAGATTACCAGAACCCGCAGTTTTAATTTTGATTTTAATGATCGAATTGAATCTGAGCCCTTAGTCATCAAATCTGATTTGGCTGTTCGTGCCTTTACCAATGGTACGGCTTCTATGCGCGTCAATAATGTGAGTGCAGGCGCGCCTGTTAATGTGGTGCCTACCAATATTCAGATTTACAACGATTATGCTACGCGTTTAACCTTTCCATGTGTAGGGCAAGTATACTCTGGGCAAGATATCAATGTGGAAATTACGCTCAACCACAGTAGTTCGGCAGCCGAGATGTGGCTCAACTATCTATCGGTACAAGCACGTTGTGAATTGCGTTTTGGAGGGGGGCAATTGGCTTTCCGCGACCAAAGAACAGTAGGGCAAGGTGTTGCAACTTATCAAATGGCGGCCAATAATAACGTCACTATTTGGGATGTAACCGACCCTAACAATGTACGCATTCAGGAATATACAGGCAATGGTGGTTTGTTGTTTGCTGTTGATGCAGCTGATTTGCATGAATTTGTGGCCTTTGATGCCAGTCAATTTTATGTACCCTTGACACGTGGTACGGTTGCCAACCAGAATTTGCACGGCATGGTTACGCCTCCTGATGCGGTTTATGTAGTACACAGTTCGCTGCGAGCCGAGGCAGATCGCCTAGCCGCTCATCGTCGCGCTCATGATAATTTGGATGTGGATGTCATCAATGTAGAAGATATTTACAATGAGTTTAGTTCGGGTAGTGCTGATGTATCGGCTGTTCGTGATTTTTGTAGAATGCTTTACCAGCGCGAAACGGCCACCAATAAGTTTACACATGTTTGTCTATTTGGCATTGGTTCTTTTGATTATAAATCTATAGGAAACGGCCGAGCCAACCAACCCAATCAAAACTTGGTTCCACTGTATCAAACAGCCCAATCACTGCACCCTACTAGTACCTATACCTCTGATGATTATTTTGCTTTGTTGGATCCCAATGAAGATATGTTCAACTTTGGATTGTTGGATATTGCCGTAGGACGTATCCCTGTAGCGAATGAGGAAGAAGCTCGAACAGTGGTGGATAAAATTATTCGTTATGAAACGCATCCGAATACCTTTAAGGATTGGAAAAATAGATTGTGTTTTGTGGCCGATGACGAAGATACTAACAAATACTTCTACCATTCAGAAGGTGCTATTCGATTGATAGAGGAACGAGATACTACTTATAATATAGAAAAAATTTACATCGACGCATTTAAGCAAGTTAGTACTTCGGGAGGGCAACGTTACCCCGATGCAAAAAATGCCTTATTGGATGTACTGTTCAAAGGTGCTTTTGTCATCAATTATATTGGGCATGGAGGCGATGATGGCTGGACCCAAGAACGCGTATTCACGAGTGGTGATATTAACCAACTCAACAATCAAGATCGTCTGCCTTTATTCATTACGGCAACTTGTTCCTTTGGCCCTCATGATGATCCTAATATTGTCTCTGCTGCCGAATTGTTGTTGTTGCATCCTACCAATGGTACGGCTTCTATCATGACCACATTGAGAGTCGTTATTGCCTCTGACAACCAGCGTTTGGTAAATGAAACCGTAAAAGTATTGTTTGTCCCCAAAGCAGATGGACAAATGCCAACTACAGGCGAGGTGCTTCAAATGGCTAAAAACAATGCAGGTTTACGTCCTCCTGTTAACTCTAGAAAGTATGGTCTATTGGGTGATCCTACTATGAAGTTGGCTTATCCTAGTTATAAAATCAAGACAAAAACCATCAACAGCCGTGTTACCACTAGCACTACAACCGATACGTTGCGCGCACTACAACGCATGACGATTACAGGTGAAATAGTAGATGAGAATGGCAATAAAGTACAAAATTTTCGTGGTACGATTTACCCTACTGTATTTGACAAAGCGGATCGCCTATCTACATTAGGAAACGACCCAGGAAGCCGTGCCAGTGCTTTTTATGTTCGCAAAAAAATTATCTTTAAAGGCCAAGCAAGTGTAAACGATGGTGCATTTAGTTTTTCTTTTGTAGTACCTAAAGATATTAATTACACCTTTGGTCCGGGCAAGATTTCTTACTATGCCAAAAGTGATGATCTGATCGATGCGAGTGGTTACCATGATAGAATTACAATAGGCGGCTCTATTCCTAATGCTCCTGTAGATAATGAAGGCCCAGAAGTACTAGTCTATATGAATACAGAGGAGTTTGCAAGAGGTGGAATTACAGACAACAGTCCTAATATTTTGGTACAACTCTATGATGAAAACGGAATCAATACTGTAGGAAATAGTATTGGACATGATTTGATTTCTAAAGTAATGACTCCAGACCAAACAGAAGAATCTTATGTGTTAAATGACTTTTATGAATCTAAGAGAGATGATTATACCAGAGGTACTGCTATTTATCCACTCAAAGATTTAAAACCAGGCATACACACGATTAGGGTCAAAGCTTGGGACACTTATAATAATCCTGGAGAAGGCGAAACGGAATTTATTGTAGCAGAGTCAGCGGATATGGCACTCAATCATGTACTCAATTATCCCAACCCCTTTACTACTAGTACCAATTTCCAATTTGAACACAATTTACCCTATAGAGATTTAGATATTCAGGTTCAGATATACACCGTTTCTGGTCGTCTTATCAAGACTATTGATAGAAATATAGGCGCAGAGGATAACACGGGGTATCGAGTAGCCGATATTCACTGGGATGGATTGGATGAATTTGGTGATAGAATTGGTCGAGGGGTGTATATCTATAAAATTTTTGTACAAGCACCAGAAGCAGAGAATCAAACTAAACAGAGTAGTGAATTCCAAAAGCTAGTTATTCTTAAATAAGCTATAACAACAGTCCTATTTCTCTTATTAGCTAGGACTTAGGGCTGTTGTATTATTAAATTATACCCACATAATGAGCTAAAAGTAGGGTTTTATTTTTACCTTTGTATGTTTTTTTACCAAACAGACTATATGTAGAGACGTTTACTTCAAGGAATCTTTTAACCATGCCTTAATCAATCAACTTTGTGTTGATTGGTACAAAAGTTATTATGCTATTTAAAAAGGCACACACAAACAGTATTTAAATTAATAGTTCTTATATGAAAACCACGATTCTAAGAAGCTGTTTCATTGCTCTTACAACTCTTCTATTGCAGAGCCAAACAGTTTCTGCACAAAGCACCATTGATTGTCCATTTGCTGGTGCTTCAGCCGATGGCTCTGACTGCAATAATACAATTCTAACAGCCGTACCTTTTTTGCGTATTGTTCCTGATGCTCGTTTTGGGGCTATGGGCGACGTAGGTATTGCCATGCCTTCTGACCCTAACTCTATGCACTTTAATGCGTCGGGTTTATCCTTTGCCGAACGTGATTTTAGTGTTTCTATGACCTATACCCCGTGGTTGCGAGCTTTGGGTCTAAATGATGTATTCTTAGCCTACTTATCAGGTTACAAACATATCGATTACTTCCAAACCATTGGTGCAAGTTTGCGCTTTTTCTCGTTAGGGCAAATTCAATACACAGACGACCAAGGCAATGCCTTGCAAACCGTGCGCCCCAATGAATTTGAATTGGCAGTGGCCTACTCTCGTAAACTAGGTAAAGATCTTTCGGTAGGTTTTACCCCCAAGTTTATCTTTTCCAACTTAGGTAATGGTGCTGTTTCTGGTGGTCAGAATATGAGTCCAGCCTTGGCTTTTGCCGCCGATTTATCTTTTTCTTATCGCAAATCCTTCCAGATTGGAGAGAAGAACGAAGATTTAAAAGATAGAAACAATGCTCAATTTGCAATGGGTTTGGCTTTTTCTAATATTGGGAACAAAATTTCGTATACACAAGATATCAATCGCGATTACTTGCCTGCCAATTTAGGTTTGGGTTTCTCTTTTGAGTATCAGTTTGATAAATACAACTCCTTAACAATCGGTTTAGATATTAATAAACTATTGGTTCCTACTCCTACTCGTCAATTTCTTTATGATGACAATGGGGAACTTATATTGGATGCCAATGGTAGACCAGAGGAAAATCCTGCCTATGATGAAAATCAAGATGGAGAACCTGATTACAAGCAATTGTCTGTACCTGCTTCTATCTTCTCTTCCTTTGGAGATGCACCAGGAGGAGCGGGTGAGGAATTGTCAGAATTGATGTGGTCTATAGGGCTAGAGTACTGGTACAACAAGCAATTTGCGGTACGTGTAGGGCACTACAATGAGAATAGATTTAAAGGGAACCGCCAGTTCTTTACGGTTGGTTTGGGTATTCGCTACAAAATCTTTAACATCAACTTTTCTTATCTAATTCCTTCTCAAGCAGGACAACGCAATCCTTTGGATAATACCTTGCGTTTTTCTATATTATTTGATTTTGGTAAAGCCCCCTTGAAGAAAAAAGGTAAATAATTTTAGTAGGGACAGCAGATTTGCTACCCCTACTACTACGATCTAAAAATCCACTAAAGCTGCATGTTTTAGTGGATTTTTTTGTGCGGTTGTTTATACACAAAAATAGAGATGTGTGACTAGTCACACATCTCTATTTTTGTTGCATTACTCTCTTATTATTTCTACAAGAGATAAATATATTTCTTGGTGCAAAGGCACTAATTAATCATAACGGTCATTTCGCCTTTCACAATAGCTCCACCATGAGCGGTACTATCTCCCATCCGAGCGGCTGGTTTTTTTCCTATCATTACAGTTGTCGATCCCATAGCAACAGAATCTGGAGGCCCTACACATATACACATATCCCCTACACGTGCAGCAGGCATTTTACCAATAAAAACTGTAAAACAGCCCAAAATGACAGGTCCACCAACATGTGGAACGGGGCCAGTAGACATAGGACAGGTGTGCATATCTGTAATTCTTGCTGCTGGAGGTGCCATATTATTTTTATTTAGTTGGTTATGTAAATGTATTGTGTCTTACTTATTAAGTATTTTTTATATTCTAATGGTTGGTTGTAGATTTTTCCTACACTTGCAAAGTGGTCTAAAGGAGTTTGTACAAACTAAGAAGTACCAACTGATCATTCCATATTTTAGTTAATCATTACCATTCCCCCTTTGACGGTTAACATACCGCCACCATCTACTTTACCCATTCCTGAACCTTTGATTTCAAACTGTGCCCCTTCAGCTTTGAAGGCCACTTTACCTTTGAACTGAACATTCATTCCTTCTCCCTTGATATCTTGCGTTGCTTTCATGGCAATGTTCTTTTTACCCGTCACCTTAATTTCCCCCTTAATATCAATAGTTAAATCTTTATCCGCAGTCATGGTAATTCCTTTGGAATCCATCACCATTTTATTTTTGTTTACAGGATCATCAATAGTGATACTATCTTTATCATCATTGATCTCTACCATCATTTTATCTTCTGTAAAGAGTTTGATGATATTTTTACCTGGATCATCCTGAAACTCTATACGCATCTTCCCTTTATTAAACGAGAAGGCTTTAAAGATATTTTTCTCTGCTGGATCGTGTTTTTCTGCTGTGGTAATCGTCTTCTCATTACTATACAGAGAACCTAAAATAACAGGATAAGTAGGATCATTATCAAAGAAACCTAAGATAACTTCGTCTCCTACTTCTGGAAAAAAGATAGCTCCAGCATCTTTAGTAGCATAACTATTTGACAAACGAGCCCATACACCTTCTCCCTCTAAATTATCAATAATAGGAATATTGACCAAAACTCGATATTGACCGTCGGGATCGCCGTCAATCTTGATAACAACCCCATGCTGTAAGCCACTAATAGCAGGCAAAGCCCCTCCAGCTCCTAGAGGAGTAGCACTAGGATACATTTCTAGATAAGAGCGTTGTGGTAGTCCAAATTCTACTTCTGTCAACCATTGACCGTTTTTGACCGTATGAACGACTTTGCCGATGTAGCCATCTCCATTAAATCGTTTGGCTATTTTAGTTAGCTCTACAACTTTGCCTAGAATAATTTTTTCTGACCCGACAAATTTCATCTTTCCTCTAATCCTAGAAAGATGCCCTCTTTGATAAACGGCATCTGCCCATGATTGAATCACATCTTTGGTAACAGGTGCTGTGGTATGTACTAATTCTTTTTGTTTTAGCACTCCAGATAACTTGGCACTATCTACATCACCTTGCTTATTGGTAGTTGGTTTTTTACCTGCTGTATTTTCTATTTTTTGAGCCGTATAATCCCAGAAGTTGGCCTGCACTTCCTGAAATTGATAAGAGGCATCTAGTTTTAGATCCATTTCCATCAAATCTACCCCATAAGTAATAGAGATGTCTGTTTTTTCGGAAACAGCAGGCTTCTTAATACTGATTTTACCATCATCAATCACTGTTACCAAGCCATTGGCATCGGCTCTCGCTTGCACAAAGTCCCAATTGGTACAATAGTATTGAATTAATTTTTTGTGTGTAGCCTTGGTTGCTTCTACATCAACACTTGTCTTAATTCCTGCATCTTTGAAAATAGAGGAGATAATATCAGAATCTTTTTGTTCATAAAAGATTTTATTTTTGCGTCCTGCTGTAAGTGCAAGCGACTCATCTCTACAAGTAAGCACCAGAAATGAGAGTCCATTTTTGCGTAGCTTCACACTGTGTTCTACCAAAATTCCTTTATAAATAGTTTGTGTGGTAACACTAGGGTCATGAGAAACCTTGATCTCTACTTCTTTGCCAGGCTCAAAAATAGCCTCATCACTATGTGGGAAGGTTTGCTTTCTTGAATCCCCATCCGAAATTAAAATCTTGGCATAGGGGATTTTATTTACTTCTTTAACAACTTCTACCTCCAGCACCATCATCACCTCAGGAACCTTAGTTCCATCTAAGGTAACCTCTATATTTACAATACCACTTTTGAGTTGTTTATTAGGAGAATCAGGCATAGTATGTTTTAGCTTTAATCATTGCTTAGTGGAATCCTAAACTGTGTTGATTTAAGAAAATGTACAATTAGATAATTTCAGTAGATAGGAAATCTTCAAGTATCTCACCTACTAATCGCATTAAATTAGGGTCTGAGTCGGTAATCTAGTAATTCTTCTACACGATCAATACATTCTTGGATAAGTTCTTCACGCTCAATTTTTGTCATTCCTTTTCCTCCTCCTCCTTTTTCTTTTTGACCACTACCTTGTGCTTCTCCTTCTTTACTTACTTTAGTATTTACTGTCAATTTATTAACGGATACAGGCATATTAATTTGTTTTTTTAGGCTGGCGGGATAGCCAAACGTTGAATTTCTGTATACTTAAATTTAATAGTTTCCTTAATAGGAGCATCTCCTGCTGTTGAACTCAAATCACTAATTCCCCAACTTGTTGGAAAGGCTTCTTGCAACATAAACCCAGCAACGGGAAAAGAAGAAGGGCCTACGGGAAGTGGGTTTTGAATCATAGGGTGGTAAATAAAAACCAAAATGTCTTTCTTGAGCACCTGCTTATTCCATTTCTTTACTGTACTCATCGTCTCTTGGCACCAGCCTGAAATAGGATCTAGCGCAAAGCCCATTACCCCGATATGTCGTGGACGCAAATAGCGGACTAGTGTCAACTCATCATTGTTTACGGCATCAAATGTAGGTCTAGGAGAACTCCACCCAGCTTCACGTACTTCACTCGTCTTGAATGATACGGTGAGTCCTTGTACATCTGCAAATGCTGTTGCCACAGGGTCTAAGGCTTGCATCGCCAAAGAAGCTGTTGCCGAAGTCATAGCAAATGGAGCATCTGGGTCAAACGCTTCCAAAAAAAGTACTTCAAAGAAGAAACTTGGAATTGGCTCATTCATGAAGCCAATTATACTACTCATTAAATCCATAGGAAATATAGTATTATTGGGGTGTTTTTATATTACTTAATATCATTGGTAAACCTCTCTAGAATCCTATTGACCCAGCTATACCACCGACAACTGCCCCTGCAAGTCCTCCAAGCATACCTGAGAAACCAGCATCCATTGTAAAGTATTGGTAGTTGAGTTCAATTTCTTCAATAGCCACTTCTCCATCTGATTCTGCATCTAAACCTGATGGTGTAAATTTCGTTACATAAGCACGCTCTAAGGTCCAAGTAAACATATGAACCAATCCATTACCAGTTAATTCACTTAAATTAATCGTAACGGTTCGCATATCACTAAACAATGCTCCTTTTGAAACATTGCTAAACCAGTTAAATAACGTTGTATCTCCTGAAAAAACACCTTTTTTGAGGGTAACAGGTTCGTAGCTGGTTAAGGTAGGGCGCGATTGCTCAAAAAAGTTGGGGGAATTTCCATCTCTAAATTTCATACTAGCGATAGAAGCACCTAAGCCGTCAAGCCCTTGAAAAGCAACATTTCCATCAAATCCTCCAATACTCACTTGAAAAGCAAATTTGGATAATGGCCAATCGGAGTAATCTGATCCTAAATTTGGCAGCGGTGTAGCAGGGGGTAATTCTGGCATAATGATTATTTTATGTTTGGTAGAATGGAGTCGGTCGTTTAGTACTACTTTTATTGGTCGTTAAAAGTGATATACAATATACAATATTTTATTTCTAATAAAGTACCTGATTGAACTTTAATTAAATAACTATCTTAACTCAATCTGTTATCATTAGTTGTGTAGAGGCACACCACTAAAATACAAAAGATAACTGTATAATACAAATAAAAAATGACCTAGCAGAAATTAGATTTCTACTAGGTCTATAATTTTATGCCGAGTTAATAGAACTAAGCAATATAATTATTATCCACCATACTCCTGTGTCCAAGACTCGATTGCTAATTCAATTTCTTGAACAGCTACTTCTGAATCTGCCTCTGCATCTAGTGCAGTTGGAGTAAATTTCACTGGGAAAGCACCTTTTACAGTCCAAGTAATCATCACTTCATCACCTTCGTCAAGCAATTCAATGATCAATTCTCTACGTTTAGTACGATTGGTTGTTTTTTCCCACTGGTATAAGTGCATCCAATCCTTGATATGAGGATCTCCGATGAATTCACCTCTTTTTAAAGTAAGGTTACTGTAAGTTACCAAACCTGGTCTTTTAGATTTGTGTAGTACTCCAGAAACACCATCACGATATTCCATAATAGAAACTTCTACCTCTAATCCTTCTACAGTTTGGAAACCCAACTCAACTAGATCTTCAATAGTAACGCGGAATGCAAATTTAGCTAAGGGCCAAAAATCCGCGCCGTTTAAGGGGTGCGACTCGCTATAATCAACAGCCATAATATATAGTTTTTATATTTTTTATTTGAAAAAGGTTGTTTTGGGGATTTATTTGGTTCCCCTAATCAATTGATTTGTTATATTCAATTAATCTTACTCACCACCTCCGCCAGGCATTTTTTGCTGGAAAGAGATTACGATAAACTCAGCAGGACGAGAGATAGCAACTTTTACAGTTACTTTCATATAACCATCCAATACATCTTGTGGAGTCATTGTAGTTCCTAAACCACAATCTACTAAGAATGCTTCGTCTTCAGAGTTACCAACTAATGCACCAGTAGACCACTGATTACGTAGGAAGTTAGAGATCATAGAGCGAACGGCCAACCATGTGTTCGTGTCATTTGGACGGAATACATAAGGCTCACAAGCAAACTTGATAGATTGCTCTAACATAATCATTGTACGACGAACGTTGATATAGCGCCAGTCACCGCTGTTACCATCCAAAGTTCTTGCACCCCATACTAAAGTTCCTTTTCCGATAAATGGACGGATAGCGTTTACAGCTTTACCATTCAAAGGTAAGTTCAAGTTTTCTTGCTCATCAGCAGTAACGTTTACTGTTGGAGAGCTAACAGAAGAGATACTTACGTTGGCAGGAGCTTTGAATACACCTACAGAACTATCTACTAAAGCATAGATACCAGCGATAGCACCAGATGGAGGCATAATGTTCAAAGATTCTTTAACTTGACCTAAGATGTCGTTGTATACTGGGCTTACTGCTTTTAGCAAGTTGCTTACAGATTGAACGTTAGCATCTTCGTCTTCGATCTTAGCGATTTCTTCTTTAATCAAGTCACCTTTTTCAGGCTTAACAAAACCAGCAGCTACATTCTCATCAACTTCACTGTTAAGAACTTCTACTAGAGCTTCAGGATTGCTAATGTTTCTGAATGTCAAATCATCTGAACTAACAACAGTAGCAGCAACCCATGGATAGTAAGCAGCACCAAAGTCTAAGAAGTTGTTGCCATAGTGACCGCGAGCAGCAGTTACTACATCATCATCCAACAATGTTCTAGCTTTGTGACCATTCCATACATCTAAAATTGCGAAACGGCTACGAGTATCAGCACCACAGTGCTTCATCATTGCTTGTTGTACGGTTGCACAGTCATCTTCTTCTAATAATACAGCATCAGGAACTACTAATAAAGTAGGCTCTTGCTCTTTTAACAAAGCAGTGATACCACCACCATTAGCAGCACCAATCAATTGAGCAGCATTTACACCTTTACCGTATCCACCAACAGATACAATGTAACAAGAACCACCACCATTCGCGAAGAATAGTTGAAGGCTGCGGAATAAATTGTAGTTAGTAGCTTCATCAGCATCTAAGCTGTAATTGTCACCATCTGCTTCAAGAGAAAAAGTAGTCGTTGGGCTTCCACCAAAGAAGCTTACGTACTCTACCATTGAAGTAATACGCATTGGCGTGTTAGTTAGGTCTCTCTTACCAGCAGCAGCTTTAGCAGTGTATCCTACAAATGCAGGTACAGCAGTAGCTACAGATACTACCGAGTTTGAAAAGGCACCTTTTTCTTCGATATACACACCAGGTGTTGCATATTGTTTTGCCATGATAAATTTGTTTAAAATTTAATTAATTTAATAGTTTTTATTTGGTTCATGCTCTAGTTAGGTTAAGAAGCATTTGTTTGAACCTTTACAAATATAGCAATAATTTGGAATAATTGTCGTTTTTTAAAAAAAAGTTTGGATATTTTTTTGAACAAATCGTATTTTATTTAGCTACAGTGCAATACATGTTAAAATAGGGCTATTTTTGAATTACTGACCCAATAAATAAAAGCCAGTAAACTGTCCTATTATTGCTCCAATACCTTTATAAGGTAATCAACAATTCTGTATACACCTCCGAAAGATCATCTGGATTTACTTTCACATCGATTTTACCAGATGCATTGGGAAGCGGAACAATCCACTCTACGCCACTTTTGCCTCTTTTGGTTTTTAATTTAAACCGATATTGTGGTCTTTCTTGAAAAGGAATTTTTTTGTCTGTCCAAATAGCTATCACCTCTCTGTCATCAAATTCTGTTGTTTCGGCCAAAGTAAAAGGCATAGGTATATGATCTTCCTTCCTAACACTATCATAAATTTCGTGTTCTTTATGTTGGCGTTCTTTATTATTTTCTACCACCACGTATCTCCAACGCACAGTTCTAGCAGCAAAGTGTATATTGTAATCTTTTTTTACCAAGACTTCATCCGCATCATAAAAACTATAATCGCTAAAATCATCCTTATCTATAAAAATATCTAAGATTGCAAAGGGAGGGCGCATTCCATTATAAACATAGATGCTTTTTTCCTCTAATCCATTAATTAGAATAGTATATTTTCCTTCAGGTTGATTGACCAGTGCAATATCACAGGTGCGAACGCCGTCATCTAATATCACAGAAAATACGGTTTCCTCCATAACATTTTGGATTTCTATTTCAGTACCATACTGTTCTTCATCAAATTCATACGTAAATACAGACGGAGAAATATCAATCTTGTCGTTTACCCCTACTTGTCGATTTTGAGATAAATTGTTATAATCTGTGGTCTCTTTGTCAAAATCTCTATTGTGAAAGTAAAATACTTGGTCACTTGAAAACTCATAAGGCAATTCGCTGTAATTCAAAAACTTGCCATCATTCATTTTAATTATAAAAGATAAGTGAACAGGCGTTGTATTTTCAGTTAAAGGGGTGTACTGATTTGTCCCACCTACTCCTAACAAAAAACCACTTGGTTGTACCCGAAATTGCAAACTATTTTGTTGCAAAACCGTCTTGGTCGTGTCGGTTGGTTGTATATGTATCTTCCCAACAGGAAATTCTTTGCTCTGAAAATAGTCGTGTTTAATATCAAATTGAAGCAATTCTTTGAACTGCGCCAAAAGATTTAACTGAATTTTGGGGAATTTCCCGCTGTCTTTTTTCTTTTTTATAGCCATAATAATATGAACTTATACACGCATTGCTATTGAGGTCAAAAAACAGTAACGTGTTATGGATCTGTTAGATTTTTTTGATAACAGGAATTTCAGGTCGTAAGACATCGTGTTTGATAGGCAAGGTCTTGATTCTGTAAATCACAGAAGGCAAATACTTGGATCCCATAGAACTCCAAAAATTGCTCAAATCACGCATATCCAAAGAAACCATCTCTGCTTGCAAACGATCTACTATATCGTTGATTTCTGGCGTATCTTGTGGCGTAAATGCTCCTCCTCTAGATTGAAAAAAAGCAATAACAGAGGCAATAAACTTGAGTCCTTCTAAGTAATTTTCTGCTGTAAAGTAAGCAGAAAACAACACCGTAATATTAACATAAACAGGAGGCTTGACCATCTTGTAACTGCCTTTGTTTGTTTGTTTGTAAGAACCAACATTGCTCTGTGTTTTGTCCACTTCGATATTAGTCAAGGTCATTACAATCTTATCTGGTTCCTGAACAGCTACACTTCCATCTAGATTAATAACACTAGACATGACTACTTTTTCCTCGGTAATATTGTGTTTACTCTGCAAGAACCGATTGATTTCGCCTGCAATTGCTGAAACGACGTCGTGGATCATATTACTTGTTTTTATTTAGTTAGCAGCATTGTATTGAAGCTGCTCCTCAAGAATATTTATTGTTTTAAGGCAGCTCTATTTGGTGATTTGATTGTAAATAGAATTCATGCATTAGTACAAAAATCTCTTTATCAACCAAATACGGCTTCATTAGACAACTTATCATAAAAGATTTAGTAACTATTCTTCCTCATACTCTGGTTCTGGGGCTGTCAGGGCTTTTAATGCCATTATTATAAAACGGACAATATAAATCCCTATAAATGAGGTTAGGCATCCAATCATATACAGCCAAAAGATGTAGTTTTTCTTAATTTCAGTTAATCGAATGGTCTCTCCTGTAAATCCAAAAAACCACAGAAATACCAATCCTAATGGAATAGCGGCTATTAGTCCTACAAAAAACCACAGAAATTCTCTGGCAATAACTTTTCCCATGTCTGTCTATTATATTATAAAAATTAAGTTGTTTATTGCGCTGTGTTGATACAAAGGTGTTTTGTATTCAACTTGAGCCTACTGGGAGTTTACATAAATATTGATAATCTATCTAGATCCATACATCTATGGCAACTCTTTGTGGCGCGTATCTACAATATTGGAAGCAAACCAAGTCAGTATAAGACCTAGTACTGTCCCAATAGCAAACGTTATCATTCTATTTTGGAACCACGACATCCAATTACCTATTAGCAATAAAGCTACCGTAAAGATTACCAAGTAAAAAATTCTAAATGAGCCACTATAAAACAGTATATCACGCACTTTCCAATCGAGTACAGAAAAGGCAAAACTTATACATATAAATATAGCGATAAAAAACAGTGTGGCAAAAATCAAATTTCTGTATCGGTACAATAAATATTCAATAGTATAAGAAATTTTATTTTCCTTTTCAATAGTAACCAATGTGTACGCTCCTTTTTCTGCATTCCAAACTCGCTTATCTACAAAACTCCGTTCTATAGTTGCCCATAGTTCTGTATGTGCATAATCACCTCCCAAGGCCCAAATTCCAACGCCCCCCAATTCCTTATCTACAACAAAATCAAACTTCTTACCCAACGAAGTGGAATTATCAAAATAGATTTTGTAAACGCCTCCAATCGAATCTCGCACCGTAGCTTCTAATGAATGGGTTGCCTTATCATAATCAATACTAGCCCGATCCATTTCTGCCAAACTTACAATTTCACTATAAGGCATATATCCTTCAAAATCCTTTTTACCTGTTACATCCTTATACCATACCGCACCATGATAAGCTACCCCTAAAACCAAACTTCCATAATGGTCATTACCAATCTTATCTTTATAATGGTCAATAAGTTGATTAAGATCCAATTCTTGTGTATCTACTTCTGCTTGGACTGCAATATCCCTAAACAAATCATACTCTCTAAATACTAACGTATCTCGCTTGGGTTCAAACAAAAAGAAATTAATATTATCGGCACGTTTGGTTGCGGGGACTTCTTGCGATAACAGACCAATACAGTTAGTGCGGCGCAATAATCGCGCAATAGACGGCTGCTGCCAAAGTGGTCGGCTATTGGCATCTCTGGTTATTTTTATCGTATTGAGTACATCGGTTATATCATAAGGTTCGTATTCTAAGTTATCATAAGCACGATTAATATAGTAATTGAGAGAATCTCTCAAACGTGTGGTATAATCTATATCTCCAATTATAGTTACCTCTGAAATAGTATAAGAAACCGACAACAGTTCTTCTAAATTGGTGTAAATTTCGTACAAACATACAGTAGACCGAATATTAGCATCCAAATCCGTAAGCGGTGTCAAGGGGCCTTCCTTTAGTTGTGTCGATTGAATATGAAAATTGTAGGTGCCAATGACAAACAAATCTACCCAAGGCTTGAGTTTTGGCAAATCGTAAATGTTGTCCTTATCATAAATGGGAACAGACATACTGATAACATAATTGTGGTCTGCTTCTCTAATAGCAAAAGACAAATCTTTTACAAAAGTTATAAAATTATCTTTTTGGTTGCTTGGTACATCTTCAAAATTGATATCAATGCCATCCGCGCCTGATCGTGCCAAAATAGTGATCAAACTATCAATCAGGTTGGTCTGCACATCGGGTTCACTAGTAAAAAATATCTCATTGTTATCTTCTCCCCTATTACTCACGGTTAATAAAACCTTGCAAGTGTCCAAGTGTGCAGTTGTAATCAAATCACTATTCATGAAGTCATACATTGCTTGAAAATTACCATACCCTCCTGTAAATGGATTGACTTCATAACCAAAATAAGCCAAATGTGTCAAAAGGCGATAATTATAGGTTTTGTAGGTATCCCCTTCCCAATAGGGATGCCAGCCCATAATAGTCAAATTTTGCTTGGGTTTGATGTCTCCTGTACTTCTGTAAATTTTTCCTCGCTTATTGCGCCATGCAGAATTTTCTAGGGATGTATTGTAACGCTCATAACGACTATTTACCGCCTTGTTTATCCGTTTTTGCTCCAAGTCTGTTGGTATATTCCACCACTCATACGACAACATCAATAGACGTTGTTCATTAATTTTATCATCTACACGCTCCTGAATAGAGGGCGTAGCTTGTAGCGATTTACGGCGATCCAAACGTACGTTTTCTAGAGAATCAAACTGATCCCTAAACAAAGGCGAGGATTGACTGCTTGCTTCCCATGGCCCGGCCATAACAAACAAACAAATAAATAGTGAGAAGGTCTTTATTGTGTGATTCATATTGTTGGTCATAACAAAGAAAAGAAAGCTGCTAGGGGGTGTTCTAAAGTTAGTATTAAGGAGTCATAGATTTTCTCTTGCTGAAATATTGCCACCCAATCCAACTCATCAAAGCTCCAAAAATAACTCCTACCAATAAGGGCAATGTAGTTCCCTTGAATAACCCCATATAACCGCCCAATAGAAGTATAAGTACGGTAATAAATAACATAAACAAAATCCGAAACCGCCCCCCTTGGAAAAGTGCTTGACGCACATTAACATTAAATAATGCTGCACAGAATCCAATTGACATAAAAATAGCAATATAGAAAAGTACTGCTAATAAATAGATAGAATTTTCGCGAAAGTTATTGCTGCGAGCATTCAACTCTTTTAGTTTTTCATTCACTGGTTTAACATATACCATAAATTCATCTGATAGCACACTCTCCAAACGATAAAATCCAGCATCGTTCCCCAAAAACTGTACACCCACACCTCCCAAACGATTGTTTATGATAAATTGATATTTCTTTCGAAGGCTCATCGTATCATCATAATATAACGTGACATCAACTGGAATATCTCCTGCCATAGTATCTACATTATAATAATCATAATACTTAAAATAATGGTAATTTTCAACACTATCATACCCCGCTCGCACACCAGGGTAACGTTCGTAATTATCTATTTGCATTAAAAAATCAAACTGTATATCATCAAAAGTTACATACTGCATATCCATAACCTCTTCCGTTACACCATCTGAATACCACAACGTCCCCGAATAAGGCACCGCCAATATCAAACGGTCACTATACAAAGGCCCTAAAGTGGCAAGATAGTTATCAACGGAAGAACGTACATCTGGTTTCTTGGTTATTTTGTTATAATTTAAGGGAGAAGTTGGTCCTTTGATCAGTTTTTCAGGCGTTTGTTCAAATCCAAATCCTTTCACTACAAAAATATCTACAAAATTTTGTAGCAATGACAAATCGTATACTTCATCAGGATCATAGGCAGGAACCGTTAGGAAGATAAAACTAGTGTCGCCTCTTGCTGCTGTAATATTAGTCGAAAGCGTTCGGACAAAGCGATAAAAATCGTCTTTTAGCTCTACATTGACCCCTTCAAAATTGATTTCAATGCCATCGGCATTCGTAGAATCCAAAATATAGATCAAAGAATCTATTAAACGGCGCTGTGCTATATTATTATTATTCAAGAAAAGGCGCACATTATCCTCTCCATGACAGGTTACTGACAATAAAGCGCTACAGCCCTGATCTTGAGCAGTTTGAACAAATTCACTGGCCAAAAATTGATTAATTACTCGTGGATTTTGAGGGCCACCCTGACTTGGATTAATGTCATATGAATAATACGAAACCACATTGAACAGCCCAAAATCATAGCCTTTGTACAAATCTCCCATCCAATAGGGGTGCCAGCCATAAATAATCATAGGGCGACTATCGTCCCATACCATTCGTGTTTCTCTCAAAAGCTTGCGGTCTATATTGCGCAAAGAGTCTTCTATGGCTTTGATCTGAGCACGAAGATCTAATTCGGCATCACTGGGCATTGTTGCCCAAACTCCTAACAACTCTACATAACGTACATCATTATCATTATCCGTCAGACTCTCTCTCCTCTCTTCATCTTCTATCAATTTATCCAATGTTGGATTATCACGATCTACAGGAGCTGCTCTTCCGCCTTTTAGAGAACGTTTTAGACTTCGTTTAGTAGCCAATGCTTTTTGACGACCAGCACGTTTTAAAGCACGCTCTGGTGCAGCCGCCGCTCGACGACTCGTACTTTTAACAATACGTCCAGGCTGTGCAGCTAGCCGAGCAGTTCTTCTTGCAACTTGGCCTTTGATATCTTGGGTCTGTCCTGAGTATGTCCAAAAGCAACAAAACATCCACAAGAAACAATATTTTAGGTAGTTATTTATAGTACAATTCATCCGTATGAATATGTTTTTTGGCACAAAAGGGGTGATTATAAGTTTATTTTGATAATAGCACAGGGGGTATTACCATTATCCTTCTTCTGGCTTAAGAACTCTTAGTGTTTTTTCTCTGAAAATTTCTTGCACTCGTTCTCGTACAATATATTCATTATAATAAATACGATCTAGCTTAAACTTCACAAATTTAATATAAACAGGCACTCCTGTAGTTGTATTAAAATTTCGTATACTCAACAACAGTTCCTTATACTTGCTAGCACTACTAATAGGTATTCGTCCATAAAAATCACCTCGTTTATCTCGACGGGTCAAACGCGGTTTACGATCCATATTATTGTATTTTTCTGGATTCATAAACTTAAACATCACATCTCTCGAAATAGAGGAAGAGCTGAGTGGTAGAAGATTCGTTACGCCCAGACCATAAGCCATCAAAGGCTCATTAATCCCCAAAATTTGCCAGTTAGGTGGCGGGTTGGCTTTGAGTTGGTTATAGGCTTGTATGGATTCATCTCCCAAACCAACCCAATAAGCTGCATATTGATACTCTGTTTCATCATCTTTAAGCAATTCTTCTAAAATAGTAGAATCGCTTACCGCTCCATAATTGAACGCAGGATTTAAAACAAACTCATACTCTGCCAAATCAGGTACTGGTATAGTGTCATCACGATATTTTTTGACGGTATCACGAAAGGCAGAAAAAATGACATCATGTAAATACAGCGTATCTTTATTTATTGTACTTCGCTGTTTAAAAATCTTGATATCTAACTCTTTTTTAAACACATTACCATTGGTAAAATGAAAAGCATAAGTTCCCGATTTAGCTACTGTAATCAGTGCTCTATCCAGTTTTTCTATTTTCTTATTAATATACTGAAAATCAGAATTAGGAATATCAATTGTCAGGCGCCAGAGCTTTCCTCTCATAGGAGTGATAGAAACAATGAGATCTTCTCCTGCTTCTAAATCAAATGTTTTATGTAACGTCTGTAGAGGTCCAATCTGTTCTAGACTATTAAATAACTCTACCTTTTCTTGTGCTTGTGCAGTCGCTACAAATAAAAATCCTGACAACCAGAGAAAGAGGAAGAATTGTTTCAGGGAGGACACGAATTGGCAAATGGTGTGATATGTTGGCATTGTGTTAAAGTACAATTTTTTATACCTGATGCAGTGGCGTATAAGGGTTGATTATTAAATAATATAAACTCTAATTACCTGAAAACAAAAAGCTTACAGCTTTTGCTTTTCCTTTTATTTGGAATATTAAAATATTGAATTCATGGCTTATCCCTCAATTTAATTCTTTTTTTTAAGAACATTGAATAAATGTTGCCTCTATATTGAACTTCTTAAAAATCCATCGCAACAATTGAGCACTAAAATAGTCTCTTTTTGTACCGTATACTGTTAGTACTCTTATTATCAAATACTTGACTAGTCTTCGTAAGTAGACAAAAAAAAGGAACTACCTAAAGGCAATTCCTTTTTATTATGTTATTCTTACGGATAGTCCGCCAAGGGTCATTATTAGTTTTATACTAATTATAGGATAATATAGAATGGCATTTCTACTGAACAGGAATTTTTAACTTCATTCCTTCTCTCAAAATATCTCTCGAAGTCAACTCATTTAGTAACAAAATATCTCTCGAAGTTGCTCTTGGGTAGCGACGTTGGATTTCCCAGATCGTTTCATTTTTCTTAACAACATACAATTCATACTTAGTAGTATTTAATGGTGCTGCTTCTTGTATTTGAACTTGGTTTGATCTTTCTTGTTTGTTAGCTTTCTCTGCTGCTCTTCGTACTATTGCACGTGCCTCTTCAATTTTTCTAGCTTCTTCAAAGACCAATTGGCGCGCTTCCTCTGCTTTACGTTCTTCCTCTGCTTTCTCCATTGCTACTAACGCTGCTTGACGCGCTTTCTCTGCTTGGCGTGCTTCCTCTGCTCTTTGAGCAGCAGCTATCGCAGCTTGGCGCGCTTCCTCTGCTTGACGTGCTTCTTCTGCTTGGCGTGCTTCCTCTGCTTGGCGTGCTTCCTCTGCTTTTTGAGCAGCAGCTATCGCAGCTTGGCGCGCTTCCTCTGCTTGGCGTGCTTCCTCTGCTTTTTGAGCAGCAGCTATCGCGGCTTGGCGCGCTTCCTCTGCTTTTTGAGCAGCAGCTATCGCAGCTTGACGCGCTTCCTCTGCTTGCGTTGGGGCATTGGTAATTTTTTTACTTTGAGCTTTTAAGTATGTAATAGCCTGTTTTTCTTCCTTAGTGGTTGTCGTGAATACGGTTGCATTGGTAGCAGCTCTTTCTTTATTGTACAAATCTGTACTCTGCTCCTTCACATTTTGCCAAGCCATTGTTTCCGCTTGTTCTTTTGTTGCATTAGGTGCAACCGCTCTAGGAACAGCAGGAGCTGCGGTTTCAGTGTTAGTAGCGGTAGCAGCAACAGCGGGAATACGCAAACGGCGCTGACGGGTACGAGTTTGCGAAACTTCATTAATAACATTAGGTTTTTGAGCACGCTGTGCTGTAATAGCAGTTGGTTTATTAGACAACTCGTAAGGGTTATCTTTGCTAGTTGTTTTTACTCTGTTGGCATTATTGGTAGCCGCTACCGATGCTATGGTAGTTTTGGAGGCTAGTTTTTTCTTGTTCTTCTTAATAGTAGTGTAAACAGGAGCGGTTAACGCTCTTTTTTGTTGGTCATCTAGGCCAACAACCTTCAAAGAGGGGATAGAAATACGCTCAATTGTAGGCGGTGCAAATTGTTTTTTCAAAGCATCCTTAGGTACTCGATATTTTCTGACCGCAATCACATCTCCTTTATTAATAATATGATTAGGAGTCCAGCCATTCCAAAACATGGCATCTTCTCTAGAAAAACGATGTGCTCGCATCAATTTACGCAACTCATACTCATTATTTACACGACGAATGCACTTAATAGGATTTTCAGTACGCATGTTAATAATACGATTGTAAGCTGCTTCATAATTTCTAAATTTAGCTACAATACGGGCAGGCAATACTAAAATGTGGTTACTTCCGCTAGAAGGCACATAATTTTTGATATATCCTGGATTAAGGCGTTTTAGTGTGTCCTTGTTAATATCGTAATACTGGCTTAATTGACTCAGCGTTTGGTACCCCGGCTCTAGATGAATAGAATCTGTCAAAACAAGATCTGGATGTTGTTTTTTGATTTCCAATTCATGTAAATGGTGATATTCGTAAGAATAAGCTACCGCCATAAAGTAAGGCACGTACATTTGTGTTTCTCTAGGCAAGGAAGAGCGAATATCCCAAAAATCTTTGTTGTTACCTTTTACATAACGATCCACTCGTCCAGGGCCACAGTTGTAGGCTGCTAAGGCAAGCGGCCAATCTCCATAGCGTTTGTACAAATTGGACAACATAGTAGCAGCAGCATTAGATGCTTTGTGTGTGTCACTTCGCTCATCTAAATAAGAGGTTACCGTCAGACCATATAATTTAGCTGTTCCAGGAATAAATTGCCACAAACCAACTGCTGCAGCGTGAGAACGCGCCACTCCATTTAGATTGGATTCTACAATAGGTAGATACTTGATATGATGTGGAATGTTTTTCTCTGCTAAGTATTCTTCAAAAATAGGAAAATAAACCTCTGTCAAACCGAGTGTGCGTTCTGTAGCAGAACGATAACGTTCGGTTCGATGAATAATGTGGTTCTTAATTTCGGTTGTAAGACGATACTGAATGGCACCAGACATTTCGAGAAAACGAGCCTTGTAGTGCTCATCTGTAAAGGTGGGATAATCAGGATCATTGGACCCGTAATCATTCATTAGATGTCCCATGTTCCTAACAAGTAACTTGCCTAATTCTTCATCTATTTCAGGGTAGTCGTTGGGTCTAGCAAGGGTAGCAAAAGTGCTTCCTATCATTATCAAAAGTAATAGGGTTACTCTTGATACAGGTTGAGTGAATTTCATTGCTATGGATAATTTTTCCTAATTGGAGGCGCGTAATTATTGGTATTCTTTTCACAAATAGTTTGAAAAATACAAAAGAGTGACATACAAAGTTATAAAATTATAAGACCTTTCCAAAAAACAGCTAACAAAGCATAGTTTTAAGATAATTTCTGCCAAAGCAGAATCTAGACCAAGAGAAATTGTTCTTTTTCTTTGGAATAGGAAAAACTAAGCTGTTATGCTTTGTATATTGTTCATTGGATGGATACCAAATTATAACTGTATAGTATTATCTTTTGTTATGTAGCTGTTCTAAATATTTTTATTTTTACTCTCAAAAAACCAAAACAATTACAGTGCTTTTCTACTATTTATTAGAATTTTCTTCAATTTTAATTTTTTCTTTATCTCCTTCGCGCATTCCTTCTCTAAATTCTTTGGCTACAGAGTCTCTTGCATTGTTAAATTCGCTTACTCCTTTTCCTAGACCGCGCATTAATTCAGGAATTTTCTTGCCTCCAAACAGCAATAAAATCACAAAGAAGATTAATAACATCTCTGGTCCTAGAAAATTCATTAAGAATATTGTATTCATCCTATTTTATGTTTTATAGTAATTACTAGTTGTCTTGTCTATGTGTACTTTTATAATGACGTGCTTCAAAGGTACGACTTTTAATTCAATTGCGTTTCTGCTGGCTTGTAAATAAGCCTTTTTGGCCACTATTCATTGCTTTGTTCCTTCGATTTATAATAAATAACGGAACAATTTTCTGATTGAAATAGTGTTTTGCTGCGCTCTTGTATCGCTGCTGCAGTCACGCTATTATACTTTTCTTTTTCCAAATTAATCCAGTTCGCATCCCCCAATACTTCATAATATCCCAAATTGATTGCTTTGTGCAAATTATTCAATTCGCTAAACTCCAGATTATGCTCTGTGCAATGCTTAAATTTTTCAACAGCCTGTTTGGATAAAGGTTCTTTTGTCAATTGTTGCAGCTCTTTCCAGATTGCTTTTTCTGCCTCCTCAAAAGAAACCCCTTCGGCTAATTTGCCCTCTATAATTAATAAACCATCTTCTAAAGAACTGGTTATATATGCTTCCACAGTAGAAAAACACTCTTGCTCCTTCACCAAATGCTGATATAACCAAGCAGCATCTCCTTCCGAGAGCACATCTGTAATCAAATCATCTACATAGTACGCACTGTCTTTGCGAGCTGCTGAACGAAAAACCATATACAAGGCATCTAGGGGCACTTCTGCCTCCACTTCTAACACTCGACGCTCTTGTTGTGGAGGTTCTACGGGTGCAATTATTTTTTGAGGGTTGCCTGTGGGCAAATCGCCAAACCATTTCTGGGTCAGTGCCCATACATCTTGTGGTTCTACATTGCCACAAACCGACAACACAGCGTTACTAGGACAATAATACCGCTCAAAAAATGCTTGCACGTCTTCTAGTGTTGCTTCTTCTATGTGTTGTGGTATTTTTCCTATAGTGGGAACACTATAAGGATGTTGGCGATACACCAAAGGGCCTATCCAATGCCATATATCTCCATAAGGTTCATTGAGGCAACTTTCCTTAAATTCTTCTAATACGACCTTACGCTCCCTTTCTAGTGTTTTGGGTGTCAACTTTAAGGCAGCCATTCTATCAGCCTCCAGCCACAAGGCCAATTCCAAATTCTGACAAGGCAAATACTCATAATAAACGGTCATGTCCTGATTGGTAAAGGCATTATTCTCTCCTCCTGCCTGTTGGATATAATCGTCAAAACTAGTAGCGTTTTCTGACCCTCCAAACATCAGGTGTTCAAACAAATGGGCATAACCTGTCTTATCCTTTTGCTCATCTTTGGTGCCTACATTATAGGTCATACAAACAGAAACTAAAGGGGTACTGCTATCTTGGTGTACTAACAATTTTAAACCATTATCCAGTTGATATCGTGTAAATTCCATTATCTTTGTTGCTTAGACATTGATAGGTTGTGGAGGCTAGTTGCCAACAAAAGGGGTACGAAAATAGTGATTTTTGCGCTAAGTAATGAGTATAGTTGTAAAACTTAACGAACCTTAACTATAAATTGCCTCCCATAAAAGCTTGCAGCCTCTTTTCTCTTTTATACCAAAATCCACTTGCGTGCAATACCACAATAGAACCGAACGCCAGCAACAATTCTTAGAACAAGCCGAAAACAAAGCCTTTTCAAACGACCATCGCCAGCGTTTGGCTTTTAATATGGGTAAATACCATACCAAGGTAGCAGTGGGCAAACAACAATTCAAGGATTTGCCCAGAGCGCGAGAGTTGGCTAAGAATGTCAAAGCGCGTGTAATGCGAGAATTGCCTGAATTGTTAGAAGCATTTGAGGCAAATTTTACGGCTAGAGGGGGCAAAGTGATCTGGGCAGAGGATATTCCACAGGCACAAGCCGCCATCACTCAGATTATTCAAGAAAAGCAAGCACAGGTTGTTGTCAAATCCAAATCTATGATTACAGAGGAGATTGAACTCAATCCTCTGCTCGAAAAAAATGGTGTAGAAGTTCTAGAAACAGATTTGGGCGAATTCATTGTTCAGGTCAAGGGCGAAGCACCTTATCATATTGTCACCCCTGCTATGCACTTATCTAAGGAAGATATTGCTGATTTGTTTCATGAAAAATTTGGTACGGCACCTGATGCTACTCCCGAAGAATTGACTAATTATGTGCGTGGTGTTTTGCGCGAGCGTTTTGCTCAAGCAGATATTGGTATCTCTGGAGGCAATTTTTTACTGGCTGATACAGGTTCTGTCGTTTTGGTAGAAAATGAAGGCAATGGCCGCCTTACGACGACGCTACCCAACACACATATTGCCATTGTGGGCATCGAAAAAATGTTGCCTTCTATAGAGGATTTGGATTTGTTTCTGCCGTTGTTGTCTACATTTGGTACAGGACAAATTTTAACGGTGTATAATAGTATACTCAGTGGCCCCAGACAGCCCCATGAGGTAGATGGCCCCGAAGAAATGTATGTGATCTTACTAGATAATGGCCGAAGTGATTTATTGGGAAATGCGGACATGCGCGAGGCTTTGCACTGTATTCGCTGTGGTTCTTGTCTCAACAATTGCCCTGTTTACCAAACAATTGGAGGGCACACGTACGATAGCCCTTACAGTGGCCCTATTGGTGCTGTTATTAGCCCACACTTGGGACTGGGTGGATTTGAAACACAAACACACTTAAGTCAGGCATCTTCTCTTTGTGGGAGTTGTACCGAAAATTGTCCTGTTAACATCAATCTACACCACTTGCTGTTGTACAATCGCGCTTATGAGGAAGAGGCAGACTTGCGTCCTTCGGGCGAAGCTTGGTCGTGGAAACTCTGGCGACAAGCCATGTTGAGTAGACGACTAATGAATGGTCCAGCTTGGAGCAAAAATTTGGTGGGGCAATACTTCTTGAGCAAATGGTGGGGCGAGCGCAGAGATTTGCCTAAGTTTCCCAAACAAACCTTTAATCAATTGTGGCGTTCTGGCAAGATTTAGCCGTTGGTTTGTTCTAATAATGCCTATCAATACTGCATCGTAGAGGTCAAGTCATCCACTACTGTCCAAAGAGATTTCAGCCCAAGCCGCTTATTACTAACAAAAAAGCTTAAATTTGAAGACAAGTCCTATTAATAGGAGAAAATTTGTACTATTTCTGTACATCCTTAGCAGGTGTGGAACTTATCCAATTTCTTTGTTGTTTGAGCCAACACACCACTGAGGAATTGTTCTACCGTAGAGGTTGTTCATTTAACATCTACATTAAAACACATTATCACTGTGGAAAACGAGAAGGATTTTTTAGAAGACGACTTGGAAAAACAACCAATGGAAGATATTAAAGAAGAAACTCCTGTGATGGAGGAAGATCAAGAATTAGAACAGGAAGCACCTAGTGCAACACCTGAACAATTAGCGGTTTTCAACAATGAGCTGATGCCTCAAATTGATGCCTTGTACAACTTTGCGTTTCATCTTTGCTACAATGAGGAAGATGCCAATGACTTGGTGCAAGAAACCTATCTCAAAGCATTCCGATTCATTGATAAATACATCCAAGGAACTAATGCAAAAGCTTGGTTGTTTAAGATATTAAAGAATGCCTTTATCAACCAATATAGACGCAAAAGCAAGCGTCCTACTCAGGTAGATTATGAGGAAATTGCGACATACCACGATAGTGAGGATGCTAGTTATGTAGATTTCTTTGACTTGCGAGAAGAGATTTTCCAAGGCATGATGGGCGATGAAGTAACCAATGCTATCAATGCGCTCCCTATTGATTTTAGAACCGTCATCTTACTTTGTGATATTGAGGGCTTTACTTATGAAGAAATTTCTAAGATTATTGACATTCCTATTGGAACCGTTCGCTCGCGTTTGCACCGCTCTAGAAACATGCTCAAAGATGAATTGCGTACTTATGCAGAGAGCAAAGGATACCAAGACAAGCGCGGAAAAAACAAGTAGCCTTAGGCTAATTCATTGACATAAATTAAGCAGGAGATAGCGGGCAGTTTGGCACAATAATTAGCTTATTAATTACCAAAGAAACTATTTCCTGTTTGCTATATATTAAATAATCAGCAGTTGTATTCACTTACTGACAATATACTTATCTAATCTATGCAGCTGTTATTCTAAATAATCTATTTAGTTCTATTTATAAAACACTTTACTATGAAAAATCAGAACAGCAGTCCAAAAGACTTCCAGAGAAGATTGGTCATGTTCCTAGATGGCGCACTATCCAATCAAGAGTCACGCGAATTTTTGACCGATGTTAAAAAATCTCCCGAACAACTAGCCAAGTTGCAAAAAGAAAAATCCTTCCGCGAATTCCTTCGCAAAAAAGTTAACCGCCGCAGCGTTTCTCCCGCCCTCATCAACAGCATCAAATCCAAGATCAACTCCGCTCTCTAAGAAAATTTTTATAGTTCTTTGCTGTTGACATCCCATCCAACCAAACCCCGCTCAACAGCCTCCCGTTACCGAAATAAATAGATGTTGTTATTGTTGCTTTTCGCTCTGCCTATTGCCCATTGAGGAGCCGATTGTTACAAGTCACAACCCACTTACTAAATAAGATATGCGTCATCTGGTTGTTTAATTACAATTATGTATTAGGATGACATTATAAATCCCCCTTGACCAATGTTGTCAAGGGGGATTTTTTGTTTTTATAGATTTTTCCTTGCTACTTACTCCTTCAAAAAACGTCGAGTACGGCTGTTAAGGCCATCACTTAGCATCAAATTGTATAAGCCACTAGGCAACTCACTCACATCTAGCACTATTTTTTGCTCGCCTGCTACACCTTGCTCTGTATATTGGGCTACCACTTGTCCATTGGCATTTAGAATCAATACTTGCAAGGGGTTGGCTTGCCCTATCTCAAAAATCACTTGCAAATTGGAAGAAGTGGGATTGGGCAATAAGGTCAAAGTATGCTGTTTTTGAGGCAATTCTACTGCTTTAATTTCTGAGTATTCTACACTGCCGTCCTTCATAGTAGCCATTAAGCGGTAATAAGCAATGCGCCCTGTTCTATAATTAGGATCTAAACAGTCGTATTGTGTACCAACAACATCTTGCTCGCGTAACCTCTCGAATGTCATAGCATCCGCACTATAATGCACCTCAAAGTTGGCTATTTCGTCTACTTGCTCCAATTCCCATGTCAATAAATTACCCTCTTTAGTATATCGAGCATCAAAGTTGAGCAAATCAAAAGAAAGTAGAATAGGTGTAGGAGTACTGATAGAAATTTGAGGATTATCTGTGATGTAGTTGGCAATAGCCATATAATCTAAGTGATAATTACGCCCTCCACGAACCGTTACCCGTTCAAACGAACAATAGGCATTATCTGTACCTGCTTCGCTACCAATCAATACTTTATTATCATCAAACAAAATTGCTTCCATGGCGTTGTTAGCACAGTCTTTCGTCAATTCGGTGCGATACCAAACACCTCTGGGGTGCGGTAAATTAGACTCCACAGCATTACTAGCATTGCCATTATTTCTACGCTCAAAACCAAATTGGCTGGTAGCGTTGGCTTGATCTGCATTTCTACGAATGGTGTAACCATTAAATCCAGCACTTTCCATACCATAGCGATTCCAAGGACAGTCTGTAAAAGCAATTGTCCGAGTTTCGCGACTAATCATTCTAAAACTAGTTACTGTTGTTCCTATAGTTTTCCACATACCTGCGGGGTCGCAAGAATTTTCTTTTCTTAATACGCGCATCCCTGAAAATGTAGTGGTATCGTGCGCTGCTGCGCCTCCTGAGTAATTGGTCCAACCAGAAAAATTGGTAAAATCATCAAAAAAGACAAAAGTAGCGGTTCCGTTACTCAAAGAAGGAACCCCAGGATTTCCATAATACAAATAAATAGAATCCACTGAAGAGGCTGCCAGAGTTGGCACTTCTACCCAAACAACAGCATCACTGCCTGCTTGAGAAAATTCAATCCAATAATCGATTAATGTAGTCCCATCATTGGTGGTAAAACGCAAGTCTGCAAAATCAGCTTGCATGTTGGGTTGTATCAATACATCAACCCGTATTTGGTAATTGGATAAATTATTCCCTGAAATTTCTGTAATTTCGATGGTTTGTCGGTGGCTCCAGCCTGCCAACCATTGGGCTGATAAAAGGGAAATGGTGGTGATAAATAATAGAAATGTAAGTAGGGTTCTACTCATAATGGCGTGTGTGTTTACAATAAAGAAATTAAATTGATTGTTTAGGTTGTTATAAAATACATCTTCCGCATTGGTAGCACCGGGGGGTCAGCAACACCAATAAGAAAGTAAATACGGTACAAGTATCAATAACTGTATTCGCTATTTTTCCACAAAAATAACTTTATAAAAGTTTTCTTGAGAACAAGTCTTCATTAAATTATTATAAATTTTGTTGACCTTATTTGGAAATTCATAGACACCTCTTTGACAATATTTAATTCAAAAGGTTGGCTTTATACATAAAAAAAACTGCCACTTCTATTTTTAGAAGCAGCAGTTGATTATATCAGCTATGATAGTATTCTATTTTTTTAACGCCTTAATCATAGTAGCACCAATATCTGCAGGAGAGTCTACGACATGAATACCACACTCTTTAAGGATGCGTTTTTTGGCAGCAGCAGTATCATCTGCACCTCCAACAATAGCTCCAGCGTGTCCCATTGTACGACCAGCAGGAGCAGTTTCGCCAGCAATAAAACCAACTACAGGTTTTTGATTACCATTTTCTTTTACCCATCTAGCAGCTTGTGCTTCTAGGTTACCTCCGATCTCTCCAATCATTACAATGCCTTCTGTTTCTGGATCAGCCATCAACAATTCTACCGCTTCTTTGGTAGTAGTGCCAATAATTGGGTCACCACCAATACCAATTGCTGTGGTTACACCAAGACCTGCTTTTACGATTTGATCTGCAGCTTCGTAGGTTAGTGTTCCTGATTTAGAAACAATACCAATTTTTCCTTTCTTGAAAATAAAACCAGGCATAATTCCTACCTTGGCTTCATCTGCAGTGATTACCCCTGGGCAGTTAGGCCCAATCAAACGTACATCTTTGTCCTCTACAAAAGCTTTTACCTTTACCATATCTTGTACAGGAATACCTTCTGTAATACAAATAATCACCTTGATACCTGCATCAGCAGCCTCCAAAACTGCGTCGGCAGCAAAACGAGGAGGAACAAAAATGATAGTAGTGTCTGCACCTGTTTCGGCAACAGCATCGGCTACTGTTCCAAAAACTGGACGATCCAAATGTGTTTGCCCTCCCTTACCTGGGGTAACGCCTCCAACCACATTGGTTCCGTATTCAATCATTTGGCTGGCATGAAAAGTACCTTCTTTTCCAGTGAAGCCCTGTACAATAATTTTAGAATCTTTATTGACTAGTACAGACATTTTATTGGTTATTTTTTGATTATGAATTGAATGTAAGGCATGATAGCCATGTGTTGTCCAAATTTACAAATTCCACAAAGGAGTGCCAAATAATTACTTGGTTTTCGACGAAGTTGTTTGCAAGAGGAAGTATTTAAGGACTAATCTTCTATAATAAATAGCTCTTCATCTGCTTTCTTCATATAATAATGTTCTCTAGCAAATTTTTCTCTTGATTTGTCATCGGTCAATAACTCTCTATTGTCTTGCTCACTCTTATCAATTTCTCGTTTGTGATAGTCTAATTTTTCCACCAATTCGTTTCGAGTGCTTTGTAATTTGAATTGAGAGATAACACTATTGTTATCAAAGAAAAACATCCACACTACAAAAAGTCCTGTCACCAAAATAAATTTATTGCGCAATGGTGGTGGCACATCTTGCAATAGGAGTTCTAGTTTGCTTGGTCCTCTAGCCATAATTATAAATAGATAAAAAAAATAATGCTACTTAAAAATTAAAAGTAGAATTTCAGAAAGGAGGACACATGCCTTTGCTTCCCAAAATTCTACTCACAAGATACTATATTTTTGACAGTGCTCCAATATTGTCTTAGTAAAGCACTCTAGTCCTCTATTTCATGCCCATTGTTTGAGCAGAATTGCTGCGCAACAGGTGTAAAAAATCGCGCACGGCAGTAAAAGAAACCAGCTTATCCTTGAAATGTGACAAAACCACCAAGGCTTCTTTTTCGGTAGCTTCTAAGTGGTTAAGAATATTCACTAAGTGCATTTTCATATGTCCTTGCTGAATTCCTGTGGTGACCAAGGAACGGACAGCCGCAAAATTCTGAACCAAGCCAGCAGCAGCTATTACCATCATTAATTCCTCCGCAGAAGGTTTACCCAACATTTCCAAAGATCGTTTGGCTAGTGGGTGCAAGGCCGTCAACCCTCCTACCGTTCCTACGGCCATTGGAATATCCAACCAAAACTTAAAGACACCATCCTTTATTTCTACATTAGATAAGCTTTTGTATTTTCCATCGCGTGCTGCGTACGTATGTCCACAGGATTCTATAGCACGAAAATCATTGCCTGTTGCTAATGCCACCGCATCAATTCCATTAAAAATGCCTTTGTTGTGTGTAGTAGCGCGATGTACATCAATGTGTGCAATCTTTAGTGCTTTATCAAACTTGTAGGCAAAGGTTGCTGCATCCATTTTTCCACCTTCAAAAACACCCAAGTCCTCTACAGTGCACTCCACCCATGCCCTTACCAAGCATTCAGGAGTATAATTGGATAAGATGGCCATAATAATGGTTGCTGCTCTAGATTCCTCCGACCAGTTTTCTTGATCGCCTACAAAAGCCCGCAAAGAACGTCCTGTCTCCTCTAAAGTAGAGTTGATAAAGTTGGCTCCCATCGAATCACAAGTCTCAAAAGTCATTTTGAGTTGATAATAATTGGGCTCTAAGTCCGTCATATCTATTAACTCAATTTTGCCAATTCCCCCACCACGTCTACGCATGTTGTTGGTAATATGGGCCGTATCGTCGTAGATGCGTGCTTCCAATTGAGGGAATACACGCTTGAGTTCTGCTGTATCTCCTTTCCAATCAAAATGTACTTGTCCAATTTTTTGAGTCGCTACAATTTCGGCTTTAATCCCACCTCTCTTGAGCCAGTACTTGGAAGCACTAGAAGCCGCAGCCACTACAGAAGATTCTTCAATCACCATAGGTACACAGTACAATTGGTCATTAATTTGCACATTGGGTACTACACCATATGGTAGATAAAAATTACTAACGGTGTTTTCGCTAAAGTCATCAAAGATTTTTTGTTTCTGTGGATCGCCGTACCAGAAACTCTTTAATTCTCTTGCAACTTCTTCAGGATTTGTAAAGAAATTTTCGACCAACCAACGAATTTTACCTCGTTTAGATAGTTTAGAAAATCCAGATACTATTGTTGGCTTCTTCATAATTCATTACTTATAGAGGTTATGGAACGAAGAATGGTTAATTATAAGAAAATTTTAATTAGGGACATTTGGGTAGGATGATACTATACTTTATCCTTAGCCATACTTCTTTTAATATGATTATCTTTAATCTTTGTTATTTTACAGTCAAGAAATTACGTGCTACTTTTAAGCCTTCGACTTGTGCTGCTACATATTTTTGCAGGGGTTCATAAGCCCCTCGTGCATGTTTTAAAAACGCAGATGCTTGGCCATATATGGCTGGTAGTTTGAGTTTATTGATACAATAATAACCATCCAAAAAGTCTTGGATACCACCCGATACAATAATCTGCTGACACAAACAGTGCCCTTCTAACAACTCTACCAATTCATTGGTCATGTCTACCATTTCTATAGCACTATGTCCAATATTTGCTAATTTAGTATAAATTGCACGAAACTCTGGACTTGAGCGATGTAATTCTAGCTTTGCAAAGTTAGTTCCGCCATTAGCAGCAAAATCTACTGCTGCCAAGGGCAATTTCAACAAGGCTTTTAAGCTTTCGAATCCCATTCCTTGTCCTACTTCCTTTACAATAAAATTCGTGTCTGGAAATTTATCTAGCATTCGCTTAATGGTGTCAATAGAAGGGTACTTAAATCGATCGCCCTCTGGCTGCAACCATTCCTGAAAAGGATTTACATGTATAATTAAACCATCTGCGCTCAGTTTGTCCAAAAGCGCCGTAATTAACCCTGTTTTGTTTTCATCTAGTAATTGTTCCAACTGAGCAATACCCAAATTGGCATACAAGGGCAAATCATCCCCTATGACTTCACGCACATCAAAATCTGGCAAATACTCATCACTGGTTAATAAGCCACGACAAGAACCCAATCCCATTCCAAAACCAAACTCCTTAGCTGCTCGCGCTAAATTGTGATTGATCTTGCTGGCGTATTCTGTTCCACCTGTCATACTCGACACCCACAAAGGTACTTGCATGGTTTTGCCCAAAAACTCAAAAGGGGCTTTATCACTCTCTTGAGGGTGTCCTGCCAACAAAGGCTCATAATAAAAACGATTATCTATGGCCGTTAAACCTACTTGAGATTGGAAAGCTAATTCAATGTGGTCTTGCTTTCGAGAGACAGCGGTCTCGTCATTATCAACATAGGTTGCTTTTGGAGATTGGTGGTCCATAATAAATTAAGATGTTGGTATTGTTAAGGATGTTGTTACATCAAAAATACAGCAAAAATAGGGATTCTATTTACTTATGAGCTGTTTTTTTTGAGAATTAGTTTCACAAGTTTCAAGAATAAATGAAAGCAATTGTTGTGTTTTTATAATGCAAAGGGTACGTTCTCAAAAAAAGTTCTCACACAAAAACAATTCTTTTTTTATTCCATGGAGAATTCTATTTACTCCTTCCAGTCCCCTAATATCTTTACGATAAAGTGCATACAATTTCATATCAAACTGATTATCATCAATAAAGCAAATTAGTAGTTCGCTTTATTAAAAAAAGATAGATACAGTTTTCAGGCAAAATAATTTTAGCTAGAACACGGGTTTTAATCTTTTGTTTAGCAGTGTCAAAAGATAGACAATATATTGGTTGTCGTATGGTTTAGTTTAGTCATGCTGTGGGTTATTTATTTTATTACAAAATTCTTTCCATCTGTGCCTTATGTAGCCCTAAAGTTGTCTATTCCAAGCAATTTAACTTTTTATTTGCTACTTAGACCCTCAAATGAGCCATTCGTATTGCTCTATCTGCTTCACTGCTTTTGGGTATTTTTAAACAACTTCAAATGTCTTAGGCTATAAAGAAAATAACTCTTGGCAGCTTTTTTAATGATTGATGCAGCGTCTATTTTCCTTATTACGATTCGTTCCATTTTGTATGGCGCAATACAATATCCTCAAACATTTTTGAGTTTTGAACAAAAAAATAGCCCTACATGGCAACTTTTTTGCAAAGATTATAGTTGTAAAACTTGCCCTACTTTGTGATTTTTTCACTAACTTGAACTAAAAATAGACTAAAACTATGCTTATATCATTCAGTATCGAGAATTTTCTATCATTTAAGGAGCGGCATACTTTTTCTATGGTCGCAGGAATGGGTGGCAGAAACAAAGCACATCATCTCATCAAAAAAACCTCCAAGAAGGATGTTAATTTGGTCAAAACAGCCGTGTTGTATGGTGCCAATGCCTCGGGCAAATCCAATTTGGTCAAGGCTATTCATTTTGGGCAACAGTTATTGCTCAAGGGCAATTCTGCCAATAGTTTACTGCATTTTCAGCCGTTTAAACTCGCTCAAGATAATTTGGACAAACCCAGTTTGATGGAATTTGAAATCAAGCATAAGGGCAATTGTTATGCTTATGGTTTTTTATTTGACAAGCATCAAATAAAAGGGGAATGGCTGTATTCGATTGATAATAAGAAAAGTAAATTAATATTTGAACGCGATCACAAAAGCTTTGATATTGGTCCGCTTAAAGCCAAAAACTCTAGTAAGCAAGCACAATTCTTAGAGTTCATTGCCATGGGCACCCCTGACAATCAACTGTTCTTAACAGAGATTTATCATAGAAATGTACAAGAACACGTTAATGCCATTGATGATTTATTGCGGGTTATTGATTGGTTCCAAAATACCTTAACCATCTGGTACCCCCACTCCAAAACTTCAAGCTTGCAATTTGAATCCCAACAAAGTGAACGACTCATTAGCTTGTATAAAGAATTTTTGGACTATTTTGATACGGGTGTCGATGGCATTGCACTAGAGGAAATAGATTGGGATCAAACCGAATTGCCAGAACGGATCAAGGAAGAAATTAAAAACAGTCTGCTCAATCGAGGCACAGACAAAGCAACGGCCATTATTGATAATCCCATCAAAAATATTCGTTATGTTTTCTCTAAGAATGCTTATGACCAAATCACGGTGTCCAAACTGATGACCAAGCACAAAATGGACGGTGCAGCAGGGGGTATGAGTTACTTTGACTTGCACGAAGAATCGGACGGCACCCAACGAATCATGGATTTTATTCCTATGCTTATTGATTTGTTTGCAGGGGACAATGTGTTTATTGTAGATGAAATGGAGCGCAGTTTGCATCCCAATTTGATGTACGAATTATTAGAATTGTTTCTAAAACATTCTACAGGTGTACAGAGTCAACTGATTTTGGCAAGTCATGCGACCAACTTACTTACCCAAGATTTGCTGCGAAAAGATGAAATTTGGTTTGTCCAAAAAGATCAATCGGGTGCTTCTTCCATTTATTCTTTAGAAGAGTACAATATCCGTTTTGACAAAAAAATTCGCAAAGATTACTTACTCGGACGCTACCAAGCCATTCCACAATTTGGCAATCCTTATAAACTTACCAAGGTAGTCCATTCTGATATACCAGACGCTCAACCTGTACCACATGAAGTTTAGAGATACCAACAGGGGTATTGGTCGTCGAAAACGCTTGACCAGAAATCCTGAAAAGTTATATATACTGGCCTATGAAGGCAATGAAACAGAACCACAATATTATCATGCGCTCAAGGAACAATTGCGCCACAAGGAGGGAATTATTAAAATATTATCGCTCCAACGGCCTCGTCTAATGACCTTAAGTGCGCCCAAATATGTATTTCAACAACTAAAAAACTACAAGAGCAATCACCCTACTACGACTGAGGATGAATTTTGGATGATTATAGATCGGGATCGCTGGAAACTGGAAGAATGGCTGGAAAAATGTCGCTTAGAAAAAAACTTCTTTGTGGCATTGACCAATCCTTGTTTTGAATTTTGGCTCTTACTGCACCTGTTTGATGTGACTGCGTTTACAGAAGAAGAATTGCTTCTTAATAAAAAACTAACCAAGAAGAAGCGTTTTATTGACCAGTATTTGAACAAACACCTAGAAGAAGGTTATCAAAAAAATGACCTTCAGCCAGAGCGTTTTTTGCCTCATATTGCTAGGGCTATTGAACAAGCCAAGCATTTTGAGGGCAATGATTTGCTCACAGAATTGGGTTCTGATAATTACAAGTTGATTGAAAAATTGTTGGCTTAGTGCTTACTCATAACGCAGGGCCTCAATAGGATCTAAACGAGAAGCTTTGACGGCAGGATACAGCCCCGACAAAATGCCTACAATAAAACACAGGGTAAATCCAAGTGCAATCCAAGCCCAAGGAATCACAAAAGCCCCCCCTACAATAATGGTCACGATATTACCCGCCAATATCCCCAAAATAATTCCTACCAGTCCCCCCATTTGACAAATCACAATCGCTTCTACCAGAAATTGCACTAAAATAGTACGTCTGGTAGCTCCTAAGGATTTGGTAATGCCTATCTCTCGCGTGCGCTCGGTCACCGAAACCAACATAATGTTCATAAGCCCAATGGCTGCTCCCAATAATGTAATTAATCCAATAAAAATAGCGGCTAATTGCAAAGTGGCAGTATTGTCTACAATCAAAGAGATGAGGCCATCACTTTTTTCTAATTCAAAATCAGACTCTTCGCCCAATGCTGTGCGCCTGATTTGGCGAAATAGTCCTTCAGCAGCAGCCATTGCAGGGTCGATGTTCAATGCATCCGTCACCATTACCGACAAGTTATAAGAATCGGTTTGCGAGCCAAAATATTTGCGTAGGGTTTGTAGTGGAATAATCACCAATTGATCGCCATTGAAGGAGACACTAGAGCCTTTTTCTTCTAATAATCCTATGACGGTAAATTTGATGTTCCGAATGGCAATACTTTTGCCTAAAATAGTGGTAGGAGGCCAATTGGGAAACAAACGGTTTCGGATATCCGAGCCAATAAGGACTAGGTTTCGGCCTTCCTCGGCCTCCAATGCCGTTACGTTTCTTCCTGCCAATAATTTGTAGCCTGCTACACGCAGGTATGTTTCATCCGCTCCATATACGGTTGTAGTCGGATCGGTTTCTGTTTTATCATGTTTGACCACCGCACTCACTGTCCCCAAAGCCGAAAGGGATACCAATGCTGGATAATCGTAGCGTTTTTTGAAACGACTGGCTTGTTCAAAAGTGATTTTTTCGCCCACTTTGCGTCTACGTCCTCGTCTGCCCCCCCCTATACCTGTTCCTTTTCGGATAACATTAAAGGTGTTTGTTCCCATACTCGCCAAGTTATTGGTCAGAGAGCTTTTGATGGCATCAATAGAGGTGAGGATTCCAACCAAGGCCATGATCCCAAACGCAATAATAAGCAAGGTAAGTACAGCACGCAATAAATTGGCGCGAATGGCATTGAAGGCAATGGTTATATTTTCGGCAAGAGTCATACTGCTTTAATCACTTCTACTGTCTACTGGCGGGCACAGCACTGGTTTAAAATAAAGTACTAAACTACACTTTTTGGGGCACAAGGCTTCTAACTATTCGACCAAGTACCTTCTTTTTATTGAGCAATGGTTTGAAGGGCTTTTTCTAAGCTGCGAAACTTAAATTCTAAGCCTATAGTTTTGTCTGCTAATGAAACACCATTTCTGCCAATCGGTTGCAAGGCCAATAGGAATTCACCCTCTTGCTCTACTACGGCCAATATTTCGCCTTGTTGGGAAGCATCAATTCCTGCAAAAACTAAGCGACCATCTTCTTGGGGGACTCCACTAAATACTTGTCCATCTTGTTGGTGATAATAGGCCGTAATTTTATAAGGAGAGATAGTACTTTGTGCAAAAAAACGAGCATTGTTAGTTGTTCTTGCTTGATGTTGTCCTAGTGCGACCCATCCCAACTCTTCGCCCCTAATCCAATAACCCAAATCCGCTTCTTGTGATGCCGTTTCCACCGTC
Source organism: Aureispira sp. (assembly GCA_045105775.1). Lineage (GTDB taxonomy): Bacteria > Bacteroidota > Bacteroidia > Chitinophagales > Saprospiraceae > Aureispira. The sequence goes on from JBGCDW010000035.1 coordinate 58,176, forward strand.
GCCAAGTACTGGTGCAATTGCTCATACGTCGTATCCGAATAAGCCGCCTTCAAAAGTTGTTCATACTGTTGCAAAGCTAAACAACGATCTTCTGCCATAATGGTTTCAGGGGCTACGCCTTCCAAACGAGCCTGGCGGGCGCGCTGTTCTATGGCTTGGATATAATTGGTTTGTAGCTCGTGGCGTTTTTGGTTGTATTGTCCTAATGCTTTGTAGTAATTCTCCTCCAATACTTTGTTTTTGTCTTGTGCCTTTCTGCGAATTTTCTCGCGTGTAACAAGTAATAAACTTTTTTCGTTGTTCAATTGGAAAGCGCGTTGTTTTTGCTGTGGTGTCCAAACTTCTTTTTTACCGTTTTTGCTGTAACGCAATGCTTCTAATGGTTGAAAGCGTTCTTCTAAGGCTGCTATTGCGGCATCTTGTAGAGAAGTTGCTTCCTGAAGCTTGATGTAAGCGGGTCGTTGGGGCGCAGCACCATAATCGGGTATATGAATAGCATCATTGCCCATATTGGTACAGGGTATTTTAGCATTCTTATAATAATCGCCTAAATACAAAGCGGTAGCACTGTTCTGCTTAGGTTGTTGCCATTGCTGTTCTTGCTGTTGCCACAATTTCCATTGTTGAGGTTGTGGGTGTTGATTTGGCATAACGATAGTAATAGGATAACGCAAAGAAGAAGGGAGTAAAGCCCCCTCTTGGGTAGCTTGCAAATGCACCATTTTGTGTGCGAGCAGTTGGGTTTCTGAGGTACTTGTTGCTAAACCATTCCACCAATTTTGGCGACTGTTGGTGAGCACCTTTAAGGTTAATTGTACGGGGCTGTTATAGGCAGTGACCAGCGTATGAGCTGGTAGATAAATTAAAATACCCTCTTGACTTTGTATAAAATTATCTTCTGTGGGGTTTACCCAAAAGCTTTCCTGTTCTCCTTTCGTTTGTTGGTATAAGAATTCTTTATTGCGTTGGGTATAGCTATTTCTGGGTCTGGTTCCATCCCCTTTTTCCAAGGAGAGATTGGCACAAGCCGTACACACCTCTATAGTAGCATCACACACTATGTTCTGAATATGTAATTGGGACAAGGGCACGCCTTCTCTTTCTAAACATTGTTGGATTAGATAGGCTCTCCGACGCGAAAGCTGCTCATTGGTATCGCCTTGCTTGGCATCATGCGCATAAGCAATTACTCTAATTTTGGAAAGTCCCAACGCTCTAGAGCGTTTGACCAATGCTTTGATACTATCCAATTGAATCAATGAAATAGCAGTTTGTCCTGTATCAAACTCTACTTGATATTGAGGCGTTTGCCCCTTTAGCGATTGGCTTATTGTTGTTATAAGAATAACTATCAGTAATAGATGCTGCATGTAGTTGATCATTGTATAGTTGTTGGGGTTGTAGATTTCATTCCGCAAAGATACAGCTATTTGTATAGCTATTGTTGTCTTGAGCGCGTCTTTGTGTTCCTTTAACAACTTTGAAAAACATTATTATGGCTATCAGTATGCCAATAAAATCCTAGATTCAATGTATTTTGAGTCTTAAAGTTGTTCATTCACTTCATTTCTCACTTATCTTTCAATTTTTATGATTTGTAAATATACCTTCTTGCTGCTTCTACTAATAATGAGTGGTGTAGAGCTACAAGCCCAAAACTGCCCTACTAGTATTGCTGGACAATTATCCAATGTTAGAGGGATGGTTGTGGTTACGGATACCACGCCCACACCCGTTTATACCGTTATGCCTACAGGGCTTCCCAATACAGAGTTTTTTATTTTGCGGCAGGATACGATAGCAGCCGATGGTTTTGGCCCTCCAATTATAACTTCGAGTTTAGATGGCCGTATTGTTCCTAGTGACTTTGGGTTTGGAGCGTGTCAAGAGCTTTGTGTGATTCCTTTTTCTTATAATTTGTCTCAAGTACAATTGGTGGTAGATTCCTTGCTCAATGGGATTTATTTAGGGAGTACCACGTGTTGTACTGCTGCTGGTACTTTCTTTGTTGGATTGTGTGATTCACTCAATAATCGTGGTATTTCTTCGGGGGCTGATATTCAGAATCTAAATGATGTCATTGCCTTTACCGATGTGTTTGCCAATACAGGCGGGGACGCGCCCTCTCTTCCTCAATTGATTGCTACAATTAGTCAACTCAATAACTTTATTGGTTTGTTTGGCAATTGCTCGGCTGGGGTAGCTTCGATTTGTTATCAAGTTTCGCCACTTCCTACAGCCATGGATTGTTATCAAGTTGTTTTGCCCAATGCAGCTACCCTCATTCTGGCCAGTCCCGATACATTGGTAACTGTAACAAGTGGTTCTTATCAATTATTTGCTTCTTATTTACCAAATTCTTCTACAGAATCTATTGTGTGGAGTGTGGGACAGCCTGATTTGGGATGTACAGTCAATACTATGGGGATGTTGCAAACAAGCACTAGCCCAGGTACGGTTTGGCTTATTGCTACAGGCACTAGAGGTTGTCAGGCTGATAGTGTTTTGGTGCAAGTTAGTGCGCCTATTGGCATTCACCGTATCCATGATAATCAACTGACGATAAAGGCAAGTCCTATTCCTTTTAAGCAGCAATTATCGGTTGAATTAGAAGTGGCTGCAGGAAATTATCAATTGCAACTTTTGGATGCTTTGGGGCGGGTGGTATATACCGCCAACAAAATACTAGATGCCGGACAACATCAATGGTCGTTGCCTACCCATCAACTTTCTAGGGGAAGTTATATTTTACACATTAAAAGCGAAAAAAAGCAAGGAATATTGACCGTTATTAAGTAGTCTTAAAAATATGCTACTACTAATTCTATATAAAAATAACACTCCAGCACTACTGCACAACCGACTAAAGCGAGGAAAAATTGTATAAGTGCTGGGGGTTGTTTTTTTATGCTTTGATCTATTCCCATTATGATCCAATACAAAAAACCAATGACCATTGGGCTGTAATACCACAAGGGTTGTGCGCCTCCAAAAAACAGATCAAAAGTAAGCGCATTGTCGCCAAAAAGTTGAAAAACGACCCAATTCACCCCAAAAAACAGGATTTGCAGGATTAAACTGGCTAAAAACACCACTAACAAGCCTCTGTCTTCGGCGTTCTCTCCCTCTTTTTCCTGAAACAACAACAACAAATACAGTGGAGCAAAGGCATGTAGCAAAAAGGCAATTTTAGCATCCTTAACCAGTAAAGGGATCTGAAAAATGAACCCCTCTAATTGAGCAATTGGATTGGTTTTTAGAACAACTATAGAGAGGGTGGCAAAGCAGAGAGTAAAGAATACAGCAATTCCTTTTCTTTCTATTTTTATACAATAATTTAACCATACCAAGGCCATCATCAACCAAACCCAAAACCAACCGCCTAAATTAAGCGCTTGAAAGAGGAGCGATAAATTGCTTACAACTAGAGCCGCACAGGAGATCATTAGCAATGGAAAAAAAATAAAGCCCATGATGTTGCCCTCCATTCCATTGAAATAAACAATTAAGGTTAAGGCGGTAACACACCAAACAGGAATAGAAAAAAAGTAACTGTTGGGCAAAAAGACCGTTAGAAGGTCTATATCCAGAGGGGTTGCCCAATCGACAATAGCTGCTCCCAGAAAAAGAACAGCTATATAAATGATACAATAAATAAGATAAGGACTTCCATTTAGCCGATATACATTGGTTCCTGTCTTGGTAAAAAACTGGTTTTTTATGCCAAAATTGGCAAATAAGAACAGCAACAAGCAAAAGGGGTTCAAAAGTAAATTAAGAATGGATATACCTAGAGACATTTGCTTTTTTTTGAACTATTGTTTTACAGAAATGCTTCCCTTACACTTCTTCTGAAGCTTTGAGTTTTTCCATGTTGTAGGTCACTTGGATGGCTTCTATAAATTCATCAATCTGCCCATCCATCACTTCTCCTAAATTGTATTTGGTAAAGTTGATTCTATGATCGGTTACTCTATTTTGAGAATAGTTGTAAGTTCGAATTTTGGAAGAACGGTCGCCTGAAACAATCAAGGTGTTTCGCAAGGCAGAAATGCTGTCTTCATGCTCTTGTTGTTGCAATTCATACAAGCGTGCATAGAGTTTGGTTAAGGCAATTTCGCGGTTTTTGAGCTGTGAACGGCCATCTTGACATTCTACAACTACTCCTGTTGGTTTGTGGGTCACACGCACGGCCGATTCGGTCTTGTTTACGTGCTGTCCTCCTGCTCCACTTGCTCTAAAGGTATCCCAAGACAAATCTGCTTTGTTAATCTCCACATCTTCCATCTCAAAAATGGGCATTACCGCTACGGTAATAGCCGACGTGTGAACGCGCCCTTGTGATTCGGTTTTTGGAATGCGTTGTACGCGGTGAGTCCCCGATTCGTACTTAAGCGTGCCATATACATTGGCTCCAGTTACTTCCAAAATCACCTTGCTGTATCCCCCCGATTCGCTCTCGTTGGTAGCAATATACTCTCGCTTCCAACCTTGTCGATCAATAAAACGCTCATATACGCGTAGCATGTCTCCTGCAAAAATCGCGGCTTCATCGCCTCCTGCTCCTGAACGAATTTCGATGGTGACATTTTTCTCGTCTTCTGGATCTTTGGGAATTAGCATTATTTTGAGTTCTTCCTCAAAAGGCCCCCTTTTCGTCTCCAATTCTTTGAGGTCATCTTTGGCCATATCTACAAAATCAGGATCGTCCCCATCGTTGATGATTTCACGACATTCTGCTATATTGTCTAGCATTTGCTTGTATTCATCATGTGCTTTTACAAAAGGTTGCAAATCCTTGTATTCCTTGCTTATCTTCATAAAGCGCTTCATATCTCCTGTTATTTCAGGATCGGATAATTGCTCCTCTAACAATTGATATTTATCCTTGAGTGCGCGTAGTTTATCTATCATAGTTTGATGTCATTTGGATCAATTTATAGCGTGTTGCCTACAACGACCTATAAATTGAATAATACAGAGTGCAAAAATACAACTATTATCAAGGATTACCAAACCTTGATTATGAACCCTTCAACATCAACGGTAATAACTCCAAAATAAGTTCCTCCAATTTGGCAGCAGCCACTTGTACCACAGCCAAAACTTCTTCTAAAGTAGTTTCTGTCAATTCCTCAATAGGGTAACAACGATTGGATACGACAGACACTACCAGCACAGGCAAATCCATATGTTTGGCAACCAATACCTCTGGAACCGTAGACATGCCAACCACATCTCCTCCTATCAAGTGAAAGAAATTGTACTCTGCTGGAGTTTCCAAGTTGGGCCCTTGTGTTCCTACATACACACCTTCAAATGCACGAATGTTTTTAGCAGCAGCCAATTCCAATGCTTGCTGATTCAAAGGACGATTGTAAGCATTCAGCATATCTGGAAAACGCAAACCTAAACGATCATCGTTGGCACCACGCAATGGATTTTGAGCATGTAGATTGATATGATCCTTGATGAACACCAAATCGCCTGCCTGTAAATGCGGCTGCACACTCCCCGCTGCATTAGAAATAATCACTTGTTCTACCCCCAAAAACTTAAGTACACGAATAGGAAACGTAACAGCTTCCATATCATAGCCTTCATAATAATGAAAGCGGCCTGCCAATGCAGCAACAGCTACACCATTGAGGTATCCCAAAATAAGTTTCCCTGCATGACCTGTCACCGTAGACTGTGCAAAATGAGGCAAAATAGCATACGGCAATTCAGCCACAACCTCAATACCTTTGGCCAAACCACTCAACCCTGTTCCCAAAACCAAACCAATCCCTGGTTGAAAATTGCCTATGCGCTGGCGAATAAATGCAACGGTTTCCTGTATTTGATCGTACATGATATTTTAAATTTTTATATAAAATACTGTAAAGGTAGCCAGCTTTGAACAAGTAGCCAAAATAACTTAACAACATGTCGCCCATAAAAACTTGAAAAATTCAAATTTTCTTCCTTTTTTTCATAAAAATGTAATATAAGGAACTTTTTTATCCCCAAAACCGTATATTATATGGTAGTCAGGCTTATTGCCCCCTATGTTATTAATAACAAATAAATATGACAATATATTTTTTTCAAAATTTCCAACCTTTTGATATAAAATGTTGTCATCGAAGTATAATTTAGGATATAGTTTTAGTAGTTTTTACAAAAAGAAATACTATTTTTATAAAAATTACAACTAAAGCCTTAGATTGCAAGTAGTTAGTGTTTTTTTTGGTCAAAACCCTTGAATTGCTGAAATAAAGATGTATATTTGGGTAGCACTAATTTACTCTTGTTAATGTCGCGTTATAAGATTGTTAATCAAGAACAATTATTGTATAAAACAGTTGTAAAGAATACTGCTTTAAAATTCTTATTTTTTAAATTTTAACAAAAAACTAATTAGCTATGAAAGTTTTAATGTTAGCTCTAGCAATGGTAGTAGCCTTAGGTTCTGCTTTTGCAAATGCACCAGCGAATGAAGAAAAAATGGTTGCTGTTGTATTGATGATGGATGAAGGTGATGATCAACAAATCGTTGCTACAATTTACACTACTCTAATGGCTGCTGAGAAAGTGGCTAAAGTTCTCGATATCGAGATGATCGCAGAAGACGAAGTAAATGACGATGTATTCGTATTTTCTTTGAAGTCTGAAGATCAGAAGAAATTGACTATGAAAATGTTTGACGAAGAAGGTTTCCAAACTGTAGGTCACAACACTCTTCAAGTAGAAGATGGTAACAACTACAACGCCTTGAACGTTAAAGAACTACAAGACGGTACTTACAAGTTCCAATTGACTGATGAAAATGGAGCTGTAAAAGAGAAAACCATCACAATCAACCGTAACAAGTAATTAATATTACTTTGTTCTTATAGTGAAAGCTGTTCCGAATATTCGGAACAGCTTTCTTTTTATTATACCCTACCCTTTTTGCTCCAACTGCTCCAACAACCACTGTCGCTCTGGTAATTTAGGCTCCTCCTCTACCGCACACACTAACGATACCCGCATCTCCTCTTCATAAAAGTTATACTGCTGCAATTTTCTAAAATATTTAATAAATACAGTATAAGTATTTTTTAATTGTTTACAAACAATTCTTTATCCCGTTTAATATATCGATCAAAACTCACCAGCAACGATTCTAATGCCATATATTCTTGTAATTCATAGTAGATTTTCATCAGTGTTACTTTAGAATCAATCACCAATTCTCTATCCTGAGGTTCTATAGTTTGCAAACAAAGCATTGCTTTCTCATATGCCTTGATTTGATAGTACACCTTGGCATAATTGTACGCTTGATAAGTTGTTTGATGCGATACAGGCAAATAACTCACATACTCCTCTATGAATTACATGACCCAATCATAAGCTTTGCACTTGATACCTATCGCTACTATATTTTTGTAGGTAAATCGCGACAATTGTTGCTGCTGTATAAGTACCCCACAATCTAAGCCAGATTGATACATTTTAAACACCTCTTCAGCAAAAGACAGGTCTCCACGATTGAGTTGTTTGATGAAAAAATTAATAGTTATCAAATAAAATTCCCTCAACTCTTCTACATCAAACAAATCCCAATGTTCCAAAAATGTAGCTTTAAGCTTCAAACAAGCGGTAATATTATTATGATCTACTGAGGCTTGATAGCTGTAATAATAAACTGCAATTGTAGGAATGTTTAACCAGTTTCCCTCTTCTACCTCTCTGAGAATTTGCTCAATATAATTCAATTGATAAGATGCGCTAAAAACCTGTTGGTGCGACAAAGTAATTCAGCTGGGGCGCAAGAAATTATATTCCAACGCCAAAATCTAGGTTCAGGTATCTATTTTTATCGCTTGGAGGGCAATGGATTGTTCTTACATGCTGGACAACTGATTATAAAATAAAAGCCTTATTACTCCGTATACTTTATACAAGGTTTCTTCAGTGATGAAGAAACCTTTTTTTTGCAAATTTTCGACTGACATAAAGGTGACATTTTGCACAGTGTTTACGTTTTACTCACACAACCCAAAAAGTACTGCTATGCAAGCGTACACCAACGATGAATAAATTAGTTGGGTACTTGCACGCTTATTCACCCATCATTCAACACCTTATTCAAATGAATTATCTCTACACGATTCTGAGCTGCTTTGCACTTCTATTGAGCAGCTACACCCTACACGCCTCCCATATTGCAGCAGCTGATATTAGCTACGAGTGCTTGGGCAACAATAATTATGAATTTACACTGCGTCTTTACCGCGATTGCAGAGGCATTCCTATTACTCCTAGATACACTATACAAATACAGGGAATAGGTGCTTGTTCTAATATTTCTATTCCTACCAGTATTCCCAAAGTAAGTGAAATAGAATTGCCTGTTTTGTGTTCTGACCCTAATATACCTAGATCTTGTGGTTTCAATGGCACTTCACTAGGGCTAGGTTATGAAGAAATCATTTACAAAGGACGGGTAAATCTAGCCCAGCTCAATGGCTGCAATTGGCAAGTTAGTTGGGCTACCTGCTGCCGCAACAATGCGATTACAACAGCCAACCCTGCTACGAGTACCTATGTTTATGCCTCCTTTATAGATTCTAGTATTGTATGTAATAACTCCCCCACCTTTAACAATACGCCTGTATTTATTGTCTGTGATAGCAATTTGCAAGAGATTTCAAATGCCATGATTGATTTGGACGGCGATTCTCTGGTCTATAGTTTGGTCAATCCATTGGATGCCTACAACACGTTTGTTCCTTATAATGCTGGTTTTTCTGCTACTCAACCGCTCACTACTACCCCAGCTGGATTTCAGTTTAATCCTAGCAGTGGGCAAATGACCTTTACCCCCAGTGGCACACAAGTGACCATTACTGATGTTTTGGTACAAGAATATAGAAACGGGCAGTTGATTGGGCAAACACAACGCAGTATACAAATTGCTGTTATGAATTGTAACAACAATAATAGCCTTACTCTAGACCAAGTATCTAGACAAGTAAACGGCATTTGGCAAACACAGGGTACCAATACTACTTTTGACATTTGCCCAGGTGAAGTCTTGAATTTCAAATTGGAGTTGTCAGACGTAGACGCGAATGATACACTTGCCCTCAATGCCGCCTACTCTAGCTTGCTCCGAACCTACCCTAACGCAACGGTTCAAAGCTATCATGGTGCGGCAACCAATCAACTGACGATAGAAGTAAGCATTCCTATTGTCCAAGTTGGAACGTTTACGCTAGGAGTCAATGATAATGCTTGCCCTGCTGTAGATTTGCAGACTTTTGGGATTGATTTGGTGCCTAGAGCCAATTGTGCACGACTCACAGGACGTATTTTTATGGATGACAACAACAATTGCCTAGCCGATCCTACCGAGTTAACGGTTCCACAAGCACCTATTTACATCAACAAAGGCAACTCTCCCATACGCGTACATATAGATGGACAGGGCTATTTCTCTATGTTGGTCGATACAGGGACGTATCAAATTTCCGTACAAACGCCCTCTACTCTCGTCCAATTGTGCCCAACCGTACAATCCTTTACCTTGAGCAACTTATCAAGCAGCATCAATGTAGATTTACCCCTACAAACAACTGCATGGTGTCCAGCCTTGGAAGTAAATATAGGAGCCAATGCCCTTATTCATTGTCGCCCCTCTACTTATCAGGTTAGTTATTGTAATAATGGCAATCAAACTGCTTATAATGCTCGAGTAGAAGTGACGCTCGATTCGCTGTTTGTTATCAATAGCAGTACCTTGCCTATTCTCAGCCAAAATAATTATACCTATACCTTTGATTTGGATAGTATTCCTGTTGGTATTTGTGGTAACTTTAGTATTACTGGTGTGCTAGATACAGCCTGTGATTTTAGTTTACGTGGACGTACCCATTGTGCGCGCGCTCATATTTTTCCTGATACTATTTGTGGAAGTTGGACGGGTGCCCTATTGCAAGTAGAAGGACGCTGTCAAAATGATTCTGTTAGTTTTAGAATGCACAATACAGGCCAACAAGCCATGTCTGCTCCTCAACGTCCATTGATTATTATGGACAATCTAATTTTGACAACAGGAACGCCGATACAACTTGCCGCCAATGCCAGTTCTCCTTGGATGCACTTTCCAGCTACAGGAGCTACTTACCGAGCAGAGATAGATCAAGAACCCTTTTATCCTTGGGGCTTGAGTGCTGCCGCGATTGTAGAAGGTTGTCAGGATACCACGCTTTCCTCGGCACCTGTCAGTACAGGAATGGTCAATATTTTCTCCTTGGATGAAGGCTTGCCCTATATAGGATTAGATTGCCAGCCCAATGTAGGCAGCTATGATCCCAATGATAAACAAGCGTTCCCTATTGGACATCAAAGCCCGCATTACATCAGAGCCAACGAAGATCTGAAATACAGAATCAGATTTCAAAATACAGGTACGTATAATGCTCAATTTATAACCCTGGTAGACACCCTTTCACCTTACCTAGATCCTTTTAGTGTAGTGCCTACTGTAGCCAGTCATGCTTATACTTGGAGAATCAAGGAGGGGCATATCCTAGAAGTTTACTTTGATCATATTTATTTACCCGCCGCTCAAAATGATTCTTTAGGCTCTCAAGGCTTTGTTGATTTTAAGATCAAACAACAAGTTAATAACCCTATAGGAACCGTTATCAACAATAGCGCTGCTATTTATTTTGATTTAAACCCACCTATTATTACCAATACTACCTTTCATACGATTGGGGATAATTTCCTTCAATTTATCAATTTGCCCAGTGTAGAGCAAGGTGATGCGCTAACGGTAACGGCTTTTCCTAACCCCTTTAGTCAATCTACAACCTTACGCATTCAAGACAGCCAACACTACGAACAGCTCAATGTGCAAGTATTTAATGCATTGGGTCAGTTGGTCGATCAAACAAGTAATCAAGGCAGTGAGCAGCAAATTATTATTCAACGCAAAAAATTGACTCCAGGCATCTATTTTTATCGCTTGGAGGGCGATGGCAAACAGCTTCATGCAGGACAGCTCCTCGTTCAATAAGTTGATATTTATTATAATTTTTCAGAAGGTCATTTCAAGTCATTGGAATGGCCTTTTTTATTACTCAACATCTTCATTTTCAAACAACTTAAAGCTCTAAACCAATCTTTATTCTACACGCTAATTGGTAGTGCTGTAATCTCCATTTTGTAGCCAGTTACAAAACTCGGTTTGTTTTTTGTTTTTCTATCTCCAAAAGCTTTTGTCCTCTAATAAACAAGCTTGCCTTTCCTAAGCCTACGTATTGGCCTAACCATGCCCCATTGAGCATTCTAAAACAAATCCTTATTTCTTCACTTCAACACTTAGTTTATGAAATTATTATCCTTCGTAAGTTTGCTCTTGCTATGCCTTGGTACCACACACGCCCAATTTAGTATCCAACAATATCAATCCATCCGAAGTCCTGAAACCTCTGCTATTAGCACCGATGGCCAGTATTTTTATGTATCCGAAAGCAATGGAATTATTGTCTACAAAATAGATGCAACCACCCGAAAACTAGAAACGCTTCAAACTATCAAAACCAAGAACGATAGAGGGGATGTTATTCTTACTCCAGACAATAAATTTATACTAGCCTCCAGTTATGGAGCGAATGCCGTAGTAGTCTATAAAAGAGCCAATGATGGTAAATTGAGTTTACATCAATCTTATACGAACATCGGGCAAGCAACCCTTAAAAAACCAATGGATTTGGTTTTATCACCCAGTGGACGTTATATTTTTGTAACCTGCGATCGAACACTTTTTACCTTTCGTTTTGAGGCAGGCCAATTGACCTATGTAGAGCAAAATACATTAGATGGTAGTTATCATGGGACAGTTTATTTTAGCCCTGACAACAAACATGTATTTATTGAGGATTATAAAAGTGGCACCCCAAATTGTTACATGCCTATATTGACACTAGATGAATCAACGGGACATTTGGAAGTCGTAGGTTGCTTGGATCAGAACAAGCACTACCCTATTCCTAATGCCTATTGGGATTTTTTTGGAGAAAGAAGGCAATACAAGGTCTCCGCAGATTTAGACTATCTCGCCTTTTCGCCTGAGGGCAAAGATGTGTACATGTATGGTGTAGAAAATCATAGCAATGGGGGTTCGGCTGCGGTGATGCATTACAGATGGATCAATGGACAATTGACCTTGCAAAAAGCCTATTATGGCCTAGAAAAAAAATATAGAATCAATGGGATGAAAAACATCTACTTAGATGGTAGTGGGGATTATATGTATGTATTGTCAGGGGGCGAAGATTCGGGTATCTTCATTTTTAAGCGCAACACTATTACAGGTGACCTCACTTTTGTACAATCCTTTGAAAAACTAAAAAATTTCCCCCGTATAATTACCCCTTATCGAATCAGTTTTAGTCAAGACAACAAAGCGGTATATGTGTCCAATTATTTTGGAGGCAATGTAATGGTATTGGAAAACAAAGCAGGAAAAGCAGGCCCCAGCAAAAAAACAGTAGTTCCACCGCCTGCTCCTATCGTCAATCCCTCTATCGACCAAAAACCTATTGACAATAATCCTTCTAATACTGTTGTTACGACTAATGACAATTGTGAATTTCCTAGTATTGCTTCCAATGAACTAGCTCGCCTAGAAAATGCCTTACAAGCACTAGCTACCGAACAAGAACGATATGATTACCTACTCAAACAATTGCAAAACAGATGCGTACAAACCGTACAAGTACTTCGTTTGGGACGTGCTTTTGAAGTAGAGTATTTGCGGTTAGAATTTGTAAAATTTGCCTATTACTACACCGCAGATTTGGAGAATTTTTATTTGCTAGATACCCTCTTTACCAGTACACGACTAAAGCAATCGTTCAAAAAATACTTAGAGGGATAATGGACCACATTTTACAATCCCTACCTTTCAGAGGTTGTTTCTACAGCAATGATAGTAGAGCAACCTCTTTTTTGTCAACAAAAAAATGATAAAACTCCATATTCAAGGTGCAAAATTATTTTTTTTGGTCAAATTTTGTAACTTTTTCTACGCTTTGCGTTAAGCCTATTAGACATAATAGGCTTAAGAAACGTTTATTTATATAGTAGGGCTTTTATCATACCTACTCACAACCCCTTCATAGCATTTCCCATCACCATTAAACTAAATTGCTTATGAATTATTTTTTTAGAGTTGGGTGCCTTTGGATGATTGTATTATTATTTTGTGGTAATACATGGGCACAAGCACAAAAATGCGGAAAAACTACGAGCACGACCATTGCTATTTCAGAGCAAAAAGAATCTCCTAATCACCTATATACTGCTCCGCCAAAAGACAAACCTTTAGTTTCTGAACAAACTAAAATCCCTTCCAAACAAAGCAAAATAAGCCAAAAACGCCGTCAACGCTTCTGGAAACGCCAACAGAAAAACCGCAAAAAAGGCTGCCCAGCAGCTAAGTTTTAAGCGTTGTTTCAATCCTAAACCTCAAAAATAAGTGCATCTTTGTAAGAGATCAGCAGCAGGGCATTATTACAATAGTGCCCTGCCCTTCTGTAACAAAACTCTTTTTTGCTTTTCCAACAGTTTTCCCCATGTCTATTTTTTCCTTTCTCAAAGCGCGATTGAAGAGTTTCAAATGGGCCTTTAAAGGCATCAAAGATTTACTCTTACACCACCCCAATGCTCAGGTACATACAGGAGCAGCTTGCTTGGTGGTTCCACTATCGTTTTACTTAGAAATTTCTAGGATAGAATGGGTTTTAATTATCCTTTGTATTGCCTTAGTTTTATCCATGGAGGCACTGAATTCGGCTGTAGAATATTTGGCCGATAAAATATCCCCTGAACAAGACCCGTTGATTGGTAAGGCCAAGGATATTGCAGCAGCAGCCGTGTTGCTGTCTTCCATTGGCGCAGCACTAGTAGGGTTGGTCGTTTTGGCGCCACCACTTTATCAATTGTTTTTTTAGTATAATTTTACTGCATACTAGAAGGTGGAGCCAAAGATACACTTGCGGTCAACACAGCATTAATCCCTTGTGCATCCGCAAAATAACGTTGTCTATTGAGATAATCCCTATAGGGCGTATTCAATAAGTTATCCACTCTTAAAACCAAGCGCATTTGTAGGTTTTTGCTTATAATAGTGGTAGCAGTGGAGAATTGTAATAAATGATAAGCAGGAGGTGGAGGCAAAAAATCCTGTAGTTCTGCCAAACCTGTTTGCTCGGTTACATACTGGTGCTGCAATCGAAACTCTAATTCCTGAATGTACCCTTTGCCCAGTTTCCAATTGGGCTGTAAATGATAGGCAAGGTGGCTTTGCAAATTATTAGCCGGCATGTTAATTAAGGCGCGATTTTGGGTCAGATCCCAGCCTCTCAAATAACTGTAACGTGTGCCAACGCTCAAAGCATCATTCACTTGCCAGTTCAGACCTGCATCCGCTCCATAAATATGTGCCTTGGTCTGTTCATACCGAAAGACAGGGAATACCCCACGAATGGTTACGCGCACATTTTCTTGAGGTTGTAAGTAAATATAATTATCAAAATTCTGATAATAAATCAAACCCTCTATGGTGAGTCCTTCTACAAGGCGGCCTTTTAGTCCAATTCTCGCTTGCGCCAAACGTTCTACCTCTAAATTAACATCCCCTTCTTCAATACCACTTACCCCTTGGTGCAAACCAGCACTATACAGTTCGTTAATACCAGGATTTCTAGTAGAGTATTGAGCATTAAGCGTTAAATCCAACTGAGGTGCCACAGCATAACTCCACCCCAAGGCTGCATTAATCGTATGATACACCTCATTATAACGTACAATTCGTCTAGGCAAATCTCCACTAATAGTTGCCACTTGTTGATGGTGAAAATCATAGCGCAAACCTGCTTCCAATAAAGAACGCCTCCATTGTTTTTGGGCGGTCAAAAAAGCCCCAAAACGCAAGTGTGTATAATCGGGAATCAAAGGTAAAATGCCCGTTCCTGGTTGATTGGTATTATCTACATAATTAAATTGTACGCCTGTAGCTAACGTTGTATTGGCACTTCCCTTATAATCATAACGCCCTTCCAAGAAATAAGACCATTGCTCCAAACTCAGAGCTGGCTTTTCGGTGCGATCACCTCTACGCACATCAAACTCCTGACGATCATTCAATTGCATAGCAGCCGTGTACTCAAACGTACTCTGTGCATTGAGTTCATGCTCCGTTTGCAATTTGACCAAATGGTGCTGTACCCACTGTTTGGGGGCTTGAATATTGTAGCTAAAATTGGGCTGTGTAAAAAAGGGTTCCGATCGACCAAAAGCATTCTGCAAGTCTGTTAAATTACCAACATGACTACCTCTCAATACCCCCAATTCCGTATTAAAAGTACTGGCGTACAAGGTGGTTAAAACGTTAGACGACCACTGTCGTTCCAATTGCAAACTAAAATTAGCCGCTTGTTGCCCTGTATTGGTCAGCCAATAATTGGGCGTTCGCAAATCGCCCCCTTTCTGAAGCGTTGTATTCAATCGCCAGGCAAATAAAGCGTTCTTGTGCTGGGCAGCCAAGTGTACTCCATTGGCCCAACCATTGGTTTCCAAAAAATAACGCCCTCGAAAGATCCAGTCATCGGCTGCTCCAATAGCGTTGGGAGATAGGAGCACCACGGTTCCCAAATTAGCACTCATATACTGCAAACTACTCGCTCCTTGAATGACCTGAATAGAATTGGCCGTCAATGGATCAATTTCAGGGCTGTGGTCATTGCCCCACTGTTGCCCACTTTGGGCGATACCATTATTGAGCAACGTCAAACGATTGCCGTACAAACCATGCACGATAGGCTTAGAAATATTACTGCCATTTTTGAGGGAACTCACCCCTGCTAAAGTACTCAGCAAATTGCCTAAATTACTAGATGCTCTATCTCCAATCGTTCGATCATTGAGCCCAATGGAGCAAGCCGTTTGATCGGGTGCTTGTAAGGCATTCACTTCCACTGTACTAAGCGTAGTAGTAGAAGGAATCATTTTGACGACAGATATTGTATCTGTCGGTAACGTCAAGGCTACTAACTGGGCTTTGTAGCCTATATAACTAAACTCCAAATGCTGCTTACCCTCACAGGCAACCAGCACTTCAAAATATCCTGTACTATCACTTAAGGCAATTTGCCCCGTTTCGGGTACTACTATCGTCACAAAAGCCAATGGCCGTTGACTATTGACTTCTATGACATACCCTTCTAAGGGGGTAGTACAGGCAATTGTGGAGCCTATACCGAGGCTCCACAAAAATACGATGTAAAAAATTTTATTGAATGTCCACATTGAAGGTTACTTCTATATCTGTTTCACCACCCGCTGGAGTAGCATTGTCAATAGCAATACCAGCCGCAGTTTTATTAGGCTCATGGCGCAAAATTACGGTTAGTGTACCTTGTTCAGCAAATCCTGTAGTGAAAGTGGTTTGTAGTCCCAAATCATTGCCATCTGCATCTTGATCTGTGTAAGCAATTGTAGCATTATTCAATGTATTTTCATAAAACAACTGGTGCTCTTCTGCTTCATCCAACACTTCCTTGTGTACTTCTTCAGAAGGCTTAATCGTTTCGTTATATAGTGTAACAACGCCCGTATAAGTTGTACTAGATTGCAATACACCATTCGTGATTATAGGAGCGTCTCCCCCCTCTCCATCAGGATCAGAAATACTAAAAATAACAGGTATACCTCCACTCATAGGAGTAAGTGTATACACCAAAGAAGTGATCACCTCTTCTTCACTTGGAACAATAGGATCTTCTGGTTGACATGAACTTAAAGCCAATAACAAGACAACTAAGAATGTAGTAGCGGGAAATAAAATCGAGCGCATAATATATTTAATATTTTTACTAAAATGTAGATTCCTAAGAACCCTATAAAATTACTTTATAATGCAATATGCATTTGGTAATAACAACTGCAAATATACAACGCTTATTGCAACATTGTTGCAATAATGTTCGTTTTTTTTGAGTTTTTGTCAAAAAAAAATTCAATCTCACAACATTTATCATTCAACTTCACAACACCTTAAAATATTAAATATCAGTCATTTAAAAACTAAAACCTTAATAATGTAGAATTCATTTTTTTCTTAATGCAACATTGTTGCATTAAGAAAAAATAGCGTATATTTGTTGCCGATCTAATCCACCTTAACAAACCATCATCAAATGATTCTGACACAGAAATCTGATTTTTTTGGAGCAGCAGCTAGTACCTTGTGCTTAATCCATTGCTTGATTACACCTTTTATTTTTGTGGCACAAACTTGCTCAAGAACATGCTGTAGTGATGCCCCCATTTGGTGGAGAATGATTGATGTAGTTTTTTTTAGTAGTCTAGTTCGCTTTGCTTATGAGCTCGCCGCTGGCTCGGTTCCTTTTTTGCAGTGTATTATTCTGTAGTCCAAACCACCAAACGGTGGTTAAAAGTTGCTTTGTGGGGGTGTTGGACGGGCCTTTGTCTTCTGATTATCAATGAAAACTTACATCTTATTGAAATAGCACATGAAATCAACTACATCCCTGCTTTAGGGCTGATTGTTTTTCATTTTTATAATCGAAAATACTGCACTTGTACAGACACTGGGTGCTGTATATCCTAAATAAGATACTCTACCATATACAAGGTTTATTTTTTGTCTAACAACCTTTCCAAACTCTGCCACAATTTTTGAGCAGTTTGTTCCCACGAGAACAATTGACGTTGTTGTTTGCCTTTTTCTACCAATGCTTGGCGCAATTGGGGCTGTTCCCATAGGTTTTGCATTTGTTGGGCAATATCTTCAATAGAAGTAGGATCGGCCAACAAACCCGCATCGCCCACTACTTCGGGCATAGAAGAGGTATTGGAGGTAATGCTGGGCACATTACAATATAGAGCCTCCAACAAAGGGATTCCAAAACCCTCAAATAGCGAAACATAGGTCAAGGCATAGGCTCCTCCAACCACTTTGGGCAATTCATCGGTAGACAAATAACCTAAAAAAATAATATCCTTAGCATGTTCTAAGGTCGGGAGTAGTTGCTCAACGGGGCTGCCCTTGCCCATTCTGCGTCCTACAATGAGCAGTTTTAAGGGTGCTTTTGTTGTTTTTTTGAATTGGTTGAAGGCTTGTAATAATCGCTCCACATTTTTGCGCGGATGAATAGAGCCTACATACAGAAAATAAGGCTGCCCCTCGCTGTACTGAGCGCGTACTTGGTGGATCGTTTCCTGTGGTAATACTTGGTAATTCTCATGGCTTCCATTGTACACCACATCTATTTTGTCTGGATTGGCTCCAAAACTAGTCACCATATCTTGCTTAGAATACTTGGAAACCGTGGCAATACGCCCTGCTGCTTGTACAAACTTAGGAACATAATGATTATAATAATGAAAGGTGCTAAAATTGACATGTCCGTCAAAATGTTTCCAAGCAATATCGTGCAACACCATCAGGGTGGGAACAGGCGTTCTCAAAGACATAAACCCATCGGGAGAAACAAAAACATCGGCTTTGTATTGGCGTAAAATGCGCGGAATACTCCATTCATACCAACAATAAAACAAAATAGGATGACGGGCAGGCGGAAAAGCAACCACGCCTGTAACGTTCTCTCCAAAAATAAATTTCTCAGAAAAAGGGCGATCAAAAATAAAAATAAACTCATGCTCTGGATGCCACTCTACCCAACGTTTGATGGTTTCGTGTGTAAACCAGCCCAAGCCTTCGAGTTTGCCCTCTATCAAAAAACGCGTATTAACCGCTATTCTCATTTTTTATGATTTAAAACTTCTAACGCCTCGTTTACAGTTGACAAAGGCAAGCCACAAGCAAAATTCTCACAAATAATAATCTGCAAAGCTTGATTGGCATCCGCTAGTTTTTGAGAAGCGGCATCCACCTCCAGATATACATTGTGCAAAGGCTGCTGCAACAAAACACGCCAAGCATGAGCCGCCTCTTTGCCTATCACGGCTACCGTCTTCATTGGATAACTACTGGCTAAGAAGGCTGTTGCCCATCCCCCAAATGACGAGGGATATTTTTGCATATTATCTTCCAATAACGCCAACATTTGGGCAGCCTGCTGTCTATATTCATCCTTAGGAACAAGTATCGCCAATTGTTGTAGATTGTGTGCCATTATGCTATTGCCCGAAGGCGTTGCCCCATCATAAATCGCTTTTCTATGAAAGAGAATATCGTCTTGCCCTGCCGCCGTAAAATAATACAATTGCTGTTTATAATCCCAAAATTGTTGGTGAACAAAATCCGTGTAGGCTATAGCCAATTTCTTATACTTAGAAGCCTGTGTACATTGATACAGCTCTAACAAAGCAGCAATCAAAAAAGCATAATCGTCCAAGAAAGCAGCATGTTTGGCCCCCCCACTGTGATAACTGTGGTACAAAGCCCACTCTTCCCCCGCTACTTTAAAGTGTTCCAACAACCAATCTAACACGGCCACTGCTTCTTCCAAATAGGCCGCTACCCCCAAGGCGCGATAAGCTTTGGCATAAGCCTTCACCATGAGCGCGTTCCAGTCCAATAAAATTTTATCATCCAGCCCAGGACGAATTCTAGTCGCTCTTGCTTCTAATAATTGCGCTCGGCAATCTCTCAACAAACGCTCTAACTCTGCTGCTTGATTGGGTGCTATTGTCAATTGGTCCACTACAGTTTCCAATGATTGGGGCAGATTCAAAATATTATGCCCTTCCCAATTTCCTTCTTCTGTTATATCATACACCTTGCAAAACAAATCGGCACGCGCTCCCAGCACTTGCTCTACCTCTGCCTTAGACCATACATAAAATTTGCCTTCTACACCTTCCGAATCAGCATCCAAAGCCGAATAAAAACCACCTTTTGGGGCTTTCATTTCTCGTTGCACCCAATCTAAGGTATCTACAATACGTTGGTGATAAATGGGTTTACGAGTCAATTGATACCCCTCCGCTAATAAACTCACCAACAAAGCATTATCATACAACATCTTCTCAAAGTGCGGCACCAACCAGCGTTCATCTACGGTATAACGTGCAAAACCGCCCCCCAAATGGTCATAAATACCCCCTCTGCACATTTTGTCTAGAGACAACAACAAATGCTCCTTCGCTGCTTCATTCCCTGTTGTTAGGTGATAATGCAAACAATACTCCAAGGGTATGGTGCCTGGAAATTTGGGCGCAGACCCAAAACCACCATGTTCTAGATCAAAATTTTGCTGCAACTGCTCAAATATATCCTTAAGCACTGCTTTCTTTTCACTGTTACCTTCGTCTGCTGCCTTGGGTTGGAGCTGTGTTTGGGCACGTGTCATGTAGGAAAGCAACCGAGCTGCTTGCTCTTCTACATCTGTACGACGCTCTTGGTAAGCCGTTGCTATATTTTCTAGTACTTGCGGCCATGAGGCACGTTGGTAAGCAGGTTGGGGTGGGAAATAGGTGCCTCCAAAAAAAGGTTGTTTATTGGGCAACAAAAAACAATTGAGCGGCCAGCCACCTTGTCCATTCTGTATCAATTGAACGGCATCCATATAGATCGCGTCCAAATCAGGGCGTTCTTCTCTATCTATTTTTATATTGATAAAATGCTGGTTCATATACGCAGCAATCGCCTCATTTTCAAACGATTCTCGTTCCATTACATGACACCAATGGCAGGTCGAATAGCCAATACTTACCAAAATGGGTTTATCTTCTTCTTGGGCGCGTTTTAATGCCTCTTCTCCCCAAGGATACCACTCTACAGGATTGTAAGCGTGTTGTTGTAAATAAGGACTTGTTTCATGAATCAAATGATTGGGTACCTGTTGTTGATCGTGGCTCATAATAAAAAAACACTAGCGAGCGTTTTTGCGCAAACGTGGAAAAATCAGTAATAAATTGAACACAACTTGTATGGCTACTATCATTTCTAAGGTCATGGCCTTGCTCCAATAAATTTGATACAGCCCTAGTGCCACTGCCGTGCCCAAAATATTGAGCGATAAAAAGCGGCCGAGCTTGAAGCGGTATTTTCGACGAAAGAAAATGAGCTTTAGAAGATTGAGTACAATTAAATAAATGCCTACTTGAAAAAACAAGAGTGCAATATTATCAATAGTATGTGGTTCAGAACGTTTAACATACTGTCGGTACAATTGTTCTTGCTGCTGCTCTTCGGCCGACAATTCCTCCATTACTTTTTTGGAATCTCCAATCGGAGATTTGAATTCCATATGCCAACTAGGGCGATGCTTGACAATAATCATTCTATTGTCCTTGCTAGGATGGTTCTTAATTCCAATGAAGGATAACAGGAGTATGCCAATGGCAATCCAAATGATAGGAAGAATCTTTTTCATATTAAATACAGTAACAATACAGTGGTTAAATACTCTTTCGGCTAGAGCAACAACCTGCTAAATGATTTGCAACATACTATTTTTTTTCTACTTTCTAGGTCTGCAAAGAGATGGTATTGACAAGCAGCTGCCTGCTCTAACAACTCCCAACTAACAGAAAAATCACTTAAGAGTTATAGAATTTTTTACTAAAGTATTCTTAATACTAAAAATCAGATGGTATAAAAATTTAGTACTCTATTAGTATATTACAGATCATTGTTATTCTAACCACTTTTTTTTTGATATTTTAGAGGATAATACTTCGTGGATTTTTAATGCAATAGGTTTGTTTCGCGACCACCAACCAATAAATAAAATTGTCCAATAAGCACTTTTATTCCTAGTAATAGCACTCTTAAAGATTGAACTTGTAGAGTACCTGTACAAAATTAGAACGCTTATTTTAGCCACTTTTATATTTCCCAATTACTGATAAAATCATTAGCCACCATGAGAATTCTTTTCATTGCCTTGTTTTGCTTGAGCTATGCTACTTTTAGTCAAGCACAAGTTTTGGAGACCAAAGAATTAGAGGTTGCCCTCAAGAAAAAATTCGTTTTCAGTTCTATGCGCCTCGCTTTAGAAGACCCCAGCAAAGTATACAGACTTAAGTTGAGGGGCATGAGCAAACGCCTTGTTGCTATTGATCGACAAATTGCTAGTCTACAAGATACCATCAATCAGGTACGCAGTAGTAGTGGCCGTATCAGCAACCGCAACAAAAAAATCGCATCATACCGCGCTAGAGCAGAAAAACTGGAACAAACCAAAACCTACTACAGTTTGGATAGTTTAGAATATCTCACTAGGTTGGTGTATCTAGATCTTTCTCACAATGATCTCAAAAGTCTACCCAATATTTTTAATAGATTGCCCAATCTAAGAACACTTATTCTCAGTAATAACCAACTCTCTGAACTGCCTGAAACGGTAAAACACTTGGTGTACTTAAAGGAATTGAGAATTGAAAACAACAAGATCACAGCACTGGATGATGGTTTGGGCAAACTCAAAGATTTGGAATTGGTCACCATACAAAGCAATCGCATCAAAACCTTGCCCAACGAAATGGGCAATTGGAAAGAATTGCAAATTCTACGGGCCGATAGCAATGATATTCGAGCCTTGCCTCCCAGTTTTGAACAGTTGACAAATTTGCGGCTTTTGATTTTGAGTGAGAACAAAATACAAGAAATTCCAGATGCACTTGTCAATTTTAAGAACTTACAGGAGTTGTATATTGATAAGAACGAAATCAATGTATTGCCCTCAGGAATTGGCAAATTGCGCCAACTAAAAGTACTCCATGCTGGTGGTAATAATTTGTCTGAATTGCCGAGCAGTATTGGATCTTGTAGCTCATTGGCCACACTCGATTTGGCAGATAACAATTTGCGAGCAGTTCCCAAACCAATTATTCAGTTGGTTAACCTCAAAAATTTATACCTCAACCAAAACGTAATTTCTGTTATTCCAGAAAGCATGGGCTTGCTCAATCAATTGGAAGAATTGCACCTATCCACCAATAATTTAACGGAAATTCCTGCTTCTATTGGCCTGCTCAATACCCTACGTGTGCTAGATTTGGACAACAACCAACTCACGAGTATTCCCAACTCTATTGGCAAGCTAAAAATGCTCACCGAGTGTTATTTGCAAAAAAATAAAATCAAAGAATTTCCAAGTTGCTTATCAAAACTCCGCAAGTTGGAAGTACTCTTTTTACAAGAAAATATTCTTACCAGTATTCCAGATTCTTGTATTCAAGGCTTGTACAATTTACAAACACTAGCGGCCAACAATAACCTTATTGATGATTTGCCCGATAGTTTAAATTATCTCAAAAACCTCAAGCGTCTTTATCTTTCTCATAATAATATTGACAAGCTCCCTCGTACGATTGGCCTACTAGATCAGCTGATTATTCTCAGCCTAGATCACAATAAACTGTACAAACTACCGAGTGAACTTTGTGAATTAGAAAACTTGGCTTACCTCTTCTTAAAGGACAATGAATTGAGAAAATTGCCCGATTGTTTTTACAAAGAAAAAAATGTTACACATCCACTATTCGCCTTGCGCCAATTGGAACTAACCCGCAACCCTCTTGGAGACAACAAAAGCAATAGAATGAAAATACGTCGCTCAGGGCCCGATTACGCCACCATCTATATTTCGGAGGCCGACGGAGCTATGAGAGCAGAATCAGAAGCCAAACGGGCGGAAGCCAAAGCCGAAAAAGCGGCGGTTATTGCGGAACGTGCTGCCGAACGCGCCAAGTATTCGGCAGTATTGGCCGCCCAAGCTAGAGCACGTGCCAAGGAGGCAGAAGCCCGCGCCAAGGAACTCGCTGCCGCTGCCAAAGAAGCAGAATTGGCTGCCGTAGAAGCCGAAAACAAATCGAAAGAAGCGGCTGCCGCCGCCCTAGCGGCACAAGGTACGCCCGAAGCCAAAGAAGCAGAAGCCAAAGCCAAAGAGGCGGAAGCCAAAGCCAAAGAAGCAGAAGCTACGGCCAAAGAAGCCAGTGCTAGAGCAGAGGAAGCAGAGGCTATTGCCAAAATCATTGTTGCCGATGCACTATCCAAAGAATTATCGGCCGAAGCTAGAGCCAAAGACGCTGCTCGATTGGCCAAAGAAGCCCGCGAAAAAGCAGAAGAAGCTCGTCGTTTGGCCGAACTAGCCAAGGCTAGAGCCAAAGGCAAGAAAATTACAATAGAAGAGCCTGAAGAGCCTGAAGAAACAGAAGAAGAACGCCAAGCGCGTTTGTTGGCAGAAGCAACTGCCAAGGAATTGGCCGAAGCTAGAGCGCGTGCAGCATTAGCACTCAAAATAAAACTAGCCGAAGAGCGCATACGAGTAGCCGAAGCACGTATCGAATTGGCAGAAGAGCGCATCAACAATGCACGAGTCGCTGGTAACAAAGCACAACGAAAAACCGAAGAATTGGACGAATTGGAATAATGTAAATATCTCGTATGGACGTATAGTATAGACGTATAGCTATACGTCCATACTACGTCCATACTACGTCCATACTCCTATCCTTCACGCACAGCCACTATTTTCTGATAAAAGAACAATAGTATCCCCATACTGATAAAAATAAAGCCACTCAAAATGAGAAAGGCGTAAACAACTTGTCCAGATTGGTGGAAGAAGGCAAGGCTAAACAAACTCAAAAAGAAGATTCTAGCCAAGATATTGGTAATAAAAAAGATGCTATTGGCACGCCCAATTACCTGATTGGGCAACACTTGAAAAAGATAAGAAACTCGAATAACTCGAATACCAGCATTGGTCAATCCCAACAACAAAGAAATCCCATAAAAGAACCATACGGACTGTACGGCAATCAATCCAACCATTTCTAAGCCGCTAATAAACATCATTATTACAATAGCTTTGGCAAAGGTCATCCCTCCAAAAATTCGATGAATAGCCACTCCTGCCGTAATAGCTCCCATTGCATAAAACAGTTCAGAAATAGCAAATACTTGTGAAGACTGTTCTAGTGTCTGAGCGACATACAAAGGGGCTAAATTAAATACATGGAGCAAGGTTACTATAAATACAGCATGGGTCACTGCACCAAATAAAAAGACATAGGGACGATCACAAAGATACTGATAACCCGTTTTTAGGCGTGTCCAAACAGAGCCCGTCTCCTCTGAACGCTCAGTCATAGGAATGTACTGAATGCTGTAAATGATAGTCAAAGCAATAAAGTAAGTGGTGGCATCCAATGCAAATATTTGATACAAACTCCACGGTTCTATTGCAATAGAAAACCAAGTTGTATGAATACCACCACCAATAAGCAGTGCAGCTGTTGCTCCTGCCAAAGCCGTTGCCATTTGACTCTGTATTTCTATATAGGAGGCAATTTTGTTGTAATGTTTTCGCTCACTAATTTCTTGCATAAAGGCATAAAAGCAAGGATAATGCAAATTGTAATTCCAAAATGTAAGGGCAAAAACACTGGCTGCTAAGATTGGTGTACGAACAATTTCATTATATTCCAAATAAGCAATCGTTCCAATAGCAATTCCATTCACAATATTCAATGCCAAAAAAATATGCTTCCTATTGTATTTATCAATTAATGTTCCTGCATACAGCGACCAGAATAAACTTCCAATGGTAATTGTTGCATAAGCTATATTAAACCAATTGGATTGGCCACTTTGGGCAAAATAGGCAGGAATAGAGATCATACTGATTCCTTGGGCTATTCCTGAAATAAAATTGGCCAGTAACAATAGACGTATCGCAACTATATTTTTCATAATAAGTTTACTCGTAAGAATGGAGATAGTAGAATGTAAAACTGCTGAAATCTACGGTAAACCACTGCGCCAAGTTGGTTTATGTTGTTAGTTTATAGAGTTTTATTTATTTTTGAAATACTCCTGTTTGTGTAAGAATACCTTTTCCTTTTTGATAAACTCCTTTTTTTGTGAATAGTTGCATCTTTCCATAAGCACCATGCCTTATACATCTTCTGATATTATCCATCTCAAAACCCTAGCTTATCATTCCGATTGGAACAATGTTCTATTGGCCTTTGAGCTGTTAAAAAGTAATGGGTGGCAGGATGATTTGGCAACAACCGTATATTGGCTGCAACAGCGTTTTTTAAAAGAAAAAAAAATCACACTAGTAGAAGAAGTCACACAGCTTCTCCAAACAAATATGCCCCATCTGCTTTCGTTGGGCAATTTATTTGCCTTAGCCTCTTTGCCCATCTATCAATTATTCCAGCAGGGCATCTTAACAGCAGAAACGCCTGCTGTAGATTATACAGAACTCGCAGTGGGCATTCATCAACTCCCCTTGGATAAGATCCAAAAACAAGCTTTTTTAGATTTCTTAGTGCGTTTTGGAACCGTAGAAATACAACAATATTGGCTCCCCTTTCTCTTGCAGCGAAGACATACGGGGGTAACAACACTCGATTTAAGCGATTTTAAATTTAGGCAAGTTCCTAGTGCCGTACTACAATTGGAACAAGTAGAAGAGTTGAATTTGGATAACAATGCCTTGACCACTCTCCCCGATGATTGGTCTGCGCTGACACAACTGGAAAGTTTGCATTTGAGTGAAAATAAACTTAGAACACTGCCCAATAGTTTTGCCCAATTGCAGCAATTGCAACGTTTGTATATTCAAGACAACCCCTGGGAAATAGAAGCCCTGACCGCATTGCTAAAACAACTGCCTGCTTTGTCCTATTTGAGCGTAGGAAATAATGCCTCTAAGGAATTATTACAACTAGAAGCATTGATACAACACGAGCTTTTAAATGCCACGGAACAAGAAAAAAGGCTTTTTTTAGCCCTAGAATGGAAAGACCAGGAAGCACTGGAGCAATTGACAGCTATAGAATTGTTAGAGGGCTTACAACACGAGCAAGCTAACGTGCGGACACTAGCACGTACACAACTATTGGCCAAGAACCCAACAAGCCCCCCAGCACTCACCAAAGAACACGCATCTATTGTTGTTTTGGGTTTGGTTTCTTTTGCTACACGGAGCCATCTGGAACAATTGACAAAAAGGGGCTGGAGCATTGAATCTGAAATCACCAAACACACCACGCATCTCTTGGTTGGAGATCATCCAGAGCATTATGAGGCCATCAAAGAGCGAACCTTTGTCTTTATATCAGAGCAAGAAATCAATGATTTAGCATAAAAAAAGTAGGTGTACCAACACAATGATACACCTACTTTACAATAAAGTACATTAAAAAATATGCTAGAATACGACTCCCAAACGAAGGGCAACATTGTTTAAGGCATTGACAGGGTTTCTACTTTGTGTTTCTGAAATCACTGTACTGGGATTATCAGGAGAAGAGAAAGAAATAGGGCCTCCAAAGCCATTGGTGATATCAATAATTCCATAGTGGTAATAAACCCCTGCATAAATACGCAAACCACCATCCGAATTGGGTGCGATTTCTGCACCTGCTCCAGCACCTACGCTCAACTGAAATGGCGTAACATCGCTCCAAGTATTGCGCTCTGTTACAGATTCTGTGCTTTGAGGAATACCATAACGAACAGCACTATTATCATCCAAATAACCTGGCGCACTCGCATCAGGGGCAAAAATCTTGGCACCCGCCGTCAATGGCACCATCAATTGCACCACTGGAATATGGAAAAACGCGCGTATATAGCTGTCACCTAATTCATTGGTTCTCAATTTTAAACCTACAGGAATACCAATATAATTGATACGGTGATTCACTTTAGTATATGCCTGCATAGGGATGCCTGTTGTACTAGTAGGTACCTCATCATTATTATTTCTAAACTCAATTCTATTGTCAAATTGTGTATTGGGCAAAAAAGCTCCTCCATACTTGTAGAGCAATGTTCCTCCATTGTTTACTTGAAAATCAAGTCCAAATGTTAAGGCATAGTTGCCTGTTCCATCAAATTCATAAGCTGCTTCTACTCCCAAAGCAAGTCCAAAATTAACTCCTGCTGCTTCTACATTAGAATAGTTACTCGTCAGAAAAGAGAGATAAGGGTCGGCATGTACCCCAAATTTGAGCCCTTGGCCCTCGGCACATACTACCTGTGCTAATACAATCGTTATAATGGCAATTTTTCGTAACATAAACATTCTTTTTGTATTGAAATGGCACTGTATAAATTCCTAATTAGTTTATCACCATTTCTCAATGATTAAATAGATCTTTTTTGAGGGAAGATAGTAAGCTAAAACATAACTTTAACCAAAGAATACCAACAAAACAGCTATTTGCTTATCTTGTTGCCTTGGTATTTGAGTTATTTTTATACCCTCTATTTCGATAGAATATACACTTTGATAAAACAAAATCATAAACAATATGCAGACACCCAAAATAATGAATGCTTTTTTTATAATAAGCTTTCTTTCTGGGCTACTTTCCTCTTGTGAGTCTACTATAGTAGAACAACAATACCTTCCAAATACAGAAGGAATAAAGGCAAATGTGGAACTCGTGCGCTTCGATCAATTATTTTTTAAACTAGATACGGCTCAATTAGAACCTAACCTAAAAAAACTAAAAGAAAGTTATCCCGATTTTACAACAGGATATTTACAAGCTTTTCTCAATGCTTCGGTAGACAACCCAATGGGTCTAAATCGTGTGCAGGGATTTTTGCGCCACCCCGATACCCGCTACACATATGATACCATTCAACAGGTTTTTGATAGCTTGGCTCCAATAAAAGCACAATTGAATGAATTAGCCACCCATTACAGCTATTACTTTCCAGAACAACCACCACTCGACAAAGCCTACACCTATTTGTGCGATTATCACGGTGATCGCCTAGCTGTATTGGAGTCGGGTTTTGTTGGCTTGCCATTGGATATGGCCTTAGGGCA
The DNA here is from genome assembly GCA_045105775.1 of Aureispira sp. GTDB lineage: Bacteria > Bacteroidota > Bacteroidia > Chitinophagales > Saprospiraceae > Aureispira. The sequence goes on from JBGCDW010000035.1 coordinate 87,020, forward strand.
GTGCTATGCCCCTTATACCTTTCTCAAAATACCACAATATGACCAACGCACTTGTACCAAGGCACACTTAGTTCCAAAGGCCGCAGATGCAGTGGCGCAAAACCTATTAATGATTTATGGGGCATCGGGGGGCACCCATTTGCTAGATTTGATGCTTTATAATGGTAAAGTTTTTTATTTATCTGATATTTTACTGCCTACGGTAGCAGACAGCCTCAAATTTGGTTTTTCTAGCTTCCAAATGGCTTACATGACCAAGGGAGAACTCAATTTGTATGAATACTTGAGTAATGAAGAGTTGATGTACGAGAGTGAGACTAAAAAAATTAATAAATTTATTATCAAAGGCCCTTTCAAACCACACTTGGATTTGCCAGGAAACAGTGGTTCTTGGCTCGGTTTTAGAATGGTACAATCCTATGTAAACGCTATGCGCAAAGAATACAAAAAAACACAACCCAATGCTGATGCACGTACCATTGACATAGAAATCTTGCAAAAAGTGCTCAAAGAAACAGATCCACAACAATTTTTGATGTATTACAAACCGCCAAAACGATAATGAATAAGCCCTACTAAAAAGCAATAGATCTAAAAGACTAAATACAACACCATGCTAAAAAACAGGCATTACTACAACGTCAGTACTCTGTCTTATTCTTTTGTTAACAGCTTACTAAATTTGTATTATCATTAGAATTGTATTAATTTGCGTTAATACTTTTTAGATGTTTTGGCATTTTTTGTCAGAAAAGTCCACAATTTATAAGTTAGGGTTGTGTTTCATCGCACCTTGTTAACGAAGTTCTTTAAATTTAGCCTAATGTCACTAATGAAAGCTAATTTTGCCCTACTCATCGTTAAAAATTAGCTCCATAGCGCTGCTATGAACCAAATATGCAGGACTTTTGTACCTTTTAGGTACAACCTACGCAGATCGCTTTGCGAGTGCCTTGATTAGAACCAAATTAGTACTCATTATTAACACAATTCCATTTTTAAACAACTTCAACTATTAAAAACATTTAATTCAACAAACTATGAAAAATTTATTTTTGATTTTTGTATTGTTTGCTTTTGCTGCAATCGGAACAGCTTCTGCTCAAGGTTGTCCATACGCTACAGCTAAAGCTGCTGCTGCCAACACACCTACTAAAACATGTACAAAATCTAAAGCTGCTACCGCTTCTACTGTAAGTACAGCTACTACTACCAAAGCTTGCTGCAAGTCTAAAGCGGCAAATGGCAAAGCTTGTTCTAAAAGTGTAGCTGGCAAAGCTTGTTCAAAGTCTACTCAAGGTGCTAAAGCAACTACTGTAAGCAAAACAGCTAGTCCTGCTACTACCAAAGCTTGTTGCAAGTCTAAAGCGGCTGGCAAAACATGCACAAAGTCTAAAGCAAAAATGGACGAAAAGTCTAGTGCTGCTGTTGCCCCTGCCAAAGCTCAAGCAACTTTAGTAGCGGATAAGTAATTGAAATTAAATTCTTATTAAAGAATTGAAAATGCCTTTCTTAAATAGAAAGGCATTTTTTATTTTTGTGACAGACTAGAGCAGACACCAACTTAGTTAAAGGAATTTAGTCTTGCATCTCATTTGTACATATCTAATACCAAGCAACATATGAAATTTGAATTACATTCCTCCTTTCAACCAATGGGCGATCAACCGCAAGCTATTGATAAATTAGTGGCAGGTATTGAATCTAATGAGGGTGCTCAATGTTTGCTAGGAGTAACAGGCTCTGGTAAAACCTTTACCATGGCCAATGTTATTGCAAAAACACAGCGACCAACCATTATACTCTCTCACAACAAAACCCTGACGGCACAACTGTATGGAGAATTTAAGCAGTTTTTTCCTGACAATGCTGTAGAGTATTTTGTTTCTTATTATGACTATTACCAACCAGAGGCTTATGTTGTAGCAACCAATACTTACATTGAGAAAGACTTAGCTATTAATGAAGAGATTGACAAATTGCGACTTCGCACCTCCTCTCAGTTGCTCTCTGGCCGACGCGATATTATTGTAGTCGCCTCCGTTTCTTGTATTTATGGTTTGGGCAATCCCGATGATTATAAGAATAGTGTTATTCGATTAAAAACATGGCAAGTACTCAGCAGAAACAAATTGCTCTACATGTTGGTAGATAGTTTGTACTCTAGAACAGAATTGGAATTTACGAGAGGAACCTTCCGTGTAAGAGGCGACTCTGTTGATATCAACTTGCCTTACAGCGAGGATGGCTATAGAGTTACATTTTGGGGAGATGAGATTGAAGAAATTGAGCGCATTGAAATTTCTTCGGGCAAAAGTATTGAAAAGCTAGATGCCATTGCCATTTTTCCAGCCAATCTCTATGTGGCACAGAAGGATAAAATGAAAGACATTATTAGAGAGATAGAGGATGAACTGCACGAGCAAATTGAGTTTTTTAATGATGAGCACAAATACGAAGAAGGGCAGCGTATACAAGAACGAGTAACCTTGGATTTGGAAATGATGCGTCAACTCGGCTATTGTTCTGGTATTGAGAACTATTCTCGTTTTTTTGACGGTAGACAACCAGGCGCTCGTCCTTTCTGCTTGCTGGATTATTTTCCCGACGACTATCTCATCATTATTGATGAGAGCCACGTTACACTACCACAATTTAGAGCCATGTATGGAGGGGATCGCGCCAGAACCACTACGCTAGTCGAACATGGTTTTCGCTTGCCTTCTGCCTATGATAATCGTCCGCTCAACTTTAGTGAATTTGAAAGCTTAACCAATCAAGTGTTATATGTGAGTGCAACACCTGCTGATTATGAATTGCAACAAACAGAAGGAGCCATTGTGGAGCAAATTATTCGTCCAACAGGATTGTTAGACCCTAATATTGATGTGCGTCCAAGCCTCAACCAAATTGATGACTTGCTAGAGGAAATCGACAATTGTGTCAAAAATGATGAACGTGTTTTAATTACAACCATCACCAAACGTAGTTCGGAAGAGTTGTCTAAATATCTCTCTCGCCTCAATATCAAGTGTCAGTACATTCACTCTGATATTGACACGCTCGAACGAGTAGAAATTTTGCGCGATTTGCGTCTAGGTGTTTATGATGTTCTAATTGGAATTAACTTATTGAGAGAAGGACTGGATTTGCCTGAAGTGGCTTTGGTAGCCATATTGGATGCTGATAAAGAGGGTTTTCTTAGAAATGAGCGTTCGCTTACGCAAACAGCAGGACGTGCGGCTCGTAATGTCAATGGCCGTGTAATTATGTATGCCGATAAAATAACACGCTCTATGAAAGCCACGATTGACGAAACCCTTCGCCGCCGAAAAATCCAAATGGATTACAACAAAAAGCATGGCATCACTCCTACAACAATTAGCAAATCGAAGGAAGAGATCATGCAGCAAACAGTAGTAGGCAACAACAAAAATTACTTACAATCAGACGATGCAGCCAATAACCTTGCTGCTGACCCTGTTGTACAATACATGAATCAGGAACAATTGAACAAGGCCATTGAACAATCTAAAAAGAAAATGAAGAGTGCGTCCAAAGATATGGATTTCTTAACGGCAGCCGAGCATAGAGATGAAATGTTGGCGCTCAAGGCTCTTTATGAGGAAAAATTTGGGCCGAAATAAGGAAATCCTTCTTAACTAAAACGCTATAAAAAATACTACCGATGTTAAAAAGTATTCTAATAACGATCATCATCTCCTTGGGGAGTTTGCTTTATGCACAAAAAAGTAATTATGCAGTAGAAGTAGCTGCCTTTGCCGAGCCTGTAAACAATGGTCATTTTAAGGATATAGCAGGTGTGTACGAGACG